>JAQUJC010000053.1 GCA_028681135.1 Kiritimatiellia bacterium | reverse complement strand
GGCTCACCCGGAGGGTTCGCCCTACCCAAGGCATGTGAATCCGGCTTTGGGTAGGGCGAGGCGTCCCTGCCGAGCCGAACTGTTCTGCTCTGCAATTACGGCTATAAAATAAAGTAATGTGCTCTAGCGCGGCGGCGGTTGGTTCCTTCTCCGCTCTTCTGATCTGGCGCGCCCAGCGAGCGCACCTCCAGACCAACTGTCTGCCCGGGTGCTGCGCTTGCCCCCCCCCCCGCCCTCCCGTGATTAGCGCGGGGGGGTGCTGTCGTAGGCGGCGAGGGTGGCGGCGAGGGTGTGTTCGTAGTCGTAGTGCGCGCGGGCGTAACGCTGGGCGCCGCGGGCCTGGGCGGCGCGGGCGTCGGGGTCTTCCAATGCCGTGCGGATTGCCTTGGCCAGGGCCACGGGATCATCGCGGCCGACGGTCCATCCATGCCCGGCGAGCGATTCCACCACGCCGGGGGCATCGGCGGCGACAACGGGGATGCCCATGGCCATGGCTTCACGAACCGTGACGGATGCGCCTTCCATGCGCGATGGGACGCAGAGCACATCGAACTGCCGTAGGAGGCGGATGGCATCCTCGCGGAAACCGGGCAGATGGAAACGTCCCTGCAGCCCGGCAGCACGAATGGCGTCGGCGAGGGCGGCGTGGTCCGGGCCATCTCCAGCAATCATCCACTGCACCGGGAATGACTCGCGGGCCAGAATCTCCGCCGCGCGGACCATCACGATCCAGTTCTTCTTCCCGGACAGGCGTCCGAGACCGCCCACAAGAAAATCTGTGCCATAGGGCGCGCGCAGGGGGGGCTCCTGCGGGACCCGGGCGAGAGCGGCAACATCAACGCCATCGCCGGCAAGATGGATGCGGTTGACGGGATACCCGCACCGCACCATGACTTCGCGGACGGTACCGGATATGGCGATGACGGCCTCGAGGCGGCGCGGGGAATATTTCCAACGCGAGACTGGATTGCGCCGAAGGGGCGAGGCAATCCGCCGGGTCAGGATAAGCGGGATGCCGAGGTGACGCCGCAGCCAATGGCCCAGCGTGGTGGCGTCGGAATCGTGGGCATTGAGATGGGTCAGATCAAACTCCTGCAAATCGAACAGGAGCTGGCGGCGGGCGGCGCGGGTGTCGTCCAGGGCGAGAACACGGAGGCCAGCACGGCGCGCGCGCGGATAAAGCGCACCGTGGGGGGGGGTGGCCAGCACGGTAAAATAGCCGCGCGCTTGCAGGCGGATGGCGAGCGCGAGTAATTGGCTTTCGCCACCGCCCCAGCTCAGATTGGTATGCAACTGAGCGACGCGGGGGGGCAAAGAGCAACGGGTCGGGGCACTCATGGGGTGCCCTCCCCTCTGAGGTGCAGGGTCTGGGGCGGGAAGTCGTCCAGGCGGCACTCTACGCTAATGTCCGCTATCTCCCGGGGCCGTTCGATACAAAACGTGCCTTGGCCGCCATGCACCGGCAGACGCTCGCCGCCAATGAGAGACAACCGGCATCCGGAGGGCGGCGGGATGATGGCGTCGCCTTCATAGGCCAGCACGGCGGCGCCCTCGGCATCGCGCACCTGCAGCGTGACGCGGTAGAGCGGACGCCCCGCGCTTCCCGGTTCTGTGAGGAGAGCCGCCTGCAGATCAAATGCAGTCGCTTCCCCCCAGGGCTCGAGGCTCGCCGCCACGGTGCCGGCCGGATGATGGCCTTCCAGATGCAGGGGCGCATTTTCAAACACCACATCTTTTTCAAGCAAATCGGGCGCGGGCAACGCCAGGACATCGCGGGTGCCGTCGGCCTGCCACAGGTGCACTTCCGGGCAATTGGTGACGATATAGAGGCGGCGCAGACGCCCCGCATCCCGCGACCAGTCGCCGCGGACACGCAGAAACGGCTCATGGGGGCGGCCGCGGGCTTGCAGCCAGTCGGCCGCCAGTTTGCGGTTGCGCGCGCCGTCCAGCACGCCGCATTCGCGGAACCAGCGCTGGCGGCGGGGTGTGGCGTAGTCGGCAAAGCCCCATAAGGCCCAGCCAAGGGCGCCGGGCCCGGCGTGTTCCATGCGCTCTACGGCATCACGCATCACGGCAACCTGCTGGGCCTCGGCGGGATCATGGCCGCGCCGGGCATAGGGCAGATTGGCGCATTCGGTGGCCAATACGCAGCCGGTCGGCGCGGCGGCGCGGGCAAAATCCAGCTCATCGAATTCATAATTCAGGCCCCACACATCAGTGATTCCAAGCGTTTTCTTCCGCCGGGCGCGGCGGGCATGATTTTCGGCATAGAGGGTCGGGCGCGAGGCATCCAGCGACTGCGCCAGCGCGTGGAGGCGCCGATAGGCCCCGCGGTGGCGGCCTTCATTCCCCAGGCCCCAGAACAGGACAGACGGATGATGGCGGTCGCGGCGGATCATCCGTTCGAGCTGGGCGGCGGCGGCGGCCAGCCAGCGGCCGCCGCGAATGCGCTTCCAGGAGCACAGTTCGGCAAGCACCAGGATGCCCAGGCGGTCGCAGGCATCGAGAAACGCAGGCGACTGGGGATAGTGCGACAGGCGGACAAAATTGAGCCCCATGTCATGAATGTGGCGGGCATCGGCTTCGTGGAGGACGGCGGGCATGGCAAAACCGAATCCCGGCCAATTTTCGTGGCGATTAACCCCCCGCAGGGTCACGGGGACGTCATTGATCAGCAGTCCCTGGCGGCGATCACAGCGGAGGGTACGCAACCCGACCGTCCAGGACCGGCGGTCAAGGATGCGTTCCGCGCACCGGAGTGTGGCATCAACCTCATATAAGGTCGGCGAGTCGGGGTGCCATAATTGGGGCTCAGAAATGGAGCAGGGAATGGACTGACGCTCCGCCGCGCCAGGGGGCAGGACGATGGTCGGCCCGTGGGCTTCCGCAACCGTGTCGCCCGCGGCATTGCGAATGGCGACGTGGCCGGCCACGGATTCGGCGGTCACTCCGCGGTTGATTAGCGCCAGGTCCACGGTGACCTCGCCGGGGCGCGCGGCGTCGCTGATGACCTGGCTATCCTGGCGCACTAGGCGCACGGGTGGCAGCGCCACAAGCTGCAGCCCCCCCCCCAGCCCGCCATAAAGATGGAAATCCGGGCGCGCCAGACCGGGCAGAAGGGTGCGGGAATAACCATTGCCGACCTGTACAATCAGGTGGTTGGTGCCGGGGCGCAGCGCGGGCGTGGCCCGCAGATCAAAGCCGATAAAGTCGCCATTGAAACGGCCTATGGAATGCCCATTGAGCCATGCCTGGCCAATCCCATAAAAGCCGCCGCAGCGCAGACGCCATTCTTTGGCGGGGTCCATCGCCGGCAAATTGAAGTCCAGTTGATAGGTGGCCCAGCCACGGCGGACGTCGATACCGGGCCGGTATTCGTCCGCCGCGTTCCAGCAGTGTGGCAAAACGACCGGATCGCCGGAGACCAGGCGCAACGAACGGCCCGGCGCCCAGCGCCACCCGGCTTCGTCCAGCGGCAACCGCCAGCGATCCCCTTCGCGACAGACCGGCTGACCCGTCATGGCACGGCCTCCAGAGACTCCACCAGCAGGGATTGATGCAGAGCCAGGGTCTGAGCGATGGTGTCGCGGATATGGAAGCGGGTGTCGATCTGCTGGCGGCCGGCCACACCGAGACGCTGACGCCACTCGGCATCGGCGAGCAGGCGGCCGATGGCCTCGGCGAGCGCGGCGGGATCGCGGGGCGGCACAAGCACACCGCAGCGGCCCTGATCGAGCAACTCCGGCAGGCCGCCCACCGTGCTGGCGACAACCGGGCGGCGGCGGCACAGGGCTTCGATGACGGCCCGCGGCAAGCCTTCGCGGGCGACAGAAGGCATGACAAAGACATCAAAAAGGTCCAGCATGCCCAAAATATTCTCGGACGGCCCCAGAAAATGAATGCGTTCGCTGCACGAGGGCTGCGCGGCGGCAAGGCGCGTCAGCCGCGGATCGCCCCCCTCGCCCACCAGCAGCAGATGCGCCTGCGGCGGCAGGCGGTCCATGGCGCGAATCAGGACATCCACCCCTTTGACAGGCCGCATGTTGCCGACAAAGCCAACGATCTGGGCCTCGGACGGCAGCCCCAGGTCCGCACGGGTGACGGCCCTTTGCGGCGGGCCATCATACCAGGTCGGATCATGGCCTTTGTAGATGCGCACCAGACGGGCGGAGGGCAGGCGCAGATCGTCGCGCAGATAATCGACAACGGCATCGGACACACAGACGATGCGGGCCACCCGCGGATGCAGATACGTCAGCCAGGCCGCGGGATCCCAGCGGCTCAGGTGCCCGAGGGTACCGCGATAGGCAACAATGTGCCCCGGCAAGCCGCGTAGGGCGCGCAGGGCAATCGCGAGCGGTTTGTTGTCGGGCGCGTAGAGAATAGCCGGCGGATGCGCGACAACCCAGCGCCGCAGTGTCCGGGCCGCGCGACCATCCAAACGATGCCGCACAGAAAGGAACCGGGCATCTGGAAAGCGCTTCAGAATATCCGCCCGGCGGGGGCTGGCCGGATCAAACCAGAGGTCCACCACCACGCCCGCCGCGCGCAGGCCTTCGAGAAACGCCACATGCGGACGGTCAAGGGAGGTGGCAACAACCAGTAGGCGATACGATGGCATACGTTTACCCGCTACTCCTCAAGCGGCGCACTCGCACCCATCACCCACGAGCCTTGTATTGAGCTGCTCCATTCTCATCCGCAAAACATCGCACGCCAGCAGCGCGTTATCAAGCGCTTGTTGAACACCGCCGGTGCCAGTCTGTCCCACCTCGACAGGCGTTACCAGAGGGTCCGAATTGGGTGAGTGAACGACCAACCACCAACTCCATATAGACATTTTCAACCACAAAAAACACCCCGTATGTGGCTATGCATCGCTTCCCCACCCCCTCGCGGAAGGTCGACGGGCACATGTTTCAATCCACGCGCCCCGTGTGGGGCACGACCAAGTGTAAACTTTCGCCTTGCCGCGCTTGAGCAGTTTCAATCCACGCGCCCCGTGTGGGGCGCGACGTCCGCCGGCAGCTTGCTTTGCAGCTTGTAGAGGTTTCAATCCACGCGCCCCGTGTGGGGCGCGACACTGGTTAATTGGCCATTTAACGCCAAGTACGGGTTTCAATCCACGCGCCCCGTGTGGGGCGCGACGGCTACCCGCCTCTATCGCCAGGGCATAGCTCCAGTTTCAATCCACGCGCCCCGTGTGGGGCGCGACATGCCCTCAAGATGATTACATCCAACCCGGAAAAGTTTCAATCCACGCGCCCCGTGTGGGGCGCGACCGGGATGCTTGTTCGCTGTTTACGACCAAGACTGTTTCAATCCACGCGCCCCGTGTGGGGCGCGACAAAGGATTTAAGCGAAAACGGTCAACAGGCCAGGTTTCAATCCACGCGCCCCGTGTGGGGCGCGACCGTGGTCGCCCCAGCCGTAGGTGGCGGCGGCTTTGTTTCAATCCACGCGCCCCGTGTGGGGCGCGACCCGGGCGTGACGCCATCGAAGATGCGCAGATCGTGTTTCAATCCACGCGCCCCGTGTGGGGCGCGACTGTCGCTGGCGCATACTGAGCCGCCTGCCTGGCATGTTTCAATCCACGCGCCCCGTGTGGGGCGCGACAATGCACCCTCGCCCATTGCCCCGGACACGACAAGTTTCAATCCACGCGCCCCGTGTGGGGCGCGACACGGCGGCGGCGACACAGCTCACCACCTCACTTTGTTTCAATCCACGCGCCCCGTGTGGGGCGCGACCCACGGCGCCGCCATTCAAAGTTAGTTTCCAGATGTTTCAATCCACGCGCCCCGTGTGGGGCGCGACTCGGTCAACGCGGTCCCCGCGGTGGAGTACAGAGGTTTCAATCCACGCGCCCCGTGTGGGGCGCGACTGGCGGTAGTCGGCGATTTTCTCCCATTCATAGTAGTTTCAATCCACGCGCCCCGTGTGGGGCGCGACAACAATCTTGAGACTCGCGGAATGGGCACAAGAGGTTTCAATCCACGCGCCCCGTGTGGGGCGCGACTTCAACTCATCAACTGTCGGTTCGTTTACAAATAGTTTCAATCCACGCGCCCCGTGTGGGGCGCGACCAGTCTCCTGCATCAATTGGTAAAGATTGAAGTCGTTTCAATCCACGCGCCCCGTGTGGGGCGCGACAGGATCAAGAGTTCTATCCACATACGATAATGCAGTTTCAATCCACGCGCCCCGTGTGGGGCGCGACCCCGAAATCGCAAGTATCACAGCAAATCCGCAGAGGTTTCAATCCACGCGCCCCGTGTGGGGCGCGACTTCCAACCCCAGCGTTGACGCTCGACCGAGCGCAGGTTTCAATCCACGCGCCCCGTGTGGGGCGCGACCGGTGTAGTCACTTGGACGGCAGCCGTTGATTAGTTTCAATCCACGCGCCCCGTGTGGGGCGCGACCTTTTGCTCTTTGTAATAGCCTGTTCGACTGGAAGTTTCAATCCACGCGCCCCGTGTGGGGCGCGACCTGGTTCCCACTTACTCGACAAGGCGGATGATTTGTTTCAATCCACGCGCCCCGTGTGGGGCGCGACCGGAAACACAGATGCTCTGTTGCCATCTTGACAGTTTCAATCCACGCGCCCCGTGTGGGGCGCGACCTGGATTGCCTTCGCCACGCCGCCGTTGGCTGAGTTTCAATCCACGCGCCCCGTGTGGGGCGCGACAAGCCCCGAAAACTTGCGCACGACAATGCTAGCGGTTTCAATCCACGCGCCCCGTGTGGGGCGCGACCACGCGCGCCGATTCGATGGCATCGTAGTACACCGAGTTTCAATCCACGCGCCCCGTGTGGGGCGCGACTACTCTAGCTCGACGCTATCCCCCTGGAAAATCTCGTTTCAATCCACGCGCCCCGTGTGGGGCGCGACATTTTCATTGCCCTGCCACACTGCATCAAAGTTGTTTCAATCCACGCGCCCCGTGTGGGGCGCGACCAGAGCCGCCGCCTCCGCCGCCAAGCTCAATCGGTTTCAATCCACGCGCCCCGTGTGGGGCGCGACTAAAGACAAGGTGCGGACAAGTCCCATTATCATGTTTCAATCCACGCGCCCCGTGTGGGGCGCGACCTGTGCTCATTATGGCGCAAGAGGGTTACCTTTGTTTCAATCCACGCGCCCCGTGTGGGGCGCGACACCGTGGCTCCTCTCCAGCCCTGCACTCTGCAACGTTTCAATCCACGCGCCCCGTGTGGGGCGCGACCTGTTGGAGCACTACCCCCATGTTTGCTACTATGCGTTTCAATCCACGCGCCCCGTGTGGGGCGCGACGAGAAGGAGGCTAAAGCCTCATTCTGAATAAATGTTTCAATCCACGCGCCCCGTGTGGGGCGCGACTTCCCGCACCGGGTAATAGCCTGAGACAACTGCGTGTTTCAATCCACGCGCCCCGTGTGGGGCGCGACACAGCCTATTAATTAATTATGTATGACAGAACTAGTTTCAATCCACGCGCCCCGTGTGGGGCGCGACTCAGTTTTTGTGGGTGCAATACGACCAAGATGGAAGTTTCAATCCACGCGCCCCGTGTGGGGCGCGACGTGGTGGTGGTGTTGCGTGCGTCCACGGTCCGGGTTTCAATCCACGCGCCCCGTGTGGGGCGCGACCCCGACCTCGGACGCGCCGATTCCTGTCTGGCGGTTTCAATCCACGCGCCCCGTGTGGGGCGCGACTTCCCGCACAGGGTAATAGCCTGAGACAACGGCATGTTTCAATCCACGCGCCCCGTGTGGGGCGCGACTCAGGATCAAGAGTTCTATCCACATACGATAATGCGTTTCAATCCACGCGCCCCGTGTGGGGCGCGACACGATAATCGGGACCGCGCCGGGGACCGATGTGCGGTTTCAATCCACGCGCCCCGTGTGGGGCGCGACCTGGTTCCCACTTACTCGACAAGGCGGATGAGTTGTTTCAATCCACGCGCCCCGTGTGGGGCGCGACCTGCACTTGGATCGAAAGCCGATGCGCAGTGGGCGGTTTCAATCCACGCGCCCCGTGTGGGGCGCGACGTAGTGCCGGCCATCAAAGAGGCTTGATGCGTTTTGTTTCAATCCACGCGCCCCGTGTGGGGCGCGACTCGGCGTGACAGGTACAATCAGCCGGGGATGAATCGTTTCAATCCACGCGCCCCGTGTGGGGCGCGACCAATAGCCGCTTCTGTCTAGATGAGGACACACCATGTTTCAATCCACGCGCCCCGTGTGGGGCGCGACCTTTCCACCAGCCGCCAGCCCCGGCCCGCCTCCATGTTTCAATCCACGCGCCCCGTGTGGGGCGCGACATACGGTCATGTCAGCGTATCCGGCAAGCCTATGTTTCAATCCACGCGCCCCGTGTGGGGCGCGACCCGCCGCCCGCTATATGGCGACGGACAAGCTGGTGTTTCAATCCACGCGCCCCGTGTGGGGCGCGACACCGTGACTGAAATACTGCCGGGAAGAAATCAGGTTTCAATCCACGCGCCCCGTGTGGGGCGCGACCCGGATACGGCTTGGCGAACTGGCACCACGGGCAGGTTTCAATCCACGCGCCCCGTGTGGGGCGCGACTCGCGCCGGAACCGTCGCACCCCAAGCCGCAGACGTTTCAATCCACGCGCCCCGTGTGGGGCGCGACCAGATTGGCCCCAGAACGCTCCGGGCGGGCAGGGGTTTCAATCCACGCGCCCCGTGTGGGGCGCGACAGAAGGACACACGATGACAATGGAACTCGCAAAGGTTTCAATCCACGCGCCCCGTGTGGGGCGCGACGCGACCCAAAGACAGACCTTCCCTATCGGAGGCAGGTTTCAATCCACGCGCCCCGTGTGGGGCGCGACAGCCGCTCTTTGGGCATCAATCGGGGAAGCGTGCGTTTCAATCCACGCGCCCCGTGTGGGGCGCGACACGGCCCACGAACAAGAGGATTGTTACAGCGTCGTTTCAATCCACGCGCCCCGTGTGGGGCGCGACCTGGGGGCAAGGAGGGGCAAGGCGGAAATAATGTGTTTCAATCCACGCGCCCCGTGTGGGGCGCGACCGGGAGCCGCGCCATCGTGATGGCTGGGGTTGGTTTCAATCCACGCGCCCCGTGTGGGGCGCGACAGGACCAACAAGGCACTTGTCTACGCCAAGACAAGGTTTCAATCCACGCGCCCCGTGTGGGGCGCGACAATATCGCAGGTGGCCGTCCATCAACTTATAAAGTTTCAATCCACGCGCCCCGTGTGGGGCGCGACCACCCCGAGTGGCAGGGCATGACCTTTCAGCTTGTGTTTCAATCCACGCGCCCCGTGTGGGGCGCGACATGCCAGAGTGCTCCCCATCGTGATCCGACAACTGTTTCAATCCACGCGCCCCGTGTGGGGCGCGACGAGAGGCTGGGGGGTGTACGCTGTTCAACGCTGGTTTCAATCCACGCGCCCCGTGTGGGGCGCGACGAAATGATACGGGCGGCCGGTAAAGGGCTATACGTGTTTCAATCCACGCGCCCCGTGTGGGGCGCGACCCATTAAGCTCGCGGATTAAACAACGGATGGACGTTTCAATCCACGCGCCCCGTGTGGGGCGCGACAAGGGCTCATATGACAACGCCCGGCACACGGACGTTTCAATCCACGCGCCCCGTGTGGGGCGCGACAATCCTGGGGTTGTCGTAATGACGGACGTCGCGAGTTTCAATCCACGCGCCCCGTGTGGGGCGCGACCGTCGGTGCTCAATCGGATACGCCCTCCAGGTGCTGTTTCAATCCACGCGCCCCGTGTGGGGCGCGACATTCACGGCTGGTGGCTCGACCGAACATGGATCGTTTCAATCCACGCGCCCCGTGTGGGGCGCGACCTATACGCGGCCCGGACCAACCTCGCGGCGGTCACGTTTCAATCCACGCGCCCCGTGTGGGGCGCGACGCTCAAACTCTTGGTGGGACTCCGTACTTTTATGTTTCAATCCACGCGCCCCGTGTGGGGCGCGACCAGAAAAGCCAAGGAGGATTGACTATGCCAACTACGTTTCAATCCACGCGCCCCGTGTGGGGCGCGACATGTTCATCGCTATTTCCTTTCGCTTTGGTTTTCAGTTTCAATCCACGCGCCCCGTGTGGGGCGCGACCAAGCGCACGACGACCGAGGAAGTCTGTACACAGTTTCAATCCACGCGCCCCGTGTGGGGCGCGACCGGCATCGTCTTATAGAGGCTGTCCGAGCGGACGTTTCAATCCACGCGCCCCGTGTGGGGCGCGACACCCAATTTGGTGCTATAGCCCGTCGCAGATACTGTTTCAATCCACGCGCCCCGTGTGGGGCGCGACCGGCGTGACGTATGCCGATACGTCGGGGGGGCTGGTTTCAATCCACGCGCCCCGTGTGGGGCGCGACTTACGCCGCAGGCCAAGACTTCGGATCCGGAGTGGTTTCAATCCACGCGCCCCGTGTGGGGCGCGACGTGGATGACGCCGCGGTATGACTGGATTGACCCGTTTCAATCCACGCGCCCCGTGTGGGGCGCGACCACATGCCGGCCGGTTGCCACCGTCACCAGGTGGGTTTCAATCCACGCGCCCCGTGTGGGGCGCGACTGGCGATCCGGAAAAAGACGGACCGACGGGCGCCCGTTTCAATCCACGCGCCCCGTGTGGGGCGCGACGCCGCCTTCCGCGCCAGCCAGATCACTGCCAGCCGGTTTCAATCCACGCGCCCCGTGTGGGGCGCGACGCGCTCCCCGTTGATGTTGGCCGCCATTCCCACCACGTTTCAATCCACGCGCCCCGTGTGGGGCGCGACTGGCGGTTCCCGTAGGCGTCCAAAATCAGGCAAAGGTTTCAATCCACGCGCCCCGTGTGGGGCGCGACGCCATGCTCCCGCACATCGCCGCCTTCCGGCGGATGTTTCAATCCACGCGCCCCGTGTGGGGCGCGACTCGTGCCCCAAACCATGTACCGGATGATTGTGGACGTTTCAATCCACGCGCCCCGTGTGGGGCGCGACGCTTGCCAGCTCCCGCAAGCCGGAACTGTTCAAGTTTCAATCCACGCGCCCCGTGTGGGGCGCGACGACAACCCGACGCCCTACGACCCGTCCTTCATGTTTCAATCCACGCGCCCCGTGTGGGGCGCGACTCGCCGGAGGAGTTCGCGGCCTGCGTTGCGACGATGTTTCAATCCACGCGCCCCGTGTGGGGCGCGACGCTGGACGATGTTCCTAAAACGGCCAAACGCGAGTTTCAATCCACGCGCCCCGTGTGGGGCGCGACCACATTCTGTTCGTCAGCTCGCCGGATCCGATGCAGTTTCAATCCACGCGCCCCGTGTGGGGCGCGACTACGGGTGAGCGGCCCGAAACCCGCTCGGAGGACGTTTCAATCCACGCGCCCCGTGTGGGGCGCGACGCGGACCTCTGCCCCGGCTTTCAGGAGCATCAGTTTCAATCCACGCGCCCCGTGTGGGGCGCGACCCGCCGTTTGGATCCAAAGCCGCCGCGTGGCTGGAGTTTCAATCCACGCGCCCCGTGTGGGGCGCGACTTTTCACTACGCGGATGGCACAAGGGCGGCGGCGTTTCAATCCACGCGCCCCGTGTGGGGCGCGACGCCGCTGGCGGGAGAACGCTGGGGTTCGGTGTACGTTTCAATCCACGCGCCCCGTGTGGGGCGCGACCAAAGGCTGGGTTTTTGTGACGGTGGACGTGCAGTTTCAATCCACGCGCCCCGTGTGGGGCGCGACGCCGACCAACAGCGTTCTGCCAGCCGGCCGGTACGTTTCAATCCACGCGCCCCGTGTGGGGCGCGACCTGGGGCGACCACTCGGAGGCGGGCTATGCCACGACGTTTCAATCCACGCGCCCCGTGTGGGGCGCGACTGTCTTTGTGTAACCTATTGACACGGCTGGAACAAGACGTTTGGTTGCGCGAAGGGGGGAAATATTCAGATATCAGAGAGCAGGCGATTCAGAGATTGCATCATAATATACTGTAGATGTGTGGGTTGCGTTATGCGCGAACCCCCTGGGCTTTGAGTGGCCGCTTGGGGTTCGCGTAGGTCAGAAAATAAGCGTATCAGTAACGTTGCCATGGAGAGTTTTTCCGTGATGTTCAATGCGCTTCTGCCACTTGGCCCCGAGGAAATAATACCGCAGACTATCTTGTTCCGGATTGAGGATATCTTCGAGGCGCGATTTAAGAAGGACCCATGTGGCAGGGTCCAGTACACACTCGAACACAGAGTTTTGCACGCGGGTGCCATAGTCTTCACAGGTCTTGGCCACCTTGCGCAAGCGGCTTTGTCCCCGCTTATCCACGGTAGAGACGTCATAACTGACTAGCACCATCATGCGCTTATTTCCACAGGAAGGGGGGGTAGGCTTCGAGGTCCCCGCGCAGATGCCGCGCCAGCAGCAGGGCCTGGACATGAGGCACCAGCCCCACCGGCATCTTTTCGCCTAGAAACGGATGAGTGATCTCGTCCTGCTTACGCTCCTGCCACGCCTTCAATATTTGCTTACGCGGCTCGTCTTTGAGCAGGACGGCCCCGGTTTCGCTGGTGGTGAAATCACGTAAACTGATCTGCTGACGGTTAATCAGCGAAAGGACCAAGCGATCCACGAGAAAGGGCCTCATTTCCTCCATCAGGTCGAGCGCGAGGCCGGGGCGTCCTGGTCGGTCGCGATGAAGAAACCCCACTTGCGGATCAAGCCCAACGCTTTCGCAGGCGGAGCGGCAATCATGGGCTAGCAGTGTATAAAGAAATGACAGCAAGGCATTCACCGGATCGAGCGGTGGCCGACGGTTACGCTCATGAAATTCAAAGCCGGTTTTGGAATTAAGGAGGGTATTGAACACGCCAAAATAGGCATGGGCGGCATCACCCTCCACCCCTCGCACTTCATCCAACGGCATCGGCCCCTGCAACCGGATCATTTGCTGCAACAGGCGCGGAACCAACACCTCGACCTTCGCATTGCCCTCGGCATGGGGATGGTCCCGCAAGTGCCGCTGCAGAACCGTACGGCAATTATTGAGTTTCCCCAGAACAAAGGCACGAGCCAAGTCGGCCGACCGGGCCAAGTCATCGGCACGTCGATACTGCTCACGCCGTAGCAGCACATTTCCGGACTGCGGCCCCGCCACTCGCGCAAGGAACCGCCCATACTCAGAAAGAAAGCTGACGGCCACGCCGTTTTCGCCGCAATGGCCAAGGAGAAACGGGCTACACAACACGTTGCCGAAACAAATCAGGCCATCGAGATTATGAATGGGAAGACGAGCACAAACCTTTTTTTCGACCTCAACGACAACGGATTGTCCTTCTTTACGCAGATAGGTTCCCTGGGTGGTGATGTAAAGAGTGTTAAGATGTTGCTTCACGGAAGACCTCTTTCAGATAGGCAGCGACTGAACGGTGGGGTTGAGGCATGCAGATTTCGAGCAGGGAGCAGGCAGAGCACTTCTTTTGTTCGTATTCGGCGGGCGGCGTAATGCCCTCTTGAATCAACTGATGCAAGGCCCGAGCCGTCGCGACCGTTTCTGCCCGCAATTCTTTGGTGAATTCGACCGGTTGCCGGCGGCGGGGTTTGCCGTAGAAGATGGCGCCCTCCGGAATGTCCACCCCCATCATTTCCTCCAGGCAAATGGCTTGAGCGCAGAGCTGAATCCAGTCGCAGTGCGTGGGTTTGGGGCGGCCGCGTTTGTGTTCTACGGGATACACCCTTGCGGGCGATTTCAAACATGAGATTTCAGATGGAGAATCCTTGGGAGATTTCAAATATGAGATTTCAGATGGAGAATCTGCGGGTGATTTCAAATATGAGATTTCAGATGGAGAATCTGCGGGTGATTTCAAATATGAGATTTCAGATGGAGAATCTGCGGGTGATTTCGAATATGAGATTTCAGATACATACTCTGCGGGTGATTTGAAATTTGAGATTTGAGATTTGAGATGCGCAGAATCGCCATGGAATTCCACAACATCGGCCCTGCCGATGAGTCCGAGGCGGAGAGATCGGAGGGGCACCGCATATTCAAAGCGAACCCCGTCGCGGGTTTCGTGCTCCGGACGGTCCACGCGGCTGTGCTGCACCCGGCCTTCGGCGGTGAACCGGTTTTCGGCCCATTGCTGTTCCAGATGGATCAAGGCGCATTGGCGTGGACAATAGATGTAGTGCTGCAGGGCGGAAAGAGGCAGCAACTCATCCTCAGTGTACATTAGTGGGATCCCCGGTCTTTCTTCAGTTGTTCAAGCCGTTCTTCATGTTGCTTCTTCAGTCCGTCCAGCATGGTGCGGGCTTTGCCGCGCTCGCTGTATATTCGTTTTGATTGTTCGGTCAGATGCCGCGTGCCCGGAATGTCCGATTCCTGCAGAGAAAACGCCCAGCCACCGATCTGGCGGGAGATAGTGCGCGCCAGGGATTTCAATTCTGATATTTGAGATTTCAAATGATCGAACGCATGAATGCGCTCGATCACATGACAGATGGACCGGACTTCTCCGGCAGAGCCCTTGGCGTAGTAGAGAAACTGCAACAGCTCGGGTGTCGTGCCCCGCTCGAATCCCTCCGCAATGTTGTTCGGAATGGATAGGGCGGCCCGCTGGATCTGATTGGCAATATCGCCCTGACCGTGAAACGCGCGGTCCCGGGTCACATTAAACACCTGGGCTGTCAGTTGTATCCCATCATTCCAGACGGGGACATCCTCGAAGTTTTTGTATTTCATGGCAGCCTCCGCACCCGCCAGGCGGGATTTCAGATTCCATATTTCAGATTTCATATGCCATGCAGCGGGGCGGAGGGTGCCCCGCCGCATGGAGGGTTACAGCATTTCGATACCCGCCAGGCGGGATTTCAGATTTCATATGCCATGCGGCGGGGCGGAGGGTGCTCCGCCGCATGGGAAGTTACAGCATTTCGATCAGCTCCACACCATCCGGGGCCTTTCCAACCGAGACGGTGTAATCGGCGAATGAGCGCGGGGGGGTGTCGCCGCAATTCTTTTCCACCTTCACGAGATCGAACAGCTTTTGCGCCGGGGCATTGCCGAGTTCGGAATCGTGCTTGAAGACGATCAGCTTCTGCGGAGCCATTTCGCCCCGGGCGGCGGAGCGGTCGTGATCGAACATGTTTTTGAGTGCTTCCCAAAACAGCTTCAGATCGTCTTCCGAAAACCCGGTCTGTTTCGCCAGCGGTGCGGAGATGAACCCGTGCACTTCGTAGAGGCCGTAGGGGATGGTGAATTTGCGTCCCATGGTGCGGTTATCGCCCTTTTGCTTTTCGGCGTCTGCTTCCGTGGTGACAGCCATGCGGGTGATGGTATGCTCACCCGTGAAAATACGGTCTTTGCTTCGTGCAAAACCAAGCTGTACCGGGCCGCGCACCTGGCCTGCATTTTTGCCAGTGCTCATAACGGCCCCAAAGGTGCGGATATCAAAATAGTTTTCACACATCCACTGTTTGGCCGCTTCGGTTTTGTCCGCACCCTTTTCCTTGGCTTTTACGAATTCCTGCTCATGGGCTTCGTCAATCAAGTTATTGAGGATGGCCTTTTCCTTGATGAAAATCTTCATCTTGGGGTCCTTCCCTTGCGTCATCTGGACGAAATTCCGAACTTTACGTTTCAGGCAAACATCGGTCACAAGGCCATTGCCGGTCTCGGGATCAATACGCGGAAGGTTTCCCGCGTCGGGGTCGCCGTTGGGGTTGCCGTCTTTTACATCGAACAACAATACAAACTCATAACGGTTCTGGATGGGGTCACTCATGCTTCTTCTCCTTGTGCTTCGGTTTCCTTTTTCGTGAAAAAGTCCTGTCGTTGATGATAGTAGCCAATTGCGAAACGGCCCTGATCCTCGAGGCTGAGAATGGGCGGAATGCCTTGTGGTGGGACCAGGCCCATTACTTCTTGCAGCAACTGCTCCAACCAGACCGTGCTTTTGCCTGAATTGCGAATCTTGGCCCGATGATGCACGGAAAGCTGATCGAGGCGATTAAAGACGACCAGCGGGGAGCTGGCGGCGGCCCCAAAATAGGTGTCGCGAATCGTTTTGTTCAGCCCTCTCCCTTGTGCCTGCTCCTGAATACGTTCAAGCACGGCGAAAAGCCGTCCGAGAACATAGCCGATGTTGTCGTATGTTCTGTCCAGTCCCATGGAGACCTCCTTTTGATTTGTTTTTGAAATTCGAGCGTTGCGGGTGAGAAATCCTTTGAGAATGGAAGCGCGGGCAAAGTCGATTTTCTGCTCCGCCTTGCAGCGCCGTACGGCATTTGCAAAAAGAGTGCGCGGATAAGGGGTGCCTGTCAGCACCGCGCGCGCCACCTCACCCCCCAGATGGGGGGGGATGTTGTCCGCTTTTCGCTCCGTGGCCGTGGAAACCAGCAGTTGGAACAACGAGAGAAACTCCGGATCGTGAGGGGCGCGGATCATCTCCAAATCTTGAAAATGCTGTGCGATGCGTTCCTTGATTTCCTTGACGTTGCCGTCATGCCAAAAACGGATTGCGATACGGGAGGCGTTGGGTGCCAGACCGAGCACATAGAACGGCATCTCTTCCTCAGTGGGCGGAATACCGGTTTTGACAGCGGTAAGCAGGCCTTTGATCTTGTCGTAGCTCACCGCTTCTTCGCCTTTTTGGGGCGAAAGATAGTCGAGGAAGTCCGACTCGAAATCACACGCGTCCTTGGCCCAGAAAACCGTGCTGGCATCGCCCACCTGCATCCGCTGGCCCGAGTCTTTTTCAAGCAGGTGGTTCAGCGCGGTGGTGTAGGCAAATTCCGTTGACTGACCGACAGGGGCATTAAAGCCCTGCTTTTTTCTGAAAGAACGAAAGGCATCCAGATTGAAAGATACAATGTTTGCTCCAGATGACTGGGCACCCCAGACTCCCTTTATGGCGGTGTGCAACTTCGCTGGAACTTCTTCGATCCCACGGATAGCACATACTTGCAAGTGTCCTTCTGGCTTTACGTTTTCAAGGATTGCGGCAACCACTTCGGAGCGTTGGCAGACAAGCTCATTTTCGCCTGAAAGGATAAAGGAAATATTGCCCCCATTCTCTTCCACATCCCGCCACACTGCATGCGCGAATACTTGGCTGAAATCCCCCGTTTTTAAGAAATGCAGAACGGCTTGGAGCCCTGTGTCGGTGCAGCCTGGAAAGGTCTCTTCGATTCTTTCCAAGAATGCTTGGTGTTGTTGGATTGCCCGGGCAGACAGCTTATCCATGTCCTTGTCTTTTTCCGGCAGGGCTTTCGCCAGGACATATGGCGCCCTGTCCCACAGCAGATTCGCGGCAATGCCGGCCGCCCGTTTGATGCTCTTCGGGACCAATGAAATGCGCCCTTTTCGATTTTTTCCCGTTCCTTCTCGAATATCGCGCAGGTTTTCAAAATGGCCCTTCGCATCCAGGACAATGCAAAAACTAATGGCCTTCTGTTCAAATCCCGGTGGGGCAATATCGGTTGAAGGATCATCAGCAAGGCGCTGATAATAATCAGCCAAGGCGTTTAAGATCATGAGCGCACCTCCACATTTCGCAGGTCGATTTTGCCATCCGTCATTTCCGCATGGAAAAATCGAGGCATGATTTCCTTTCCGGAATAGTCCATGTCGTAGAGCATCCAACCGAGGTCTTTTGTTTTTTTCAGAGTGGGCAGTTCCTCGCCGTCCTTCGGGATCAACTCGAAATCAACAGGAAATTCACGGCATCCAAAATAGGGGCGATGGAAGCAGGCACCTTTTGAGGCACGACGGATGAACATCTCGGTGAATTTGGTTACGGTGTCTTCATCGCCGGCCTTTTCTGTCATCTCGAATTCGGCGTGGATCACATAGGCCACATCGCGCAGGAAAAGTCCGGCCCGCTGCTGACGTTCATCTTCGATATAAAGGCCAAGCGTTCCTTCCCCCTTTTTCATGGCGGTTTTCACCGCCCCTGCTGGAACCACTTTCCCCACTTCGTTACGCCGCACCGATTCCCATTGGATGGGGTTGAGCACATCGATTTGAAGAATATTCCACTGAATGGCGGGTTTCCATAATATCGCTTCCAAAATTCCACGTGCGGCAGAGGGGGTCATCACCTCGTAGCTGACCCGTTCCACCTTCATTTCTGGCCGGGTGAAGCAGGCGTTTTCTCCGCTGACTTTCAGCCGGAATGGGTTGCTTTTGTTCATACTGGTTTCTCCTTACAGGACGAGTGATTCCACTTCATAGGCATCGAGTTTATCGGGCGAGATGAACCCAAATGGTTTGGTATACAGGGCCTTGGTCAGCAAAAAGTAGGTCCCGGGGTATTCGGGGAGCAATTCGCGGGCGTGGCCTTCATCGAGGAGCTGCCCCATCACTCTTTTGGGGATGTTGATGGTATAGCGCTGAAGATTGCGGAACAGACTGCGGGCATCCCAGTCAAGCAGGCGGTCTACGAGTTGAGACGCCTCACCAAAAGGGATAATGAGCGGGAGCTGCCAGTCGTTGTTGATCATTCGGAAGTGATCGGCGGCGGTCCGGAAATAGATTCCATCCATATTCCGGGGCAGCAGCCCCAGGATATTCTTCTCATCCAGTGCGGATTGCCCCAGTTGGAAGAAGCGCTGTTTGAAGTAGTCCTCGAAGGTTTCGGGGAGGAAAATATTTGGGAGGCGGTCTTCTTGCAGATATTCCCGCGCAAGAGAAGCGGGGGATTGGACATAGTCCGGCTGTTTTTCGGGGACAAAAACAACCGTTTTCCCTTTGGACAGGTTTCCTTCGCGGTTGCAGCGTCCGGCGGCCTGGGCGATGGAGTCGAGCCCGGCGAGCGCGCGGTACACCACGGGGAAATCAATATCGACGCCGGCCTCGACCAGGGAGGTACTGACCACATAGAGGGGCGTATCTGTATTTTTCAACCGTTGAAAAATCATTTTCAGGATTCCGGAGCGATCCTCGGCGCATTGGTTGGTGGAAAGGTGGAGGGTTTGTTTTTCCGGTAGCAGGCGGCTCAGCACGCGGGCATCATCCTTGAGGTTGACGATGCAGAGAACGGATTGGTTTTCAGCCAGAATTGCCTCGGCGAGGATGGGATAGGAGACCGGCTGCAGGTTGTCAAAATTCTCTACCTCTACGCGGTGGAGGCGTCCGGACAGTGATGTCGAATCTTCGATGATCTCCGTGACCGACTCGAATCCTTCTTTGAAGTTGAAATCAAAGCTTTCGGTTTTAGTGAGCACGGGTTGAGTGGCGGTGCAGAGAACGGGTGTCACGCCATAATGGCGGTGAAGCTCACGGATGGCGAATACACAGGGGCGCAGAAAGGCCGGGGGAAGGCATTGGGCTTCGTCAAAAATGATGACACTATCGGTCAGATTGTGCAGTTTTCGGCACCGGCTGGTTTTGCTGGCATAGAGGGACTCGAAAAACTGGACGGCGGTGGTCACGATAATCGGGGCATCCCAGTTTTCCGCCGCCAACCGGCTGCGGACACTCTCCTTGCGCTCATCGTCCGTTGCAACATTGCAATGATGCTCAATCACGGCATTCTGAAAGCCCGGGATATTACGGAAGACGGACGCGGTTTGCTCAATGATGTTGGTATAGGGAATCACATAGATGATCCGGCGCTTGTTATGCTTCACCGCATGCCGCAGTGCAAAGGCCAGGGAGGCGAGAGTTTTTCCGCCTCCCGTGGGAACGGTCAGGGAAAAGACATTCGGTTCTTTTTCCGCCGCCGCTCGGCATTGCTTCAGCACCTCCGCACGGATTTGGTTAATCTTCGTGGATTTGGCATCCCGGCACATGTCATCCATGTGTTGGTCAAAGGAGATCAGCAAGTCGGCAAGTTCAGGATATTGTTCATTCCGCAAGGTTTCGGCTTTGGGATTCATGAAGAATGCCGTGTCGAGAAAGTCGGCATCCACCACGCAGGAGAACAGCATCCGGATGAAAAACGAAAGATCGGCGCCATTTTTCAACGGTTTCGGGGGCGCAGGTTCCGACTGATTCTTTATTCCCTCGGGAACCTTCCTTACAATGTCATCAGAGGCTTCGGGTGTCTGCATTTTGGGGGCCAGAGCTTTTGCGCCGGTTAGATCCGCCGGGAAATCCGCCAGCCCGGCATGATGGCCCATAATTAGCCAACAGAAGATGCGGTCCATTCCCCGCGCCATTTTTTGCTGTGCCCAATGTCCCCCCGCCTGCGAATGAATGGAGCGGCCCGGTTTTGTTTCCAGATGGCATTCAATGCCGTTGGCTTCATACAGCATTTTCTGGAACTCGTTGGAATATTTTCCCAGATCATGCCAGAGTCCGGCCAGGCGGGCCCAGTCTTCGCCGCCGAAGGGTTTTGCAAATTCCGCGGCCCGTTGGGCGACTTGATGCAGGTGGTCTTCGAGAGGTTGCCATTTTTCCGGCGGCTGTTTTTCGAGACTGTGCGCGTAATACACGGGTTGAGGACCGCTTGCGGTGGTCTGGACTGACAATGTCTCCCCCAACGGGTGTTGTTCAATTGGGAATAGTGTCATGTTGTGCCTACATGCCGGGGAGAGGGGTATATATCTGACCGGAAGGATTGGAGGCGTTGCCGATGTCATGGCGGAGGTCGGCCAGGGCAGCCCAATCAGCAGAAAGAAAAAGGGCCGCGAATGTTGCGGTCTTTTCAGAAACGTTGTGGAGGTGTTTATCCAGCGGTTGCCACTGGACACAGGGGGAGTACGTAATGCTGTGCGCCCAAGTCATAGCGGGGATATGGTAACGATTAAAAGCGAAGATAGGCAAGCCTTCTATTGTTATTTTATCGTTAAGAACGTGGCCCTCCCCGACTATTTTACGGGTTTTTGCAATTTTCTTGCGTTATTTCTCGTGTTTTTCTCGTATTTAGGGCCTTTTGGACCCAATTTTTGCGTTTTCGAGAGGAAAAATGTTAAAAAGCGCTCATTTTGACGTCCAAGCCCCCTCTCCCACTCTAAATCCGCCCTAAATTCGATTTTCACCACAGAGTGCCCGCCTGCCAGCGATGGAGACCTCCAAGACCAATTTTTTTATTCACTTATTACAATAAGCGGATATTGAAAATTACTTCAGGGGATTTATGGCCGGGGGTGAAGGCAATCCAACAGCTTTGGAAGGGGGCGCAAAGAGGACGTGGTATTAACGGAGATGAGCGCAGGGGGAGAGGGCTTATAGTCGGACCTGATTCACCCACGGGACAAGCCCGTGGGGGTCTGGCCCGGGGGGTCTGAGGGGTCTGAACGATAGTCGGACCTAATTCACCCACGGGACAAGCCCGTGGGGGTCTAGCCCTGGGGGGTCTGCGGGGCTGAACGACAGTCGGACCTGATTCACCCACGGGACAAGCCCGTGGGGGTCTAGCCCTGGGGGGTCTGCGGGGTATGAACGATAGTCGGACCTGATTCACCCACGGGACAAGCCCGTGGGGGTCTGGCCTGTGGGGGGTGACAAGCCCGTGGGGGGCTGAGACGATCAGGGGGCAAGGCGGGCGCGGAGGGCTTTGCGGCAGACGCTGGCGCGGACGCGTAGCGGGAGGGTGGGCGAAATCTGGCGGATAAGATCGCGGGTGGCGTTGTCGAGCGGCGGGGTCTGATGGCGGTAGTGGTCCATCAGGAGATCGCGGGCGACCTTGCGCAGGACGGGATGGCGCGGCAGCCCGACGGAATCGGTGGCGGTGTGCAGGCGGTGCAGCAGGCGCGTAAAATTGGCAACGCGGTCGGCGAGGGGGCTGCTGCGCATGATGGAGGTCGGGTGATCGGCGCGATAGTGATAGTGGCCCTGGGCGCTATAGAAAATCCCGTGCGCGGCATGAAGGGCGCGAAAGTTGAAGAGCAGGTCTTCGCCGATCCAGAGGGACTCATCGAAGCGCAGGTTTTCGCGGTGGATCACGTCGGCGGCATAGAGTTTGTTCCAGATCACGCAGTTGTCCTTGAAGACAATATCGGCAAAGGTCAGGGGGCCGCGGCGGCGGAGGCCTTGCATCGGGTAGTCTTCCGCGGTGCCATTCCGGACGCGCCGGGTGCGGCCGATGACGACTTCGGCGCGGCTGGCGGCGGCATCGGCGAGGAGGTTGGCGAGCCAATCGCTGGAAATCCAGTCATCGGCATCCACAAACGCGATCCACTGGCCGGTGGCGGCGTCGAGGCCACGATTACGGGAGAACGAGACGCCGCGATTGGCCGGATTGCACAGATAGCGAAAGCGGGGGTCCCGGCTGGCCTGGGCGCGGGCCAGCTCCGGGGCGGCATCGGTGCTGGCATCATCGATCAGGAGCACTTCGATATCGCGGCAGGACGACTCGGCGAGGCTGGCGAGGGTATCCGGGAGGGTCGTCCCGGCATTATAGAAGGGGACGATGAGGCTGACGGCGGGGCGGGTCATGCGCCCTCCCCCGCCCGGTTCGCGGGCTTGGGCACGAGTTGGTTGAGGCCGAGCCCGAGCAACAAATAAATATAGATGTAGGCTGTGCGTTCGTAGTGATAGGTCTCGACAAGATTGTGCATCTCGAAGGCCAGGGCCAGATAGAGCAAAAAGGCACCGAGGGGCTGCCGGCGATAGCGGAAGAGAACGGCCAGCAGGCCGACCTTGAAGGCCAGCCAGGCCAGGGTGCCCACGCTACCGGTTTCGGCGAGCATGCTGAGATATTCACTGTGGGCATGCCAGAAGGCCCACTCGAATTCACGGTTATTCAAGTCCACGTGCTCGCGATTGAAACGGCGATAGCCGATGCCATTGACGGGGTGGTCCCGGAAGACATCGAGGGCCCTGCTCCAGATCACTAGGCGGCCGCGATTGCTGCCGTCTTGTCGGTCGACGATGGAGGTGAGACGGACACGGGCGGCGGTGGTCAGATCGGGCCGCAGGGTATGGACGAGGCCGGTCAACAGGATGGCCCCCAGCACCAACGCCACCAGACTGACCCGCGCCTTTTTCCGGCCTTCCACCAGCAGAATGACGGGCGTCAGGACGATCAGGGTCAGATAGGAGCCGCGGACTTGATGGAGGACCACCAGCGCGGCAAAGAGCAGGATATTCGCGCCATAAAACACTTTTTGCGCGCGGTGGTTCGCACGGATAAAGACCACCAGAAAGAAGAGAAAGGCGGAGACGGCGATGAGCGACGAATTCATGAAGAAGTCGGAGAAGCAGTAGGGGCGGTCCATCGCGTAGCCGGTCACGAGCGGCGCGATGGCCAGCCGTCCGAGGCCATAGAGCCCCAACAGGCAGAACCCGGCCGCGAGGATGCGTTCGAGGCGTGGAATGGCTCGGAACTGGCACATCAACAGGGGCAGGCACACGACACGAGCCAGTTGCAGCACGCGCCGGGGCACCTCGGCATCGCGCACATCCAGACCACTGGCCGCCAGGCCCAGCAGCCCCACCAGCAGCCAGGGCTCCAGCCCGCTGCGCACGTAGCCGCGACGCCAGACTTGCAGGCCAAAGAGGACTGCATAGATGACGAAGACTTCGCTTTTGAAGCCGGGCCACATCACAAATAGCGGCAGCACCAGCAGGGTGACCCAGGGAAAGAGGACCTCTGGATCGAGGACAGATGGCCACGAAGACGTGGAGGCCCCTGAGGGCGCGGACGAGTCCGAACGATTCAACGGCACGGGCATCTCGGGCGTCCCCTGCTCAGGCATTCAGACCACTGGTCAGTTCAAATACGGCCAAGAGCATGCTAATGGCCATGAACCCCACCCCCACCGCAATCAGGAGCATCATGACGGGTTCGAGAATGGTGGTGAACAACTTGACTGCACGGTCGAGGTCGTTGTCATAACGGCGGCCAATATGTTCGAGCGCGCTGACCATGTCGCCGGACTCTTCGCCGACGGAGAGCATATCGGTCAGCAACCGGGGAAATACGCCGCCCTGGGAGAGCGGGCGCGAGATGGTCGAGCCATCAGTGACCCGCTCCCTGGCCGATCGGATGGCGCGGGCGATAATGGAATTGCCGACGGTATGTTCGACAATGGCCAGTGCCTGCAGCACCTGCACCCCGTTGGCCAGCAGAGTGCTCAGGGTGTGGGCGAAGTTGGCAAAGGCATTGGCGCGCACAATATTGCCCACGGTGGGCAAGCGCAGCATCGCGCGATCTTTCCACTCGGTGCCGGCGGGGGTCTTCAACGCCCGGCGAACGGCGACACCCAAAAAGAAGAGGCCAATGACCAGGACCCAGCCATACTGAAGCAGCCCCTTGCTGAGGCCAATGAGAATGCGGGTCGGCAGGGGCAGCGTGCCGCCCAATTCCTCGAACATGGCGGAAAAGCGCGGCACGACAAAGATCATCATGAAGATCATGGCACCCACGCCCACCAGGGTCACAATCAGCGGATACACCAAGGCCATCGACACTTTTTCGCGTGCGGCCTGCACGCGTTCGTAGTGCGTGACCAATCGCTCAAGCACACCCGGGAGCTGGCCGCTGGCTTCGCCCGCTTTGACCATGCTGACATACAGCGTCGGGAAGGACTCCGGCCACTTTGCCAGAGCAGCCGACAGGCTGGCACCCGCGACCACTTCATCGCGCAAATTGACAATAATGGCATCGTGGGAGCTACCGGTGGCGCGCTGGGCCAGGGCATGCAAAGCCGACCCCAAGGTCATGCCCGAAGCCAACAGATCAGAAAGTTCGCTGGTCACCAGCAGCATGGCGTCCAGTTTCATGCGCGAATGGGCGCGGTGGCCGCGCTCAAAGCGGAACCAATTTTTGTGCGCGCCCTTCTTTGGGATAGCGATCGCCGACGCGGTCTCGGTCTTTTTGCGCTTATCTTTGGCCCGCGCGGCGGGTGTGAGCGCCGCGGGGGGAGGCTTGCCGTCGGTGACGGAAATGGGCACCAGCCCACGCTGGGAGAGCGCCCGCATCACGGTCCGTTTATCAGGCGCGTCGAGCACCCCTTCCTGGCGTTCGCCGTCTCGGCTTTTGGCAATGTAGCGAAACTGTGCCATGGCGCCCCGAACTAGGCTTCGTCCTCGGAGGTGACGCGCAGCACTTCCTCCAGCGTGGTGATACCGGCCAGGACCTTGCGCCAGCCATCGGTACGCAGGGTTCGCATCCCGTTTTGGAGGGCATTGGTCTTGATGTCCGCTGCCGACTGATGTTCAACCACCATCTGGCGGATGGCATCGCTGACCAGTAAAATTTCATAGATGCCGGTTCGGCCGCTGTAGCCGGTGCCGCGACAGGTTTCGCAGCCGACGGGTTCGCAGATGGTCCCCTCGGACAACTGCTCGATGGGAAAGCCGACATGCTCGAGAAAGGGCATTTCGAGTTTCCAGGGGCGCTTGCATTCCGGGCATAGGCGTCGGACCAGGCGCTGGGCCACGAGCGCCTCAACCGAGCTGGCCACCAAAAACGGTTCGATCCCCATATCGACGAGGCGGGTGATGCCGCCGGCAGAATCGTTGGTGTGCAGGGTACTGAAGACCAGGTGGCCGGTCAGCGCCGCGCGGATGGCGATATCGGCGGTTTCCTGGTCGCGGATTTCACCGACCATGATGACGTCGGGGTCCTGGCGCAGGATATGGCGCAGGCCCATCGCAAAGGTCAGGCCGATTTCAGGCCGCATTTGGATTTGGTTGATCCCGGCCATTTCATACTCGATGGGGTCTTCCACCGTGAGGATGCGCTTATCGACGGAATTGATGGTGTGTAGCCAAGCATATAGACTGGTCGATTTGCCGGAGCCGGTGGGCCCGGTGACCAGCAGAATGCCGTGGGGGCGACGAATCAAGCGGTTGAGAATATCCGCGTCATCCTTGAACAAGCCCAATTTATCCATGCCGAACATGCCGCTGGAGCGCATCAGCAGACGTAGACTAACGCTTTCGCCATAGACGGTCGGCATGGTGGAGACGCGCACATCGATCTCCTCGCCTTTGACCCGTAGGCTGATGCGGCCATCCTGCGGCAGGCGCTTTTCGGCGATATCCATGCCGGCCATGACCTTGATGCGGCTGATGATGGCCGACTGGAATCGCTTCATCTGCGGCGGCAGGGGGGTGGGATGCAGCACGCCATCAATCCGATAGCGGATGCGCAGATCGGCTTCCAGCGGCTCGATGTGGATATCGGTGCCGCGGTCGTGGTGGCATTCCCAGATGATTTGATTGACGAACTTGACCACGCTCGCGTCCTGATCAAGATCGCTGAGATCGCCGACGGCCGGGCCGAGGTCTTCGTCCAGATCAAGTTGATTGCCGGCGATGAGACGATCGAGTGTGTCCGCGCCGACGCCATAGAATTTTTTGGCAGCGTTTTCGATATCACCGGCGGGGGCCAGTGCAAATTTGATTCGCAGTCCGGATGCCAGCCGCAGGGCATCGGCCAGACCGGGGCGAAAGGGTTCGCTGGTGGCCACGCGCAAGGCCGCGCCTTCGACACCGACCGGGATGACATTGTATTGGAAGACCGCCTTGGTGGGCACCTTTTCGAGGATTTCGCCGGGGATGGGCTGTTCGCCCACGCGGACAAACGGCACCTTCATGGCTTCGGCCAACGCCTTCAAAAAGGCCTCTTCCCGCGCATATTCGAGTTCGACCACGGTCGCACTCAACACGCCCTCGCTCTCCCGCTGCTTGATGGCCAATTCCTCGATTTGCGAGGAATTGAACAGGCCGGTGG
>JAQUJC010000052.1 GCA_028681135.1 Kiritimatiellia bacterium | reverse complement strand
CCCGGATGGTGCCGTACCATGCTGCTGGTGCAGCGCTGGTAATAGTCATGATTGGAGGCACACCCAGGCCCAGATTGTTCGTGAGGGTGGGGCTGGCCAAATTGGTGGAATAGACCAACTGGTAGTACCGCGCCGGGCTCGCCGGGAAGCTGAACTCGATCTGGCCCGAGTCTTCACCTACCTCCGACGCAATAAAGTAGTCGCCATCCAGCTTCAGCACACTGTTGGAGGACGTGGGATCCGTATCGGCCAGATATTCATCGTAATTGCTGACCCCATCGTCATCTGCATCTTCATTCGGAGCGAATCCCGGAGCTGCTGGGTTTTCCTGCTGATCCTCGATCCACTGGGTAAACTCATTGGTGGCCGCCGCTGAATACACCTTCACACTCATCTGCACCGGCGCGCTCGTGCCATCCTTGTCAGTGGCGGTGAAGTTGAAGAGATTTGTGCCGCGCTGCGCCACCTCTGGATAGAAGACAAAATAGCCGTCGCCTGTGTCAAAGTCCCAGATATTTGTATTCACCGCGCTCGTGCAGGCAAAGGTCATGGCGTCGAGGTCCGGCTCCGTCGCTGTCACCGTGTATTCGAACTCCGCACCCACGTAAGTGGTCTGCGCGGGAATTGAGTCCATCGTCGGCGGCGTGCCTGTTTCTTCCGGCTTGGTGGTCACATTGGCCGTCGACGAGTCCCCGCTCGTGCCAACGGCGTTCACCGCCCGCGCCCGGAAGTAGTAGGTGGTTTCTGCCACCAAACCGGTCACGCTTTCGCTCTCGCCCGACACCGTGCGATTCGAATAGCCCGGCACATAGCTGGGCGTGCTACCGCTGCCGGCGATCCCGACGAAGAAGTTGTCCCAGTACACGGTCGTGCCGTTGTAGGTTCGCACTTCAAAGTTCAGCGTATTGGCTCCACTTTGAGGAACCACCGTATAGGTCACCTTGGTCCAGTCGGCCGCAACCGGCAGATACGAGTTGTCGGGCGTCAGATCATCCCCCGACACCTGGCCGCCCGTGGGCCAGGTCGCCCAGATGCGGGCGTTCCCCGCAGCGGGTTTTTTGTACCAGAAGCTCACTTCGTACTCCGTTACGCCATCGCCCGTAATGGCCACCGGCTGCATCAGATCGCGGGTGCCGGTGGAAACGCAACTCACGTGATAGATCCCCTCCTGAGGATCTGTCGTTACCACCGCATAATCCGTCTCGAACTTGGTCCAGCTCGTACTGTCGCCCGACTCGAAGCCGGCGTTGCTCATCAAGTTGACCGACCCCCCGCCAGCCGCGAACGTCGCATTGGTGCCAACATCGAGGCGGTAGCTCGTAGCCCCGCCTGACGCGCTCCAGGCGGCAGTGAAATTGGTTGCATTGGTTGCGCTCGCCCAGATGGACGCTGGGGCCTCCGGGGCGGTCGGCACGGCGCTCACCGTCACGCTGGTCACCTGCGTAACCGTGCCCGCGGCATTGGCCGCCGTAAAGGTGAAGGTCGGGGTCCCCACATCGCCCACCGGCGGCGTATAGGTGAAGGCACCTGTCGCCGGCGTGAAACTATAGCCGCTGGACGCGGTCTGGCTTTGCAGGGCCAGCGTTGGCGTCGGGGTTCCCGAGGCCGACACGGTGAAGGCCACTTCTACCCCGGCGGTGGTGCTGTAGGGGCCCACACCACCGGTGAAAGCGGGTGCCGTGGCGGCCGCCACGTTCACGGTGACAATCTGCGAAGCGGAACCCTGGCTGTTGACCGCTGAGAAGGTGAACGTCTGCACGCCGGCATCGCCCTGCGGTGGAATATACAGCACATCGCCGGTTCCCGAATCGAAATCGTAGTCGTCCACAGCCACCGTCGTGGCATCCAGGCTCAGCGCCGGCGTCGGAACACTCGAGGCACTGACTGTGAATTCTGTGTCCAAGCCCACCGTCGTCGCCACCGGACCGGGATTGGCCCCGAACACCGGCGCGCTCAGGGTCGCGAGGGTTGTGACATTCGCCACGGAAGAATTCGCGCTCGAACCGGCGGCGTTCACCGCCCGCGCCCGGAAGTAGTACGTGCCGTCCGCCGCCAGACCCGTCACGTTTTCGCTTGTTCCCGATACGGTCCGGTTGGAATAGCCGACTATGTAATCCGGCGTGCTGGCCCCGTAGGAGGTGATTTCAAATTCGTCGACAATCAAATGTCCGGCCTGATTATCATTCAGCACCCGCAGGGTGACCGTCGCCGCCGCGTCATCCACATCGTTCGAATACCGGACATATGTGGTGCCCGAGAAGGACTGAGTATGCACGCCGATCCAGATGCTGCCGTCGTAGGACTTCTGCAGGACGAACTCCCCGCCGCCGGTATTCAGTTCGCGGTACCAGAAAGTGATGGACCCGACCGTGTCCAGCGCCGGCGTCCGGATGCACGCGCCCGGCGTGTCGTCGTTCAGCCGGGCCGCCCCGCCCGTCCCGCCGTAGGAATCCGCCGCATTTTCACCGAGCACCTGGACCACGTTCCAAACCCCGCTGGTCAGGGACACGTCCCCCGTCGTGTACGAGCCGCTCAACCCGCTGGTCAGCGATTCGCCCAGCTGCACCGCTCCGCCCCCACCGGTCGACACCGCAAAGTTGGCATTGGTGCTGACATCCAACCGGTAGCCCGTGGCATTCGCCACCGAACTCCACGCGGCCGTGAAATCCGTCGAGTTGGTGGCGCTGGCCCAGAGAGATGCCGGGGCCGTCGGGGAGGCCAGGAATACGGTGATCGCGACGACTTCCGTGTTGGTTCCGTCCTTGTCAACCGCCTGGAACGTGACGTTGTAGGTGCCGGTCGGCGAGGCGTTGTTCCACGTAAAGGTGTTGGTGACGCCGCCGGTATTGGTGACCGTACTGAACACCGCATTGGCCGGCAGATTGGCGGCCGACAGGGTGATGGAGTCCCCATCCACCGGATCGCTGGCCGATACCGTGAACGCCACATTGCTGCCGAGGTTGACCTGCCGGGCACCGATCGGCGCCAGAAGAGGAGGCTGGTCCGCTCCCTCGCCGCTGCCGGTGATGATCAGCGAATAGGCCTGCGGGCTGGAATACAAAATTCCGTCTCGGACCACCGTCACCGTGTACACGCCTGCCTGCGTCGGAGAGGCGATGTCCACCCGCTCCACGTTGTCCACGTTGTTGTCGCCGGTGATTGCCGCATTGGTCATCGATGCATCCGACCAGGTGCCGACGAACGGCATCACGTACGGCATGTGTACGGTTGTTCCATCCGGAGCCGTCACACGCAGGTCCAGATTGTTACGCAGGTTCGGAGTTCGACTGTTGTCCGCCTGGGCGGCACCCGCCGGGTCGGTCCAGCACAGGGTCACCCGGATGGGAGACGTTCCATCCCAGATAAAAGTATTAGTTTGTCCGGCAACCGCCGTACTCACGCTGTTGGTGAACAGCTTGGGACTGCTGCCTAGGCTGGCCTTGTGTGCCAGAATGACGTCGGCAGCCGCTTCGACGTTGATCAGTCCCCAGCCAAATTTGTAGTCCGGCCCCGCCGTACCCAGGTCGTCCGCCGTATGAATCAAGAGGCCCTTGAGCAGGCTGGCGCGCATCCACTGGTTGGAAAACTCCCGGGCATAGAGTTGCGTCAATAACGCCGCCGACCCCGCCGTGGAGGGTGTCGCCATGCTGGTGCCGTTATAGGTATCGTAGGAGGTGGTGCTCGTGTCATCGGGCGAGTATACCGTATAGCCATTGGCCACCACATCGGGCTTGATGCGGCCATCATCGCAAGGCCCCCAACTGGAAAAATAGGTCATGGTACCGTTCGCGGGAGACCTCACGCCCCCGCTCACCGCATCCTGCACCGCGCCCACCGTCAGGACATTTTTGGCCAGCCCGTTGAACGTGATCGACTGGAACCCGTCTTTGGCCGTCAGTTCGTCCTGTTCATTTCCTGCGGCCCAGCAGGGCAGATAGAAGGGCAAGCTGGCGGTCAGCGAGTCAACATCGACGCACTCGTATTCATAGCGTCCCATATCGGTATTCGTCGCCCCATAGCCATACGAGTGGTTGGAAATCGGGATGTTATTGGTGTCATTCGCCGTAGCGGCGCCGGAGGACGTCATCTCGGTGTAGTCGCTGTACCAGTCCCATGAATCGATTTTGACATTGGGCGCCATGCCCTTGGCGTTAGCATTCACCCCGCTGGCGCCAATGGTACCGGCGACATGGGTCGCATGGGGGTCGGTGGCCACGGCATTTCGTTTCACAACCCGGGTGGTCGAAAGCTCCTGGTGCGTGTTGAGAACGGCTCCGGCATCCCAGACCCCCACTTTGACCCCCGTGCCATCCAAATTGTACGGTACCGGATACAGCAGATTGGCCGCACTGGAAATCGCGGCGTTCTTATTTAAGGTGATACGATAGAGGGGTTCATCACCGCGAAAATCATGCAAGATCGCCACGCGACTCCCAGGCCCTTCCTTGCGCACGGGGATGCCGAGGTCTTTCGCCTTAGCCAGCACCGCAGCATAGCGAGCTTCTTCCACTGCGGTCATTTCCGCAACCACCCGCGCGCGCTCCGCCTCGTTACTCAGGTCCACTCCCTCCAGAATCTCTGCCACGGACCGCCCCCCCCCGCCATGCCTCGCATACGTGGGCTTCGGCGAGGATTCTTGTTCTGCATTCCCATCCGCCACAATGGACGCTTCGGCTTCGTTGATTGCGTCCGAACCATCCGCAACCGTGGAGGCCCCCTCCAATCCTGCCGCGACGGAACTACTGGGGGCCACTGAATCCTCTACCGACAAACCGGAAGGGGCGCTCTCACTTTCATTCGTCGATCTAGTCACAGCGTCTACGTTCGCGACAACGCTCCCATGCCATCCATTGGTAGGATTCGGAGCCACCATCGCCACATCTGTCAGCAAAGTTGATTCGATGCCAGACATCTCCCCTGTGGAATGAGGTAACAGCTTTGTGTCCAAGACGCGCGGCAGATAAACCGACACAATCAGAATTACCGCCAAGCCCCCCCCCACCATCCACATCATAACTTTTTTATTCATAACCTTGTCCTTGCCGTATCGGCTAGGGGAGTTGCGCTGATTTTTTATAGTCTACTCCACGACGCCCCTCCCTTAGCAACAGTAAAAGCACCCGCTCAGAAAAACGGTCGACTTGGCAGCAAAAACGCCGGACCCGCATGGGCCCGGCGTGGGAAAGGCATAAGCCCGTTATTGTACAACGCGATAGAAGCGCATAGGGGACACGGCATTCGTATCTTCCAGGGCCACCGCCGCGCCCGTGCCATCCTCAGAGGCCGCCTGTATCCAGACGGGCGGGAACAGACTCTCAGTATATTGCAACTGATAGGTCACACCTATCCTGGACTGGATTTGCATCGACACTGATCCGCCGCCGCCGCCCATCTGCACATCATGGATCGGCTCCGGCGTCGGCGTGTCGCCCCCCGCGGTCACTACACTCGTCACATCCGAGTATGGGCTGTTGGTGGTGGCGTTGGTGGCCTTGACGCGATAATAGTACGTCACGCCTTCCGTGAGCCCCGTCACGACATACGTCGTCACGTTGCCCACATCGAGGTTTTCGTACCCCGCGATATACCGACCTCTCAGTGGTGTCTGCGTAATCTGAAGATTGTCCAGATAGAACCGGTTTTTGGATGCACTCTTGCCCCTGATTTGAAGTTGGGACAACGCCGTGCCGCCTGAGAATTCGATCGTTTGCGAGGTCATCGTGGCCGACGGCGTCAGATCGTCTCCGACCTGCGTGAACGTGACGCCATCCGGCGCATGCAGAACCTGCACCCGCGTCGAATCCGTCCCGTAGAGTCCCAGATCGAACGTCAGCGTAGCCGCGCCGCCATTGGCCGAGAGGTCCACCGTTGGCGTCGTCAGGATACCCTGGCCGGAACTGGACCCCAGCTTCGCCGTTCCCGCATTTTCGAAGACCTTGGACCCCGTCCAACCCGGTGTCTGCAAGTAGGTGTCTAACGAGCCCCCGCGATCCTGGCTGCCGTTCTCAGTGACAAATCCCGCGAAGTTTTCCGACAGGTTGGTCAGCGTCGCCTCGCCGCCCGTCGAGAAGCCCGCATTCGTGGCAACATCCAGAAGGTACCCCGTCGCGCCGGCCGAGGCCAGCCAGTTGGCGTTGAACTGGTTCGCCTGCACGCCGCTAGCGGCCTGAATGACTGGTGCGAGCAATTCCGCGCCCGCCTCGACCGCCACCACGGTGGCCGTCGCCAGCGCCGTACCCAATTCGTTCGACGCCATGACAACGAACTCGAAGCTGCCCGTCACGCTCGGCGTGAAGGTGAGCGTGCCGCCGACAAAGGCGTAATCCGCCCCGGCGGCCGTGGAAGACACCAGCGACAGCGTGGGCACGGGATTGCCCGAGTCATAGGCCGACACATCCAGCAAGAATTCGACGCCGACCGTCGCCGACTGCGGCGGAATCGCGGCAAACGAGGGGGCCGTCGGGCCCGCCGCCAGCGTGGTTTCGGACACGACTTCCGACCACTCGCCACCCGCCATCCGCACGCGGGCATAATACAGCGTCTCGGGATCCAGACCCGTCACGGGATAGGTCAGCGCCGATACGGTCTCATCCACCAGAATAGCTTTCGAGACGCTGCCGCGGGGTCCGGACTCTCCGACAAAGAAGTTGTCCCAGTCGACCGTGGCACCGTTATAGGTCCGCACCTCGAATTTCAGAATGTTTTCACCACTGCTTGGCACCACATGGTACGTCACCTTCGTCCACTCGCTGGCTGCTTGCAGATAGGTGCTGGGCTGCAAGTTGTCGCCAGACACCTGGCCACCAATATCCCACGGCGACCAGATGCGGGCATTGCCTCCCGCCGTTGGCTTCTTGTACCAGAAGCTCACTTCGTATTCGGTGACGCCATCGCCGATGATGGTCACCGGCTGCATTAGGTCGCGCGTCCCAGTGGCCGCACAGGTCACATGGTAGTTGCCTTCCTGCGGATCGGTGGACACCACGGAATAGTCGGCCTCGAACTTATCCCAGCCGGTGTCGTCGCCCATTTCGAAGCCGCCGTTGACCATTAGGTTCCCGCCGCTGTCGGCGGCGAACACGCTGTCCGTCGACACCTGAACCTGGTAATCCGTCGCACCGGTGCAAGGTGTCCAATTGACTGTGAGCGAATCACTGGTGACATCGGCAATGCTGGCTACTGGAATGTAGACGGGGGCCGACGCCACCGCCACGTTCGCCGTCGCCAGCGCCGTGCCCAGTGTATTCGACGCCATGAACACAAATTCAACGTTCCCGGCTGCGCTTGGCGTGAAGGACAGGGTTCCGTCCGTGAAGCCATAATCGGCCGCATTCGCCGTGCTGGATTCCAGCGTCAAGGCCGGAGCCGGATAGCCCGAATCATAGGCGGACACATCCAGTGAAAGCAGCACGCCCACGCTCGCCGACTGCGCCGGAATCGCATCAAACGACGGTGGCGTGTCCGTGGCAGTGGTATGGGCTGTCCCGGTGATGGAATACGGTCCATTCAGGTTTCCGACCGCCCGCACACGGAAATAGTAGGTCGTGTCCATGGCCAGCCCCGTCACCTCATAGCTGGTGCCGGCCACGCTCTGGGCCTCCACCACCAGCGTGCTCGATCCGGCATCGCTGGCCTGCACGATCACATCGTCCAGCCCGCAGTTTTTGACCTTGGTGAAGTAAAACCCGATCTGGGTGGTCTGCGGCTCCAGCGCCACATTATAAGTGGCGCCGTCCTCGGCAATTGTCACCGTATCGACCAGCGTCCACACGCTGTTTACCAGGCCGGAAATCGCAAAAGTACTGCCGGAGCCGCCGTTGCCCAGCGCCCAGAACTGGAGGTTGGTCGCGCCTGTGGCGAAGGCCGGGCTCACCAGCCACTGGCCCGTGGTCTTGAACTTGTACGCCGGCGAGGCCTCTCCGTAATACCCCGCGCCCGTATAGTCCAAATCGGAGCTTCCGCTGGTCGTCCAGCCGCCGGGCACCGAGGTGTCCGTCAGCGTGGCGAAATCTTCATCCAACACGTCCGCGCCAGCACTGCCCGCCGAGAACGTATCCGACGTCGCCACATCCAGCAGGTAACTGGCCGCGCCCACAACGTCATTCCAGTTGGCGGTGAACCGGTCGTTGCCAACCTCCGTCGTCGCAGGATCGGCCAGCGTCGGTGCGGGCAGAGTCGCCGTCACCGTCAGGCTGGCGGTAGCCGAGCCGCCATTGGCATTCGTGCCGCTGAAATTGAAGGTCGTGGTCCCATCTGTCGTCGGAGTGAAGGTCAGCTCGCCGCCGGCATAGCTGGCCCCGTCCTGCACCGTGGTCATGGTGACGGTCACGGGCACGTTTGTGCCGGCCGTAGAGGCACCCACGGGATAGATCAGCGTCTCGCCCACGAGTATGGTCTGAGCAGTCATATTGCTAAAGACGATCAGGCCACCCGGCGCCGCTTCGCCGACCCAGCCCGCCATCGTGTTCAGCAACACATTGGTGTTGTGAGCCATCGCCGTGGTGTATTCCAAATCCGCGCTATTCGCCACGTCCCAGGCGTAATCCCACAATTCATAGAAATTAGCATAATTGTCGCCATTCAGATCGCAACTGTTGGGGGGATTATTCGTCCAGCCTTCGATCACCTTGTCCGTGAATACTCCGCCGCCGTTCGGCCCGCCATCCCACGAGTACTGGTCATAGTCTGCCGCCGTGATCCAGCCGATTTCGCTCGAACTGACGCGCGAGAGCACATCGCGTTTGCCGGCAGCCAGTTTCGCCGCGCGCTGCTCATCCATGATCTGCGAGACGATGCCCGCCAGGTCCCAGCCGCCCTTGGTGGGACGCACGGCCCGGGTGCCCGCCTGGACCGACTTGAACAAACCGCCCGAGTGGCACGCATCCACCATCACCACCACCTTCACGCCCGCGGCAAACTGCGACAGGTCCGCTGCCAGTTCCGTGTCCTCGTAATCGCTGTCATAGGTGCATAAATAGACGGACGTCCCGCTGTTCTGCCCGCCGTGGCTGGAGTGAAAGTAAAAGAATGTGTCGCCCGCCACTGCCGTCGCCGCATAGTTTGCAATAGCCCCACGAATAGCCGCTTTTGTGCCCGCTGCACTCAGTTTCTTCTGTGCGCTGAGAACATTCCAGTCCCCGCGCTTGAGGATATTGGTGAAGATATGGTTGGCATCGGGCTCGCAGCCGTTCAACCAATTTCCGGAACCGATATAGCTGGAATTGTACTCGTTCAACCCAACCACCACGGCATAGGCCGCGCCGCCTGCGCCCATCTCATAGGCCGTGATGCCCACGTCAAGCTGGTTCGTCCCATCCTTATCCCCCGCAAAAAAGGTCACTGTTGTTTCCCCGGCCTCGGTCGGCGTCCAACTGAACACGCTGCTGGCGCTGCCCGTGTTGGTCGCGCCAACAAAGGTCGCCCCCGCCGGAAGACCCATCGCCCAAATACGCACTTCGTCACTGGCGTCATTTGGAATTTCTGAGGCATTGATTGTGAAACTCAAGTTTTTATCAACCGCCACCGACTTGTCCAGACCTTCGGGACTGACGGCAATCGTCGGCGGAAAATCCGATGCGCCGCCGTCGTTGATGCCCGTCAGCGAAATGTCGTCCACGTTCCAAAAATAGCCAGCATACTCCTGGGCCACTTCCGCCTTGAGCTTGACCGAGGTGGTCCCCGCCGGGAGCGCAATCTGGACCGTGGCAATACCATCGTCGGTGACGCCGCCCGACGCTGGCGCAACCGTTCGCGACACGCCGGCCGTGGTGGCGGCGACACCCGTGGCGGTGTAAGACCACAACGCGCCCGTGATGCTCCCGCTCGCCAGTTGATTGCCGCTCACTACGATGTCGGCCGCGGCAGGAAAATTCGCGCCATCCAGTGCCGTCCAAACGCTCAACGTTTCCGTCGGGAACATGCCAAAACCGTCCTCAGGCACGGTGGTCGTGGCCGACACGTGCAGCGTCACCACCACATCCGACCATTCGGAGACATCCACCGCCGCCAGTTCCAGCGCCTCGGTGGTGTATTCCCCCTCGCCCGGCTGCCAGGAATAGGTGCCCGTGCGGATACGCACATCTGCGGGTGTGTCGGCCGTACCGGTCGTGCTGCGCACCAGCGTCGCATCAATATCCGTTGTGCCCCACGTATCGCTGGCCGTGCCTTCAAATCCTTGGAACGCAATTTCCAGCGGACCACTGCCATCGTGAACAGTGATGCCGACGACTTGCTGAACCGTGCCATCTTTGTCGCTCGCCGTGAATGTTACACTGTAGTCGCCCAGCGGCCCGGCATTCGTCCACGTGAACGTGCTGCTGGCCGTGGCTGCATTCGTCGCACCAGCAAAAACCGCACCCGCCGGCAGGCCCGTCGCCGACAGCGAAATCGAATCGCCATCCAGGCTGTCCGTGGCGGTCACTGTAAACGACAGCGTATTGCCTTCGATCACCATCTTGTTGCCAATCGCCGTCAGCACCGGCGGCTGGTTCTCCAGCGCCACCTCGGAAATGTCCACGTTGTCCACGCCCTCAAAGCTCGGGTAAGTGCCATACGCATCCCGGTATCCTTGAAACTTAATCAGCTTTTGAAAATTGTTCGGATTGGTACCCAATCCCCAGGCCGCACGACCGCCGTCGGATTCCAGTTTCACCTGTAGACAGTTGTTCACATCCGACTCGCTGTCGGTGTCCGCGCAGCTAATGCTGTAATCGCTGGTCCAGGGAGAATCAAAATTATTATATGCCCCGCCCACAATATATCCCTGCGCCCAATATTCCGTCGTCCCCTCCGACAACGCCAAGGCCTCCGCTATCGTATACGGATCATTCTCGGTGCCAGACCCCGCAAACACCGACGCACACAGAACCAACCCGCTCAATATAATCCCAGTAAACTTGCTCATGAATTCTGACTCCATTCCTGATGATGACGTTGCGCACCAACAGCCATTTGTTAGTATCTGATTAATGTACGCCTGCGCCCTCTCCGCGGCAATCTGAAAACGCCCCCAAAAGAAAAGCGTTCTACCTCTTTCCAAGGTTTTATTGATGGCCACTGCCGCGGCGGCAGGGTTGTTGTAGGAAAAGCCTACATTTCATCAGGAGAGCAGGAGCGCGGTCTCACACCCCGACCTGAATGATCCACCAAGGTGAATCATTCAGGTTAGCCATCAAAAAGGGGCATCACTGGTTTTCGATTGCGATTACAATTTCGCTCGGGGCCAGCTTCGATTTCATGGCATCCAGATAGTTCGCGCCCATCTCACGGCGGAGTTGCTGAATCAATTTTGGGAACGCCTTGCTGTCCCTTGACGCATCCACGATTTTCCGCAGCGTGCGCTCAGAGAGCGTTCCGTGATTCTGAAGATCCTCCAGCAAGACATTCACAAAATCTCCGCCCACCCCCCGGCCAATGGCGGTTGCCAGCACATTCCGGGCCTTGGTGATCAGGGAGGTAGCGCCCGGCGCGATTCCCTGTTGGCGATCCGTTAGACTTTTCTGCAGGGCCTCATACCGGGGCCAGAATGTGGTCGATAGTTTTTTGCACCGCTTGGCCTTGAAGGAAGACCGAACGGATTCGATTGCCTCCTGAAGAGACAAGTGGAGAATTCCCTCATTCCCCTCTTTGCCCTGATGGTGCAGCGCAAACAAGGTCATCCCTTTGCGGGCAAACAGGAAAATGCCATCCGGATCCCGCCGCTGGGCCGTTTTGACACGTCCGGGCAAGCGATTGAGTTTATCCACCACCTCAGGATGCTTCTTGTTGATTTCAGTCCATTCCCGCCGGGCCTGGGTCAGGAAACTCTCCTCTTCCAGCGCATCGGGATTCCGGCTCAACTTCTCAAACAGCCCCGCGGCCGTCGGCTCTTCATCCGTATTGAATATTTTGGCATCTTCCCCGATCGAAGCATGAATCATGAACATCTTATTGGCGGCAATCTGCCGCACATTGTTCTGAGGTGCCCCCTGCTCGGTCGGGAAGAAATTGAACAAATACAGATCATTAAAGACCTTCGCCCCGATGCGGTTGATGCGCCCGACCCGCTGAATCACCCGGGTGGGGTTCCAAGGAATATCGTAGTTGATCACCAAACCGGCGCGGTTCAGATTCAAGCCCTCGGACATTTTATCCGTTGCCAGCATAATTGTATACTGATCCTCCTGCAGACCCGGACTACAAGACCCATCGAAATTCCGATACACCGTCTTGGCCAGCTCCTTGCTCAGCGTCCGGACCGTCAACACCTCCCCCGGAAATCGCTCATCCAAATATCCTTTCAAATGCTCAATGGTGTCTGCAAATTCACTGAATACCAGGACCTTGCGCTGTGGCTCTTTGGACTTGCTGACCAGTTCCGGATGACTACCTGCTAATGCAGCCTCAAGTTCTTCAATCAGCTTCCGGGCCTTTGGATCATTGGCAATCAGATCCAGACGCTCCACTTCCTTCTTTACCTTGCCGAACAGATCGATATCCGACTGCACATCGGCATTAAACTGCTCACGCCCCGCATCATCAAAATCCTCCGTCACCCGGAACACCTGCTTATTGCGCGAAGTGACCGGGTCCTGATCCAGATCCGTCAAATCCGCCTGCTGTTGCAGCAGGAATTCCACTTCTTCGTCAGACGCCTCTTCCAGGTTCAGCAGCTTGTCCATAATGGAGCGGTTCAACACCACCAGTCCTCGACCGAGCGGAGCGGGCACCGCCAGCCGCTTGACGTTCTTATGAAACCGAATCAGATTGTCCAGCGACTGGGCAAAAGCCCCGAAAGAACTTTCAAAGCGGCGCACCAGCAGACGCCGGATAAACTTATACATATTGCGCTGCTGGACATTCACCAATGTGCGGCTGTCCCCCGCATCCTCCCCGGCCTCCTCCTCATCGGCCCCGCCGTCAGGAACATATGCCCCCGGCTGATAGATGGCTCCGGTGAACTCGCTGTCCTCCCCGAAATACTCCTCAATCACCAAGTCATAAAACCGGCTCTGTTCCCGTGAGAGTTCATAGAACTGCTCGATGGGATCATGCATCACCGGCAGATTGCGCCCGACTTCTTCGGCATACTCCGGATCCCCCTTCAGATCGAGCCGGTTGCGGCGGATCATCACCGGTTCCAGCACCTGGCGGATTTCCTGGGCCAACCGCTTGCAACGCGTTTTGATTTCCTGCCGGATGGCGCGGAAATTCCGGGGCAGCACTTCCATCGTGATCCCCAGTTGCCGCAGATGCCCCGCCACCTGATCAACCCGCTCCGGATTCTCCAGATGCTTCAACACATAATCAAACCGGTTGTACTGGATCTGATAGCCCCGGAAGAGCGACTCCAGATTGCCATCTGGTGTCAGCAGCGACTGCCGCGCCGGGGTAAAGAGCTTCAGCAGCGCCAGCATATCGCTGGGCCGGTTGCTGTAGGGTGTCGCCGTCATCAGCACCACCTGCTTGCCCCGGCAAATCTGGGACAGATAGTGATAATCCTCGCTGTCCTGATTGCGGAAATAGTGCGCCTCGTCCACCACCACCACCTCAAAATCCCGCTGCCGGTTGACCAGTTCAAGCACCTCATCCATCTTCCCGCGCGACACCGCCCGCCAGTCGCTCAGTCCAAAATCGTCCAGATATCCCCACCAGCCGGTACCGGTCCGGTAGTCGCCCACCAGTCCCGGCGGCGCAATCACAATCCCGCGTTTGCCATGCACCCGCCCCAGCACACTGCCCATCACGGATTTCCCGAGTCCCACCACATCGGCAATAATCACCCCGTTGTATTCCTGCAGAATCGACAGCGCCTGATTGACCGCATCCACCTGGAAGCGCATCGGGCGATACTTCCGCTTGCCGTCCAGCCCTTTCGGTGCACTCAGAATCCGCTCAATGGAAGGCGTCTTGTCCTGCAGTTCCCGATGCTCCAGATAATTCTTCAACACCAGGGCATAGGCCTCGAACGGCGTCACATCCGCCAGCAGCGACTCATCCCCGCTCACCAGCTCGACAATTCGGGCTCGGGTTTCCGGATCATCCGTCAGAGGGGTGGCTGTCTCCCACAGGGCATCGAAATAACTGCGCGCCTCCTCCCCGCCAAAATCCAGGAGCTGCACATTCAGTTCGTTCTGCTCCAGCAGGCCCGGACGCGTCATGTTGCTGCTGCCGGTGATCCAGCAGTATTTCCGGTTCAGCGTCTCCGCCAGCGTTTTGCGCAGCGTGTAGTGATACAGCTTCGCGTGATTCGGCTCGCGTGTCTTGCGGATTTCAATCCGACCCGTCTCCACCAGATCGATAAACAGCGAGACGCGGTCATAATACTTCTGTGTATCGATTTCCCGTCCGCGCATCACCGAACGCAGATTCGACAAAAAAGCTGACCGCCGCTCCTCATCCGTCGCCCCCTCCTTCTGCTCCGCTGCGAACTCGACTATCCGCCCCGCATGTTCCTCCGCCTCCAGCCCGACCAGAATCCGGAGTTTGAACGCCTCGTTCTTCCGCAGCCCTTCATGCAGGGCACCAATCCCCCAAAAATAGAAGAACCCCACCAGCACCCGCATCTCTTCACTCTCGGCAATCAAGTGCTCCAGCCGGGTAAACAGGCTGTTCTCTTTGCTTATGTTTGTAATTAGCATGATATTATCCTTTTACCCGCGTCCTCTTTGCATTTCTCGTCTTGTGACTCATGCAATAGAATCAACGCCATTTGTCGCTCATATATCTTGTTATATGAGCTTCAACGTCATTAATGACCCATAGATGAGCCTCAAAGCACCGGCCTGCCTTCCGCAATGTTCAACAATTCCGCATAGGCATATATCCCAGTTCGGCGACCTTTTGCCACACGCATAACCTTTAATATTCCGTTGTCTCGCAATACCTTAAGTATTCTCCTGGCCGTTGGGCGTGGAATACCAGCCTGGGCCACAAAGTCAGCCGATCCCAACAATGGGCGTTGGAAAAGGAAGTCCAGGGCCTGAATACTGTACTGAGAATGAGTTATTTCCTGAAAAAGTCGCTTGCTGCTCTCATACAGATTCAGAATAGCCGTCGCCCGGCTCAAATTATCGCGGGCCTGCTCCACCACAGATTTCAGGAAAAACGCGACCCATTCCGTCCAATTTCCATCGCGCGAGACCGCCAATAACCGCTCATAATATTCATCCCGATTTTGCTCAAAGAAGGCGCTAATATAAAACATCGGTTCCGAAAGAAGCCCGTTCTTGGCCATGAACAGAGGGACCAGCATGCGACCCAGGCGGCCATTCCCATCCAAAAAGGGATGCAAGGCCTCGAACTCCGCATGCAGCAGCGCCAACTGTACCAGTTGATCCGGGGCATCCTGATGAATATAGCGCTCCCACTCACTAATCGCCTCCGGCAAAGCCCCCGCTGAAATTGGAATGTAGCGCGCCTCCTCCATCGAGCATCCCGGTGACCCAATCCAGTTCTGAATCCGACGATACTCCCCCGGCGACCACGTATGGCCACGAACGCCGTCCAACAGCACCCGATGTGCCTCTTTCACAACCCGCTGACAGAGGGGCAGGCTTTTCAGCAGCGTTTCCGCATGCCGCATGGCTTTGCGATAGTTCAGAATCTCTTCGATGTCATCCCGTTTTTCAGTCGGAATATTCGCGGGATGTTCTTCCGCTTCGAACTCCAAGACCTCACCCATGGTGGCTTGCGTGCCTTCGATGCGGGACGACAGCACTGCCTCCTGGGTCATCAGAGGCGACAGCAGTACCGAGACATTGGGGATGGCTTTCAATAATCCGTCATATCTGGCCACGGCGGCATTGGCCGGACCAATCAAGGGGATCAGCGCTTCCCACTCCAGCTTTTTCGGAGGAAAGGCCCCAACATGATATTTTACAGGTCCAGACATCCACATCTCCCTTTACCCGTGGAGCAAGCCGCATTCATGGGACCATCATTACACATACAGCCCCTCAATCCCACCCCGGCAGCGACGGCGGCAGTTGCGTTTTGCGGCGCCGTACCGTCTTCTTCGCACCGGTGGCCTTCGCCTTCGGCTTGGCTGCCGCCTTTTTGGCTTTCGCGGCTTTCTTTCCAGTCCTCTTTGCGCTCTTATTTACGCTCTCCTCAATAACCGCAATATCATCTTCTCCTAATCCATATATTTTATAAATATAAGCATTAATATCATCCATGTTACGTGGAAGAATAGACCCTTGTTCTATTATGCTATCAACAAGTGACACAAGATAGTCGTCTGCCTCACCTGATACTACCGGAAAAGAATTTAACATATCAGGAGTAAAACTAGTCCCCCCACAATAGCTACTCGATGAATACTTGATTTTGAAATAATATACCGCCAAGTGACTATTCAATACCGCGCACAAGGTTTTCAGTTTGGCATCGTCTTTTTCACAAATAACTAAAGTACTCTTGCCAGGAATGTATTGACCCTCTAAATCCAAGCACACGTCTAATAAATTCAGGCCTTTAGATATTAACTTTTTAGATGCTGCTCGTCTAATATATGTCTTTCCAAATTTTGATGTAAACTCTTTCTTCATAACAATTGGATACAAGGGCTTATATCCAAGATTTTTTGTTAGGTAAGTAATCGGTCTCTTTCCCCATAAAGCAAACACCTTAGATAATGTTCCAGTATTAATAAGACGGTAGCTGCCACTCAACTTATCAAAGTTATTTCCTTCTTTAATTAGTGGAACCAAGGCATATGCATCGGCCGTGCTACATGCATTCTCACATTCCCAATATTGGGATAAAAGTGGCTTATCTTTTTCGATGCTAGCAATAATTTTTGAATCAGATGAGAAGTATTGATCAAGTAGGTATGGATCCTTTAATACACTTAAAGAACATTTGTTGATTATATCTATTTCACGATCCTGATTATATTTTCCAAATTGCGCATTTTGGGGATCAGAAGAAAACAATGAAATTATTGCATCAACAGTGACATTTTCAAATACGCCAGTCCCACAGTGGACAAGCAAAGCAAGTTTTTCTGAAACAACATCTTTCCTGAATATCTTGCCAAATGGACGCGACAACCACTTGTCCGGGGTTATGAAACAAAAAACTCCATTTGATATGTTGTTCGCAAACCAAAAAAAAGATATATATATGTCCCAGTTACCAGATAAATTATAGATGCCCCGATATATTTCTCGCTCTCTGGGATACAATAGAGTCATCCCCTCTGAGTCGATATATGGCGGATTCCCGATCACGACATCAAACCCATCCCGCACATTGAACATCCACTCGGGGTCGAGAAAACCCGCACTCGTATTCTGGTCATAAGGATCCCATTCGGCCATTCTGCCCGCTGAATCCGTATCGAAGGCCCCGTTCTGCTCAAGCAGTTTCGCCAATTCAGTCCGCAGCTTCCGGTCTTCGCCTCGCAGCTTCTTTTTCTCCTGATAGGACCGGGCCAGAAAATGGCGATGGCGCACGCCCCAAAGCTGTTTTTTCAGTGCCTCCACATTTTGCATGGGCAGCATGTCGCCTTCACGCGGCAGGCCGATCAGTGTATTGGCGGCAACAAACTTGGTTTCCAGATTGGGGAGTGGATCAATACCATAGTTCTTTTTGACATCCGCAGTCGGCTTCTGTTCACAGACCAGAGAGATGAAAAAGCGCAGCTTGGAGATCTGGACGGCGATGCATTGGATATCCGCGCCATAGATGCAGTTTTCAATCAGTTCCAGCTTCAGGTCATAAACCGATTCCTCCTCGGGAATCCCCCGCAGCACCCGCAGCACCTCCACCATCCGCAGCAGAACGCCCATCGGGAAGGCACCCGAGCCGCAGGCGGGATCTAGGACCTTGGCGGTAACCAGGGCCTCATCGAGGGCCTGGCACAGCTTGGCGGAGGTCGGGCGCTCGCTGTCGGCAAACAGTTTGCGTATGTCGTCTTCGTGTTCGTCGCCGCATTTTCCCTTCAGGTGGGCCATCAGGCTTTCATCCACCATGTAGGTGACGATTTCGCGCGGGGTATAGAACGAGCCGGTCGCCTTGCGGGCGGCGACCTCGGTTTCGGGGTTATAGGTCCCCAGGAGATTCTCAAACACCTTGCCCAGCAGCTCGGGATCCAGCGCGACCTCCTCATCCCCGGGGGAATTTTCCTCGATGGTGAAGTTGTACTGGCGCAGCAACGGAATCAGGCCGTCTTTGGGGTCGAAGAAAAGTGCATTCGGCACCCGGGCCTGCTTGTTCCGGTTGCGCGAAAATCCGTCATAGTAGTTCCTGCCCCGGTCCAGGCATTCGAATAGGCCGCCATTGAGGAATGGGATGCCCCTGAACAGGTCCAGCACCTTCTTCTCGGAAAGGGCAAACTCCTTGGGGTAGCGGTAGAGCGTCTTGATGTCGAAATGTTCAGTTCGGTCGCCGGTCTGCGTGGCAAATCCGCGTTCGGGAATCTCGGAATTGAGCGTCGCAAAAAAAAGGTTCTGGAGAATGGCGCGATAATAGGTGTCGCCGGAGGTGGGCGAAAAGGTTTTCAGAATATGTTTTAGTTTCCCGGGATCAAACAACTCGTCGGGAACCAGGTGCTTTTGCTTCAGGAACCACACGAACATCAGACGGGTGATCAGGCGGATGATGTGCTCATTGATCTCGCGGTCGTCGTCATGCGTATGAATGTCGTTCGGATAGGTCACCCCCATTTCATCCGAGAGCGCCCACTGGTACCACTGGAACAGGCGGCTGTAGAACTCCTTGGCCAGTTTTTCGACCGAGAATGCCTCTTTCAGATCATCGAATGGGCTCCACGACAGCGCGGCCCGGTCGCGGAAGGTCTTGTTGCCGGCACCGGCCTCGACATAGAAGCTCTGGCGGCGCACTTCGCTCCAGACCAGCTTGGTTCCCACCGGCTTGCCATAGACAAAACTCAGGCGGAAGTTGCCGTCTTCATCATGAAAGACAAATAGGCCCTGCGAAATGAGGCCTTCCACGCCCGGCAGGGGCGCTGACATCGCCTGATCGAGCACCTTCCGGGCAAAGTGAAACTGCTTGATGCGGCTGCTGCGCTCGCGGAGTTCCTCGCCTTCGGGCAATTCTGCCACCACCACCAGCAGCGGCATGTTGCTGTTTTCAGGTCCTGGCAGCGTCTTCACCACCCCCAACTGCTGCGCACTCTTCCAGGGCAAATCCTTCGGGATGGGAATCCGTTTCGTGACCGCTGAAAACGATCCCCCGAACTTCTCGTTCAACAGCTCGCAAAATACCGATGAATCAAACCCTTGAACCAGTGTATCGATCATGTTCAGGCTTCCCTCTCCACAAACGGCAGCCACGCCCATCGGCTCCAGTAACAGCAGAACCAGCAGGTTTAGGATATAGCAAACCGACCCCCACCTGTCGAATACTTCAAGGGCCTGAAACGGGCGCAACCCCCGCCAAGACTACGGTGGACATGACGGCGGAAAACGGACCTGGTTCACCCGCGGGATATGCCCGTGGGGGTCTGGATTTCGCCCCCCCCCATACGCCCAAACGGGCATGAAAAAAGCCCCGAAACTAGAGTTTCGGGGCGTGAGCCTGACTAGGCTGGCAGTTTAGATTTTGTACCCGACGCCAATGCCGATCATATGGGCATCGCCCTTGGTGAACTCACCGGACAGGACGCCATCGGCGGCGCGGCCAGTGACATCACGATCCTCGATCAACAGATAGGTGTAGCCCAGATCGCAGAAGAAGTTATCCTGCTTATAGCCGACACCGAGGCTGAAGAGATGGCGGTCATTGGCGGGGACAATGTAGTCCACGTGGGCATCCGAAATTGGGGATTCATCGTAGATGTAGCCCGCGCGCAGCGCCCAGGTCTCGTTCAGGGCATATTCCGCACCCAACTGATAGCGGAACACGTCGTCCCAATCCTTCTCTGTCGAGCTTTGGGGCACCGCACCCAACAGGGCGGGGTCGAACTTGATGGTCAGGTCTTCATAGGAACTCCACATCGTGTAAACGATGCCCGCGTTGATGGTCAGCTTGTCCGTTGCCTTGACCGAGGCACCGGCGCGGAGGATCGACGGGGTGGAGATATCGCCTTCGCCATCGCCACCGGCCACGGCCGGATTGGGATGGTTGACGTGGTAGGTACCTTCGACTTCCTGGTCGATTTCACTCTCATAGGCCAAACCAAAGGACAGCCATTCGGTGGCTTCGTAGTACGCGCCGAGGTTGTAGCCAATGCCCCAACTGTCGCCCTTCATGTGGAACTGCAGGTCGGGGTCCACAAACGGGGTGCCCGTCGGCAGGGCCCGGTCCAGGGTGAACTCAAACCATTCTGCGCGCAACCCGGCGGACAACGAGAGGTTATCCAGCACCTTGACCGCGAGGGAAGGGTTGATGTCGAAGCTTTTGATGATGGCTTCCTGGCAATTATAGCGCCCGGCCCAGTCATCGTCGTGCTCCACGCCCAACCCAAAGCGGCTGAAAATGCCCAGACCGGCCCAGATCTTGTCGTTGACCTGATGGGTGACGTAGGCGTTCGGGGGCGTCCACCACGCGCTATCGGCCTTGTTCTTCTGCGAGCCCGCCGGCGTGATGGTTTCAACCGTCACGTGCGGACGGATGAAGGTGGCACCCATTTCCATTTGAGTGCCTTCCAACGCCGTCATGGCGGCCGGGTTGTTATAGAGGACGGAAGGCGAAGCCGGATCGGCGGTGACTTCGGTGCCCATGGCATTGCCGCGAGCGCTGCCTTCATAGATGCCAAAACCCGCGCCAAACACGGATTGCGCGACCAACGACGCCGCGACGCACAGCGCCCCAGCGAGGAATTTCTTTTGTTTCATTTCTGGTTTTCCTTTTGTATTTTACTGCGGCAATTCCGGTTACGAACACATGTCCGCCCAGCCGCTGCCGGTTGAACACCTCCCTGCCACCTGGACGGGGAAGCAATGAAAAGAAGTGGAACGAAATTGCCGGGCGATGGCAAGCCCCTTTTAGTCGTTTTGTGAATCCCGTGATGGCAATGGAGCAAGGCGTTACAGCAACGGGGCCAGAAATCGCTTCAGGTCTCCAGCGATATCCTGGCGTTCGTAGCGGGTCAAGCGTTCGCGTTGACCGCGCAGGACGGCCTTGCGCAGCGCGTCATCTTCGGTGACACGGCCGAGGACCTCGGCAATGAGATCAAAGTGTTTCTCGCGCAAAAGTACCCCGGCGCCATCGAGGGTTTCGGGCACGGCCCCGGCGGCGTAAGCCACGACGGGCACATCGTGGGTCATGGCTTCGATCAGCGGGATACCGAACCCCTCGTGATCGCTGAGGCACAAAAATGCGCGCGCCACCGAGTAATAGGCAAGCAGTGCGGAGTGGGTGGCAGCGCCGGTGATTTCCACATGTTTCAATTGCAACTCCCGCACCCGGGTCAGCAGCAGGGCGTGGTATTGCTCCATGCCGGCGGTCGAGCCCACATGGATCAGGCGCGAGGCGGGTTGGATGTAATTCTGGAAGTAATAGAAGGCGTTGAGCAGGTCTTCGATGCGCTTGTTGGGAGCGCAGCGGCCCACGAAGAGAATGTTGGTCATGCCGTCGCGGTAGCGCCGTTGAATGCCGCGGTCAGGCTTGCCGCGCAGGGCGGAAAAATCGAGCATCAGCGGTAGCACTTGCGGGTTCTTATACCCCATCGCCGCGATTTCTTGGGCGTTAAAATGACTATCGGCCATGACCACCTCAGCCGACCCTGCCAACGCCTTGGCTTGCTGACGTCCGCGCGCCAGCAGGTGGGCGGTGGGCTCCTGCACCCCGCGGAAATATTCCGGGGGGGTGATGTTGTGATAGAGGATCGCCTTGCGTCCGGGCAGGGTTGGAAACAGATCGTTTACGTCCGAGCCCATGGACAGGTGCAGCAGCACCACATCGTCGGGCCGGAAATCCTCGCGACTGCCGGCCAGATCGCGGGCATCGCCGCGCAGTTCGGGCAAGATGCGTTTGCGCTCGGAATAGATGTGGGAGTCAAATCCCCACGACCGAAACAAATCGCGGAGGACACGCACCTCATTACTGATGGCATCCCCGTTGGCATAGCCGGCTACAAGTTGATGGATGCTGCGCATGATTATGGACGTTGCTGGGGCTCCGAGCCATTTTTCTCCAGGGCTTCAAGCACGGCGGTCATGCTGCCCTGACCGGGTTCTGCCGAGGGTCGCAAATCAATTTCGCGCAAGCGCCAGGCCGGCAAGGTTTCCGCGGCGGCGGCCAAGAATTGGATGGCCTGGGCATAGGCCACCGATGGGATTTCCACGGCCACTTCGCGGCGCTGCCAGCCATCTGCCGCGGGCGTCGCCGGACGCGGTGCCAGCCGGACGGTACCCTCCCCCAGCATGTGAACGGCCAGAGCATCCAGGTCCGCCGGTTGCCTGGCCCCCTGGGCTTCCAACCGGGCGCGATAGCGATCTTCGCGTTCCCAGCGGCCGGCCAGCATCTCGATCTGGGCCACGTGATCGGCCTTGCGCTGAATAATTTCATGGTGGCGGGCGGCCGACATTCTCATCTGCAGCGTGCTGACAAGGGCCAGCCCCGCCAGCACCATCACCGAGACGGCATACACGCGCTCAGTCCTCATGGCGCAGCGCTCCTTTCAGGATGAACCGCTGACGATTGTCCGGTGTCCGCCCGGGGGTATCGGACTGAATTGCCCAGGCGCGGCGCTCCAATCGTTCCACCAACCGTTCAACGGCCTGGATGGAGGCCGCGGCCCCCTCCAGCGTGATGGCCAAGGGCGAGAGCGTAAGCCGGGAGATATCGATTTCCAGTGCGGCCGCGTCTTCCAACACGCGGACCGCCTGGTATTCCACCCCGACCGGGTCCAGGGCATGACGAAAGGCTTCTGTTTCCTCGTCGCGCAACGTAAGAGCGCGCTCGACCATCAGGACTTCCTGTCCGCGCGGAATTATCGGCCCGGCGATGGCCTGGGCTGCCGTCGTTAGATGCTCCTGCCATCTTGCATCTTGCTGCTGACGCCAGACGGCTTCGCCCCCATTCAAGGCCAGCACAAGTACGGCCGCCGCCGCCACACTGCCCAGAGCCATGCGGCGGGCGCGAGCTTCCTTGCGCAGCCGGGCGGGATGGGCACAGTCGCCAGTCTTGAAATTGACGCCGTTACCGGCAACGGCGCGCCGAGCCAGCGCGCGGGCCAAAAGCGAGGCGGGTTGGCGCAGGTCCTCATGACGAATCGCCGCTCCCGACGACAACCGGCGGCGCAAGTCCGCCATCACGACTTCGTCTTCCGCAGCCGGTCCGCCCCACCACAGAGTCAATTCGGTGGATTCGGTTTCGGCCAGATGCGCCGCCAGGATCGGGCTCATCCGCGACGCCCAGATATCCCCGAACGACGGCCGGGCATCGGGTGCCATTGCCATCGGCGAGGCCCGCAGCACATGCGCCGCCATACATTCTGTTCCCCGCCCGCGAATGAGGACTGCGTGATCGGCACCGAGCCAGGCCAGGGCCCGGGGCTGTTCGGCGCGAACGGGCGGGACCTCCAGTGCCAGTTGCTCCCACAGGGCGAGAACTTCGGCATCGGCATGAGTCGGCTCGCACCCCGCGGCGCGGCAGCGATCATCCCAGGCGGCTAAATCCACGTGGCGGATGGCAGCGGCAATGGCGACGGTTCCGTCATTTTCCACCCGCGCGGGACCAAAGGCGCAGGCCGCCGCCTCCACCGGAAAGGGCAATTCCACATCCAGCAGCGACGGCCAGACACGTGCGGCTTTGCGAACCGAGGCAAAGGGGGCGCGCAAGCGGCGGACAACGGTTTGCACGGCGGGGGCCGCCACCGCCAGGGCAGCGGTGCCACGTTGAACGTCGCGCGCGATGGTGCCCAAGACTTGGCGGGCTTCGTCGGACTCCAGCGCGGCAGCCACCACCACGTGCGGCACACCCCGGCGGGATGCCTGGGCCACAATTAGACGCTCACCGGCTACGTCCAGACCATAGGCCAGCTTGTATCCAGCTCCCACAGGTCAGCCCTCCCCTTCCACCCATTGCAGAATCTGAATGTCACCACTGCTGGGATCGCGTCGCACCCAGGCCATGACCGTTCGCTGCTGCCCCTCCCCGAACGCCCGCGCATCGATGCGAAAATACTCGCTGGACGTACCAACGGCCCCCTCCAGCGCGGCGGCCAGTTCGGGGCTGGCCATGAACATCATCCCGAGCGTTTGAAAGGGTTGCACCTGCCGCAGGGATAGCACGTGACGAACAGCGGCCTCCTGCTTCAGGCCGGTCAGCCCCATCAGCACTTCACGGCTGGCAGTATTAACATTAACCGGAATGGGCTCATCGAGAGCCGTCGGCACCAGCACGGTCGCGCTCGCCAGATCGCCGCCAAACAAGTCCGCGGTGTCGATCTTGGGTCGGGGCCGCAGCATGTCGCGGGAAAGCCCATAAACCCGGACCCATTCCTCAGGCGCCCAGAGCGGGCGGTTAGGCGGGTCATAGGGCGGGTCCAGCCGACGATAGAACGCGGCCTCGTAGTGGCCCTCGTCATCTTCATCCAGATAGTCCTGTAAGGCCTCGACGCGTTCCACCGGCGTGAAATCGCCGCAAAATGTCATCAGGTCCAGCACAATATCATGGGGCTGGCGCGTCGCGTTGTTGGAAACCGCTAGATTATTCCAGTTGTAGAATCGCCCGGCATCCTCCACCCAAGCGGCGGTTGCGAGTCCGTCCGCGCGAGTGGTCTCCATCGGCAGGGCCCACTCCTCCCCCAGGTGGTCCACGGCCAGATTCTCATCCGCCGCCAACACCCACATCGCCTCGCGCGCGGCTTCGGCGACCGCCACTCGCAGGCGTTCACGCACTAATTCCGCCTGCTCGGCACGGGCCCGCGCCCCCCCGCGGGCCTGCAAGTGCAACGCCACCCCCCCGGCAAGCACGATGGCTGCCAGCGCCAGAATCAGCGCCATGCCGGATCGGCCGGGGGGGGGGGGGGGCATTCAACTCCCCTTGGGGGCGGCGTCCATACCCGTGCTGGCCGTGGTCTCCAGGCGCTTCTCGCGCTCCTGCCGCAGCGAGGCTGCCTGGCGGCGCTGGCGGAGTTCCCGGTTGCGGGCCGACACCTCGTGGCGGCGCAACTTTTCGGATCGCGCCCAGGCATAAAGCAGCAACGACACCATGCCGCACGCCAAAAAGATGGCGGATAGCTGATGGAGATTCCGACGAAGCAGTTGATGTTGAAAAAACGACATCGCGTAGACAAAAGCCGCCATGAACGGGAACATGCCCGCCGCTACCGCAAAAATATGGCGTAGTTTAGAGCGAATTTTGCTTTTGCTGCGCGGCCGGTGGGTGTCCACCCGGAAATTATTATTTTGTACCGGTAATTTTGCCATCATTCCCTCCCGGCATAGCCTTGGGGATGGGCCTGATGCCACTCCCACGCATGGCGCACAATTGTTTTTAATTCTGCAAATTGGGGTGCCCAGCCCAAGACGCGCTTGGCCTTTTCGGCGCCTGCGACAAGGCTGGGTGGATCTCCGGGGCGGCGCGGAGAGATATGGACCGGGATGTCATGCCCGGTCACTTCGCGGCAGGCATCAATCACCTGCTGCACCGAAAAGCCGGTCCCGGTTCCCAGGTTAAACGGGCCGGTAACGTCTTGTTCCAACGCCAGGATATGGGCCCGGGCCAAATCCACAATATGAATGTAATCGCGGATGCATGTGCCGTCGGGCGTGGGATAGTCGTCACCAAACACCGGTACTGCCGGGGTCTGGCCAAGCGCCACTTTGAGCACATTGGGAATCAGGTGCGTTTCCGGCTCGTGGTCCTCCCCATATTTTTCGGTGGCGCCGCAGGCATTGAAATAGCGCAGGAAAACGGGCTGGATACCACGACGTTGCTGCTCCCAGCGCAGGGCGGTCTCGAGCATCAGCTTGGATTCCCCGTAGGGATTGGTCGGCCGCTGGGGCAAATCCTCGGTCATCGGCAGCACCGCCGGCTCGCCATAGGTGGCGCAGGTGGAGGAGAAAATGATCTTTTTGACGCCCGTGTGCAACAGGGCCGACAGCAAATGCAATCCGCCGCCGACATTGTTCTCGAAATACTGCAGCGGATTCTGCATGGATTCGCCCACGAGGGCATAGGCCGCAAAATGCACGACCGCGTCGGGCTGAACCGCCTGCATCGTCTCGCGGATGGGCCGCGGCTCACGCAGATCGCCCACCACCAGGCGCGCTCGCGGGTCCACCGCCTCCCGATGACCGCGCTCCAAATTGTCAAACACCACCACCTCGTGGCCGTCGTTGCACAGCAGTTCCGTGGTCACGCTGCCGATATAGCCCGATCCGCCTGTCAGTAGTATCTTCATTGGTCCTCAAGCTATAGCAAAGCACCCCCCTACCGGGCAATTCATTTTGGCCGGTTTTTGGTCGGGCTGTTGCTGGAGTCTGGGCGCATCCCCTCCAAGGCCCTCCCGGCAACGCACAACGACCTTCCCTAAACACGTGGTAAACAAGACCTTTCTGAATCGCTGGCGTTCACACCAAGCGCGGCCACCGTGCCCGACGAAGCCTCCCCAACGTCCACCTCCCGCTGGATGTCGGCTTCGTAAGCGGCGGTGCCTGCCCATTCCTGCGATGGCCCGCGTGAGCCACGCCGATGGCGTGGCAAGCCGGACGCGGCGTTTCGTGCGCCTCGCACGAATGGCCGCAAGACGGCGCAACGCCATGATCCCCGTTGGCATGGCGCGGATTCTGGCGGCTCGCCCGACAGAAGTCCGCGCGTTGCCGCCAGAGTCCGTTCGATCTGGCTCGTGCGCGAGCCGCATC
>JAQUJC010000051.1 GCA_028681135.1 Kiritimatiellia bacterium | reverse complement strand
CCGCCCCCCTTCGGTCATGGTGAGCGGAGTCGAACCATCTGGGCTTTTGCTCCAACGGCGGGCCTGTGGGGCGATGCTGAGATCCCTCGACAGGCTCGGGATGACACGGAATGGCAGGATGACGCGGGTTGGTCGGGGTGACGCGGGTTGGGCGCGTTGATCGCATTCGTGTCCATCAGCGTACATCGCGCCGCTGGCGTGACAAGTCTGTGGTTGGCTGTTACGCCTACCTCCGGTCATGGTGAGCGGAGTCGAACCATCTGGGCTTTGCCCCAACGGCGGGCCTGCGGGGCGATGCTGAGATCCCTCGACAGGCTCGGGATGACACGGGTTGGTCGGGGTGACGCGGAATGGCAGGATGACGCGGGTTGGTCGGGATGACGCGGGTTGGGCGCGTTGATCGCATCTGTGTCCATTCGCGTACATCGCGCCGCTGGCGTAAGAAGTCCGTGGTTGGCTGTTCCGCCCCCTCTTCGGTCATGGTGAGCGGAGTCGAACCATCTGGGCTTTGTCCCAACGGCGGACCTGCGGGACGATGCTGAGATCCCTCGACAGGCTCGGGATGACGCGGGTTGGTCGGGATGACGCGGGTTGGGCGCGTTGATCGCATCTGTGTCCATTCGCGTACATCACGCCGCTGCGTGACAAGTCCGTGGCTGGCTGTTCCGCCCACTCTCCGGTCATGGTGAGCGGAGTCGAACCATCTGGGCTTTGTCCCAACGGCGGGCCTGTGGGGCGATGCTGAGATCCCTCGACAGGCTCGGGATGACACGGGTTGGTCGTGATGACGCGGGTTGGTTGCGTTGATCGCATTCGTGTCCATTCGCGTACATCGCGCCGCTGCGTGACAAGTCCGTGGCTGGCTGTTCCGCCTCCCTCCGGTCATGGTGAGCGGAGTCGAACCATCTGGGCTTTGTCCCAACGGCGGGCCTGTGGGGCGATGCTGAGATCCCTCGACAGGCTCGGGATGACACGTGTTGGTCGGGGTGACGCGGGTTGGTCGGGATGACAGGTGGATTTGGCGGGATGACAGGTGGATTTGGCGGGATGACAGGTGGATTTGGCGGGCAATCGACGACGGCCAGGGCATCCGGGTTTTCCCGGATTGTCCGATTGCCGCCGGTGCCGGTAGTCTTGAAGCGTACAAGATGAAATGTGGCGGGATAATCCCATTAGGAGATTCGCTATGAGTGCACATGCAAGAGTTAAATTAGCCGGTTGGGTACTTTGTCTTTTTTCCGTTTTTCAACCAAACGCCCAGGCGTGGGTGGTGACGATGCCGGGCGATGGATATGGCACGGGCACGTTCTACTGGGTATCCAGCCAGATTAACCAGGGGCTCGGCGACGCAACCATCACGTTTGCTGTCGATGTCGATGGCTATTTTGCAGGAACGGAAATCACCAGCCGCTACGTGACGATGACGGCGGAAATCGGCAAGCATCGTTTTAACAATCTCTATTTTAACAAAGGCGGCCATGTGACGGGGGTAGATGCGCGTACAATCGCGCTGCTTGACCACAATCCGGTCCAGCCCAACCGGGTGATCGGTTGTGAAGTTTTCAGTGAAGTATATAACTACGGTGATAATGCCGAATTGCGAAATACCACTATCGAAGGCTCTGGCGAAGGGCTGTACATGCAGGGGGATAACATAACGGTGGTGTCGAACACGCTTTCTGGGACGGTCAAGCTTGGCAGCGACATGGCCGAGTTCAAGGACAACACGGTTAGCGCCTGGGACATCCATTTCGGCACGAACAACGTCATTGACGGCGGGGTGTTCTCGAACAGCACCGTTCACCTGTACGAGAATGTCGTCTTCACCAATTGCCAGGCGAGCGGTGATATGAACTATATTCTTGGAACAGCAGACAACATTGGCGCCGGTGGAGGCAACAAGCTGTATGCGCCCTCCGGCTCGAATAGTACGTACCTTCTTTATGTGTACAACAACAGCAATACGGTGCAGGGCTTCACGGATGGCGGCTTTACGGTGGACGGATCGTACAACGCCATCAGCGACAATACATGCCAGCTTAGTGTGGACGGATCGCACAACGCCATGGTCGGCAATACCTTGCTGGGTGGGGGCGGAAAAAATGGTACGAACAATTCATTTCTCAACAACACATTTATCACCAACAGTGTGTCCCAAATCTTCACTGTTACCGGCCGGGATCATCTGTTTACCTCCAACTCGTTTTTCGGGCTGGAGGTGGGCATGCACGCGACGAACGTGCTGTTCGAACACAGCGAGTTGGTGGGCAGCAGAGCACTGTTGTACCTGCGCGGGGACAGCAACACGGTGCGGTCCAGCTATTTCGGCATGACGCGAGCGGGCGAAACCAACGCATGCGACAGATGCATGTATGTGCGTGGCACGGGCAATGTCATCGGCGGACCGGGGGCGCAGGACTGGAATCTGTTTGTGACCGATGAGGATGGCACCGCGATAGACTTGCAATCCTCCGCGCGCGATACGCTGATCCAGAATAATTTCTTCGGGGTGGACATCCATGGCAATCTGCCGGGCTGCTATCAGGCGATTATTTTGGTCGAACCCACAGGAGTGGACATTATCGGCAATGTGATCGCATCGAGCTATTACGGCATTCGGTCGTACGAGGGCCGTTCCGCCAACAACATCACCATCCAGGGCAACATCATCGGCACGGATTTGACCGGGCGGCGCGTGATCACCAACGCCTATTCATCGGACCAGCGCGCCATAAAACTATATGGCGACACGAATGTGGTGATTGGCGGCGAGGCGCTCGCCGACCGCAACATCATCGGCAATCAGTGGGGGGCGTTTGCCACGGAATTTAATGGGGTCACCGATTTGACCATCCAGAACAACTACATCGGCCTGGGCGACGATGGCTCGACGGCGCTACCTAATCAGGGGCGGGGTGTGCGTTTCAACAATTGCAGGAACGTGGTGATCGGCGGCACCAATGCGGCGGCGCGCAATGTGATTGGCAACACAGCGGCGGGACGTGCCGGCCTCAGCGGTTATCTGGGTGACGGCATCACGATCCAAGGCAACTATATCGGGTTGTGCGCCGACGGCCTGACTCATGCGCCGGTCGGACGCGAAGGCATCGAAGCACAGCAGTGCCGCAACCTGCTGATCGGTGGCGCGGAGGAGGGCGCGGGCAATGTGATTGGTGCAACAGGCTCCGACGGCATCTTTTTCTCGTCCTACGGCTATCCGGCGGTCTGTCAGGGCAATATCGTGGGGTTCGGCGCGGACGGCGTTACGCCGGGCGACATCGGCGGGGATGGCATCAGGACGTATTGCGATTACAATAGTGCGGGCACCAACGAACATCTGGTCCAAGTCGGCGGGTTTGAGGGGGTCGCTGCCGACGCGCTGTACGAGGGCAATCTGGTTGGAAACTGCTCCAGGTCGGGGCTTGTTCTGGAGGGCGGCCGGGTCCTCGCGGCGGGCAACTGGGTGGGCGTAGACTGGTCGGGCACCAATGTGGTGGGCAACGGCGAGCACGGCGCGAAAGTCTGGCTGTGCAAAGAGGCCACGTTCAGCGGCAATTTGCTGGTGGGCAATGAGCAGTCGGGCTTGTGGATGTACGATTCGGTGGGCAGCACCATTGTCAGCAACCGCATCGGCATCCTCTACAACGATGCGCCGGCGGGCAACAGTTCCAACGGCATTGAAATCGTCAACAACAGCCAAAGCAATGTGATCGGCCATGTGCTGCTGGATGATCCGCATGCCATCGGGCAGCAACGCGGTTGCAACATCATTGCCAACAACGCGCACGCCGGCATTTTGATCAATGGGTTCAATGAGTGGGAGCCGGATATGGTCGGCCCCATGGGGAACTTGATTCAGGGCAATGAAATCATGGGGGGGGCGCTTGTGCCGGCGATTCGCATTGAAAATGTCGGCAAAAATGGTGGAGACCCGCTGGTCATCGGCGGTCCTCAAATGGAAAATGCGAATATCATTCTGGATGGACAAATCGGGTTGGATTTGTTCGATGCGCATCGCGTTGCGGTGGGGTTCAATCGAATCGGATTTAATCCCAACGACACCACGGTCAAGGCCGAGCACATGCAGTACGGTCTTCGGGCGGAGATGTGTTCCGACCTGTCTATCGGTGAAAAGGGCGGCTTAGCCGCGGAGTTTGCGGTGGGTGCGTGTTCCGAAAATGGCATCCTGGTAAACACATGCACCGATGTGTACACGCGGAACCTGCGCGTGGGCGTGGTCGAGGATGAGCTGGCATTCGGCGACTATGCAGATGTCGGCAACGACGGGGAGGGAATCCTGGTGCAGTCATCCAGCAATGTACGCATCGGAGATGGCGGTTTTCCGTCTCTGATCGCCAACAACGATACGGGTATTCGGGTGGAGGAAAGTGAAGATGTGTTCGTCCTGGCCTGTCAGGTCGGCGTGATGAACGAACTGCTGGATATGGGCAACCTGGGCAGCGGCATTTCGCTGTGGCAAACGCGTCGGGCGCAGTTGGGCAGTGCCATGCAAGGGGACATTTCGTGCAACGTCATCGGCGGCAGCGAAGGCGATGGCATTGAGCTGGATAACTGCGGCAATGTCGGGTTGGAAGTCAATTGGTCGGGCATCCAGACCAATGGCATCACCGCTTTCCCAAATGGCGGCAACGGGCTAGGCATCTATAACACCACCAATGTGGTGATTGGCGGCGAAGTGGATGCCGTGAATGTCTTCAGCGGCAATGCAAAATGCGGGGTGTTGGCGACCAATTTCTACGGCTATACCAACGGCTTGGTGATCCAGCAGGCGCTGGCCGGCGTCAGCGCCGATGGCATGGCGGCGATTCCCAATCAGCAGGATGGCGTACGCATTGATGACATCCCCAATAATATGATCGGCGGGCCGGGTGCGGGCAACCTGTTGGCGGGTAACCTGGGCGCGGGGCTGCGGCTGGTGGGCACCCAGTGCGTGAACAACGTGCTGGCGGGCAACCTGGTCGGCGTGAATGCGCTGGGGAATGCCGCGCTGCCGAATCAGGGCGATGGCGTCGTGCTGGAAAACGTGCCGGGCATCGTGATCGGCGGCGGCGAAGGATCGGGCAATGTGTGCAGCGGTAATGCGGGCGCGGGTCTGCGCATCCACGGGGACCACGCAAGCGGCGGCCTGGTCGTGGGCAATATCTTTGGATTGAATGCAACCGGCGCGGCAGCGGTGCCCAATGGGCACGGCCTGATCATCTGCGACGCGAGTGCGACGCTCATTACCAACAATGTGATCTCCGGCAATACGGGCAACGGCGTGATTGTCAGCAACAGTGCCCCCCCCTACAGCGCCGCCATGAACAACCAAATTATCAACAACCTGATCGGCACCGACCTCACCGGCGCGACGCCATTGGGCAACGGCGATAACGGGGTGCTGTTGAGCTATGTGACCTTCGCCCATGCGGGGCCCGGCAACCTGATTGCCGCCAACGGCGATGACGGCATCGAGGTCTGGGGCATGGCCTCCCACGACAATTTCATCCAGGGCAACCAGATTGGCGGGTCGTCTCTTCTGGGCAACGGCAGTCATGGCGTGCAACTGCACGGCGGCGACGCCAATCGTGTGGGCGGTACCAACGCGTGGCAGGTCAATGGAATCAGCTACAACGGAATACACGGCGTGGCCGTTTTCACGGGCAATAAAAACCCGATCCTGGGCAATGCCATTTATGGCAATCATACCATGGGCATCCGACTGGGCACCAATGCCACCCCCTATCCAGATGTGACCGGTCCGGGCTATCCCAACAACCATCAATGGGCACCCGTCATCACCAATGCCACGCTCGACGAAGCCTATACCCTTGTGATGCAAGGGCGTCTGGACAGTGGAGTTTCGCAACCGTTCCGGATCGAATATTTTCTGACCCCGAGTGTAAACATTTCCGGGTATGGCGAGGGCATGCAGATTTTGTATAGCGAAACCATCACCACCGATGCCGAGGGGAGCGGGCTCTTCAGTGTGGAAATACCCGAGGCGGTCTATGCCGAAACGGGGATGATTGTCACGGCCACCGCAACCGACACCAATGGCAATACCTCCGCCTTCTCTTTCGCGCGAGGGCTCACCGAACCGGGCGCGCCGCAACCATCCAATCCCGAGGTGCAGCTTTCGGGCAACCTGGCCTTTGGGCATGTCACCACCCATATGACCGCCACGCGAACATTGACCATTCACGAGGTCAGCGGACAATCCGCCTTGACCGTCAGTGATATCGCCTATCCGCAAGGGTTCAGCGGTTCCTGGTCGGGGACCATCGCCGCGGGAGACTCACAAAACATAGTGGTAGCTTTTGAGCCGACCGCCGTTCAGACCTATGAGGGGCCCATCACGGTTGCCTGCAATGCCACGCCCGGAAACAACACCATCCAGTGCTCAGGACGGGGAACGGCATTAGCGATTGATGCGGAATATCGCAGCACATATTCGCTGCCGCCCGATGGGTCGGCGGACTTTATTGACAGTGACGGGGATCACTTTACCAACTGGGAGGAATGGCTCGCGAACACCGACCCCACCAATAGTGAATCGTATTTCCGCGCCCTGCAACCGGACGCCGGGCAGGATGGCTTCACCTTTTCTTTTCCCAGCCGCGCCGGACAAATCTATTGGCTTATGGCCAGTTCCAATCTGCTGGCTCAAGCCCCCCCCACCCCGTACCAGATCATCACCGGGCAAGTGGAACAAACCACCTGTACCGACACCAACAACCAAGGCCCCTTCCGCTTCTACTGGGTGGAAATCCCGACAGATTGATCCGGGGGCTGTATGCAACAATTCCCGGATCAGAAACGTAGTGGACATGCACCCCGTGCGGGGCGCGATATACTTTCATCAGCGGTCTCGAATCCGCCGGGCCGGCCATCTGACCCCAGTGGACGTATCTGTGATTGGGTGCAGGAACGACTCGGTCGGGACGCTTTGCCCTACCTCAAACGCATGTTTCCGCACCTGGTAGGGCGAACCATCCCTGGTGAGCCGGAATTTAGGCTTTACCAATGAATTTGCACTCAATCGCAGATGCGCCCGGCCTCGGTGGTCCGGGAAAACCCGGATGGTCTTGGCAGTTGGGAAGCAGTATGCTGGTTGGCAAATGAGGACGAGTATGCTCATGTGTTTTGCCGCCGTTGTGATCGGTGCTCTGCCGGTTCGGGCTTCCGCCGAGGTCCGCGTCGACTCCTGGCGGTCGCGGGTGGGCGACAATCCGGCCTGGGCCGCTTCGGATTTCGACGACTCGGCCTGGACCGGTGCCGACACCCTGCCTCTGTTGAAACTCGACGCCCCGCCGTTCCGGGGATGGATCCGCGGTCGTTTTTATCTCCCCACCGATCAGACTCCGTCCAGCGGCTGGGCCGTAAATTTTGGCTGCATCCATACCGCTGACGAAATCTATCTCAACGGCGTCCAGATCGGCGGCGAAGGTCGCATCGACCGTGATTTCGTGGATGTCTTTCACCTGGAGCGCCTCTATCCCCTGCCCGACGACACTCTCCGTCCCGGCGTCAACACCCTGGCCATACGCGTGCAAAGCAGCTTGCTGCGCGGAGGGCTTATCGACCCGGCTATTCAGTTTGGGGCTTTTGAGGATTTGCGCCAGGGCGTGGAGGCCCGGCTCCGATTCCGCCTGTGGATGGAGGGCTTTGTGCTCGGATTGCTCGTTGTCGTAGCGCTCATGGCGGCGCTGTTCTATTTCATTGGTCCGCGCCAACGCGAATATCTACTCGTGGCGTGGCTGTTCGCCATGCTGGCCCTCATTTACGTCTTGGAAAGCGTCGGATTCCATGTTTTTGGCTGGCGCACGCCGTTTGTCCAGCGGGCCATCGTGGCCCTGTTTCTGCAATTGCCCGCGCCCATATTTCTCTTCGGCGGTCTGGCTTCACCACGGATACGACCGGTTCGCTGGCTCCGATTTCTTGCCGGGCTTTTTGTTGTCCTGTCCACCGCCTATCTCATCATCGGGGGCCTGACCTTTGCCCGGCGCATCGAACCCGTCTGGCTGGGTCTGAACGTCATCGGCGTCCTGTTGCTTTTTAAGATCGCGTGGGACGTCCGCGTCTGGCGGCGTGCGCCCGGTCTGTCTTTCGTGGTGGCGGGGGTTGCCTGGTTCACTGTTTTGGCCCTGGCCGATGGTGCCGTTTCAAACCGGATTGCCTCTCGGCTGCCGTTTGGCCTGTTGCTCAACACCGGCATTGCCGGCCTTGTTGCGGCTCTGGCTGCAGCTCTTGTCGCGCGTTTCAATCATGCCGTAGCCCAGATGCAAGTCCTGTCCCGGCAACTGGTGGCCACACAGGAAGCCGAACGCAAACGCCTGGCCGCCGAACTCCACAACGGCGTTGCCCCCACTCTGGCCACCGTTAAACTCGACCTGCAACTGCTGTTGCGGGATTACGCGCAGGACGACGAAGGCCGCCCCATGGTCGAGGCGTTATCCCAATCCATCGAAGAAATCCGTACCCTGTCGCACGAACTGCGCCCCGCGGTCGTCGACCAGCTCGGTCTGGCCGCCGCCCTGCGCGGCCTGGCCGAACGCCTCGCGCGCCAGCACCAGTGGTCGCTCGACCTCGATTTGCCTTCTCCGCTGCCCGTCCTACCGCCCGAAGCCACGGTGTCGCTCTACCGTATGGCCCAGGAAGCCCTCTACAACATCGTCCACCACGCCAACGCCCGATCGGTCGCTCTGGGCCTGCGCCCGCTCCGCGACGGCGTGGAATTGCGCGTGGCCGACAACGGCCAGGGGTGCGACCCTGAAACCCCGGGCCGGTCCGGCATCGGCTGGTTAACGTTGCACGAACGAACAGCGGCACTCGGCGGGACCTGCCGCATGGTCTCCCGCCCTGGCCACGGATTGGAGCTTGTCCTATGGATCCCCATCCCCTGACTCGCATTGTCATTGCCGATGATCACCGTCTGTTTCGGGACGGTCTTCTGCGCCTGCTGACCGACCAACCCGGCATCGAAGTGGCCGCCGCCGCCGCCAACGGCGCCGAAACCCTTGACGCCGTTCGAAGCGAGCGCCCCGACCTGCTCTTGCTGGACATTGATATGCCGGACCTGGACGCCTTTGCCGTGGCAGACCGTCTGCGCGCCGAAGGCCATTCCGTGCGGATCATCCTCCTGACCATGCACGACGAAATCCCCTATCTGCTCGCCGCGTCCCGCCCCGACATCCAGGGATTCGTCCTCAAGGATGCGGCATTCGAGGAACTCGTCGGCGCCATCCATATGGTCGCCACCGGCGGCCGCTATGTCAGCCCCGCCATTGATGCCCGCCCGGTTCCGCCCTCGCCGCTTTCCCCACGCGAGCGGGAAATCCTGGCCTGCGCCGGCGACGGCCTGACCACCCAGCAAACCGCCGACCGCCTGGGAATCGGCGTCAAAACCGTCGAAACCCACCGCGCCCACATTCTTCAGAAACTTGGCGCCGCCAATATCACCGAAGCTGTCCGAAAAGTGATCCGTCCAGCCGGCTCCGAATAGGGAGTTGCGTATCTTTTGCGCCGTTGGCGCCGCGTGCGTTAAGCGACTCTCCCGCTACTTCCCCACCGCTTTAACCAGCGCCGCCGCTTTGTCGGTCTGTTCCCAGGTGAAGAACTTGAAGTTCTTATCGCCCTTGCGCCGACCAAAATGGCCATATTGATTGGTCATGGAGTAGATGGGCCGCAGCAAATCGAGCTGCTTGATGATCGCCGCGGGCTTCAGGGAAAAGACCTTACGCACGGCTTTGACGATCTTAACGTCACTGACTCGCCCGGTGCCAAAGGTATCCACCAGGACCGAGACGGGCTCCGGATACCCGATGGCATAGGCCAACTGCACTTCACAGCGCTTCGCCAGTTTGGCCGCCACGATATTCTTGGCCACATAGCGCGCCATATAGGTCGCACTACGGTCCACCTTGGAGGGATCCTTGCCCGAGAACGCGCCGCCGCCATGCCGCCCCATCCCGCCATAGGTATCCACAATAATCTTGCGCCCTGTCAGGCCGCAATCGCCCTGCGGACCGCCGGTCACGAACCGCCCGGTGGGGTTGACGTGATACACGGTGCGCGTGTCCAGCAGCTTGGCCGGGATGGAGGGCTTGATCACCTTTTCAATAATCTCTTTGCGTATGGTCTTGTGGGAAACGGTCGGCGCGTGCTGCGTGGACACCACGATCGCATCCACTCGAACTGGCTTGCCGTCCGGGTCGTACTCGACTGAGACCTGGCTCTTGGAATCGGGGCGCACCCAGGGCAACTTGCCCGCCTTACGCAACGCGGTCAGTTTACGCATGATGCGATGGGCCAAGACAATCGGCAGGGGCATCAACTCGGGTGTTTCATCGCAGGCATAGCCAAACATCATGCCCTGATCGCCGGCCCCCTGTTCAGTCGTAGCCTTGCCTTCGGCTTTGGCGGCATTGACGCCCTGAGCAATGTCCGGCGATTGACTTTCAATGGCGGCGAGCACGGCGCAAATGTGACCGTTGAAACCGGTATCCTCGCTATCATAGCCGATATCCACCACTGCTTTGCGGGCGACGTCGGCATAGTTGACAACGGCTTTGGTGGTGATTTCACCCGCGACCACGACCATCCCGGTCTTGGCCAATGTTTCGCACGCCACGCGACTGCGAGGATCCTTGGCTAAACACGCATCGAGAATGGCATCGGATACGGCGTCGCATAGTTTATCGGGATGGCCTTCCGAGACAGACTCGGAGGTGAATACGGTATTGTTAGACATGAAACGGTCTCCTCTGGGTATTTTTAAATCAAGGTGGTGTGGAACATACTCGATTATTCTGCCAATTCAAGTATTTCCGGTGCCACGCGGCTGACAAGGGTGCGACAACGTTCGAGCACGTCTGCGCCACCGGGCAGAGTGAGAGCGGTTCGGGCCAGTTCCTGGGCCTTTGTAAAGTCGATATGGCGAATAACATCCTTGACCATCGGGATGGCCCCCGGACTGATACTGAGTTCCTCCACACCCAACCCAATCAGCAAGGGAACCAGCAGAGGGTTGGCGGCCATTTCTCCACATACCCCCGTCCAGATGCCCTGGCGACGACCCGCTTGCACCGTCTGCTGAATCAGGTGTAACACCGCCGGATGCGTCGGCTCGTAGAGATGGGCCACCCGCTCGTTGCCGCGGTCGACCGCCAGCGTATACTGCACCAGATCATTGGTGCCGATGCTGAAAAACCGGACCTTGGGCGCGATCAACTCCGCGGTGAGCGCCGCCGATGGGATTTCAATCATCACGCCCACCTCGATCTCGCGATTAAAGGCCTTTCCGGCCTCATCCAGTTCATCCATGCAATCGCGCAACAGGGTGTTGGCCTGGTCCACTTCGTCCGCGCTGCTGATCATCGGATACATGATACGCAACTGCGGATTGTGCGCGGACGCCCGCAGAATGGCCCGAAGCTGGACCTTAAAGAGCAGCGGCTGTCCCAGGCACAACCGGATGGCCCGCCAGCCCAGGAAGGGATTAGCTTCCTCGGTCCACCGGTCCGTCGCCAACAGCTTATCGCCCCCCAGATCCAGCGTGCGGATGATGACGGGATCGGGATGAATCTTCCGCGCCACCTCGGCATAGGCGTTGTACTGCATTTCCTCATCTGGAGCGCCGTCGTGGGCCAAATACAAGTATTCGCTGCGAAACAATCCGATGCCCCGTGCCCCGCGAGCCTGGGCAGCCTTGACATCCGCCGGCATTTCGATGTTAGCCGCCAGTTCAATGGCGTGGCCATCCAGGGTCACCGCCGGTTCGTTGATAAGCGTCTCCAAACGCTTGCGAATTCGCGCACGCGTGCGGGCAACACGGCGATACTCCGTCTCCAGGTCAGAGGTGGGATTGACCACCAGGTCGCCGCGGACGCCGTCCAGAATAACGCGGTCACCATCATGAAGCTGCTGGCAAATTCCATGCAGGCCCACAATCGCCGGCAAATTCATCGCCCGTGCCATGATCGCCGCATGGGACGTGGGACTGCCCAGTTCGGTGGCGACCCCGAGAATTTTATGCTGGTCCAACGCCGCCATGTCAGACGGCGGAATATCGTGTGCCACCACAATTCGCGGCGAATCAATTCCGGCAAACCAATCCTTTCCGCCCCCCATCAGATTGCGCAGAATGCGGCGCGTGACATCGCGGATATCGGTGGCGCGCTCGCGCAGATAGTCGTCCTCCATCTGCTGCAGGGTCTGGGCATAACGTTCGGCCACCTCCGTTAACGCCTTTTCAATGTTCCGGTTTTTTTCACGAATGTCGCGATAAACCTCGTCCAAAAAGACCGGATCATCCACCACCTGAAGATGGGAATCGAAAATTCCCGCGTTTTCCCCGCCCAACGCGGTGCGAACGCGCTGCTGGATATCATTCAATTGTCGGCGAGTCTCGATTAAGGCCGCTTCCAAGCGAATCATTTCGCGGGGCACGTCATCCGCTGGAATGGCATATTCCGGCAGAGGTTCCTCACCCCCTTGGAGAATGAGCACAAGCCCCGACACCACACCCGGGGAGACGCCGATTCCCTTGAATGCAAGTTCTCGCGTCCCGGGCATATTCCCTAATCCTCAAAAAACTTTTGTTCGAACAAGTCCGTCAATGCTGCTACCGCCTCGGCCGCATCGGCCCCGTCAGCATAAATCCGCATTTTAGCCCCGTGATGACCTTCCAATGTCAGGAGGCCCATAATGCTCTTGGCATTCACTTGCACCCCATTCTTTTCGAGCAGAATCTCGCAGGCGAAGCGTGACGCCGTCTTGACCAGCAGCGCCGCGGGGCGCGCATGAATCCCGTAGCGGTTTTTGACAACGACATCGCTGCTCAGGGGGGCTGCGGTGGGGCCGGTTACATCCTTCTCGGGGCTCACGTTCACGGTTCCTTTCGGGCCAACACCGTCTTAAGGCGCTCGTCCAATTCACGGGCCGAATCATAGCCCATCTGTTTGAGGCGCTGGTTCAGGGCCGCTACCTCGACCACATTGGTCAAATCCCGGCCCGCGGCTACAGGCACGGTCACCAGCGGAATCTCTATACCTAGCACATTACGCGTGGTTGTATCCAGCCCAGTGCGATCAATTTCCTCATCGTCCGCCGTGGGCTTGATCATCCGGATGATGAGGTTCAGGCGCATGCCCCCGCGAATGGAGGAGACGCCGAAGAGGCGCGGCACATGAATAATACCCAAGCCCCGAATCTCCATATGCTCGCGGGTAATCTCAACCGCGGCTCCCTGAATGGCCCCGGTGCTGTCACGGGCCAAAATCGTGGTGTCATCCGCGACAAGGCTATGGCCACGCTTAATCAGCGCCAGGGCAATCTCACTTTTTCCAATGCCCGGCTCCCCCTCCAACAGCACTCCCATCCCGTTGATTTCGATCATCGTTCCCGCGGCCCGGATGCGTGGACTGGCCATATTCTGGAGCAACACGGTGGCGGCATTCATAAAGTGCCCGGTCACCAAATGCGTGCGCATGACCGGAATGCCCAGTTCGACCGCGCTTTTGCGCACCGATACCGGCATGTGACGGCTGCGCGACAGTACCGCGGCGGGAATATTGCGTAGTATCCGATAGCGCTTCTGACGCTCCTCTGGGCGCAAACTGCTCATATACGCCATTTCCGCCAGGCCCAGCACTTGGATGCGCCGATAGGCAAAATAGCGCTGAAATCCAGCCAACGCAAGACCTGGGCGGTTGAGCGCCACCTCTACAATCTCACGCCCAACGGCCTTGTCGGCGTTGGCCTCCCACTCTAGCTCCAGCAACGACTGGCCCGCTTCAAAGAAGTTGGCAACTGTGATTCGCGGGGTTTCCGCCATTCTCAACATCGGGTGTATTCCCTTTAGAGGGGCGGCCAGCTCGGGCTGGCCGCCGCATTGCATCTACAGATCGGTCTGAGACTCGGACTCCACTTCGGCCAAGCGCTTGCGATCGTGTTGACGGTCGATCATTTTCTCGCGGGACTTCCGCAATTGCGTGTCGAGCTTATCCACTGCCGCGTCGATGGCCGCATACATATCGGTAGTTGTCTCTTGCGCGGCTTCACGCAGTTTATCTCGCCCCTGCACCGTCACCTGGGCAGTGAATCGGTACTTTTCGTGGGTCAGAATCACGTGAGCGCTTTCTACGCGCGGAAAATCGGCAAGCACCGGCGGTAGGCGCCCATTGACATAGTCTTTTAATGCCTCGTTCACCGCTACATTCCGTCCTGTGATCTGAATGTCCATTTACGGCTCCCTTTCTTTTGGTGTGGTTTAAGTGACCGGTATCTACCCGGTCACATGCTGAACTCCCGGCCCAGGTATTTTTCGCGTGCCTGGGGATCATTGATCAAGAAATCGCGGGTGCCTTCGGTCAGCACCTCGCCCGAATATATCACATAGGCGCGATCGACCACCGACAAGGTTTCGCGCACATTGTGGTCGGTGATCAGAATGCCCAATCCGCGCTGTTTCAGATCGCGAATGATCTGCTGCACGTCGTAGACTGCCAGCGGATCCACCCCGCTGAAAGGCTCATCCAGCAAAATCAATGCCGGATCCGTCACCAGCGCCCGTGTAATCTCCAGACGGCGGCGCTCGCCGCCGCTGAGCGTATACGCTTTTTGCCTGGCCAAGTAACTGATCTTCAGTTCTTCCAGCAGATACTCCAGACGGCGGCGGCGCTCCTTCTGCCCCAACGGCAGCGTCTCGAGGATGGCCATCACGTTTTCCTCGACGGTGAGATTACGGAAAATACTCGGCTCCTGGGCCAGATAACCCAAGCCCATCCGCGCCCGACGAAACATCGGCAGCCGGGTCACATCGTGCCCCTTAAACATCACTTTTCCCTCGGTCGGGGGCACGAGGCCAGTGATCATGTAAAAGCTGGTCGTCTTGCCGGCGCCGTTAGGCCCCAGCAAACCCACAATTTCCCCTTCCCGCACATTCATGGCCACACCATTGACCACACGGCGTTTATTGTACTCTTTCACGAGTCCCCGGGTTTCGACTAGCATGTCGCTGCCCACGTCGTCGGTCACTCTTTAGTCCTCTTCACGTCTGTACGGTAACGCGTCTGCCCATTCGCGGCAAGCGGTTATTCAGGCTCGGCCGGGCGGAAAAAAGCGTCCGTTTCATCAAAATCCTCAGAATACACCACCAGTCTGGCGCGGGGTTTGCACTCGACGCGCTGCTGGTCACGCCAAAACGTAATGACCTCTCCCTCAAGGATATTGCGCCCCTGCATCACCTGCGGCGGCCCCCCCGCCAGCACGATGCGTCCCGACACCACATCATAGGTTGCCACATCTCCGCGGGCCTTCTTATCGCCCTGCGTCAATAATACCTTGCCCTCGGCCTTGATTGTCTGCGCCCCGCCGCTCTCCGTGAAAATCACCGTCAGCCGATTGGCACTCAGTTGCAAACGCGGGTCGTTGACCACCACATTGTTCTCGAACAGGGCAAATTTCTTGAGATAGTCGAAGGTCAGCTTGTCGGCGGTGATCACCGTGGCCGTCGGCGAGGCCTCAAGGGACCGGCCATCGTCTTCCAGCGCCGCCGTTGCGCAGTACGCCGTCAGCACGCATACCCCGATCGCCAAAATCATCGTGTTCCCGTGTCGCTTCATGGTTGGTCCTCATCTTCCGGGGCTGCCTCAGCCTCATCGGCCTCCGGCGGCAGCGCCAGCAAGCCCGACTCAATTTGTGAATCCATCGTCAATTGCGCATTTTTGAAAATCTGGAATTGCTTATTTTCGCCATTCCAGGCAAACCCATCGCCCGTCAGAACGGCCTGTTCCGTGACGATGCGGATATGCTCTTTGGATGCCGCCCGCTGGCGGGTCCGATCAAATGCGCATTCCGGCGAGAAGACCCGCGCCGAGACCTCCCCTTCGCGAAAAAACTCAATCTTTAACCCCGTCAACTGGATGATGTCATCGGGCAAAAAAACGGCCGTCTCGCCCTGCAAATCCTGGACCAGGCGTCCTTCCTCGTCATATTCCGGCAGACGGAATCCCGTCACCGCCTGGCTATCGGTGGATTGCGCCACGGCCACCGACCCGGCCAAAAGCCCCGCCAGCACCCAACTCCAATAGATCTTAGGCCTGTTCATCAATCCTCCGACATTGCGTCCACAAGGGGCCAATCGCCGTCAGCGGCAGAGCATTGTCCTTGTCCGATTTTGCCTCCGGCGGATTCCGGTGCGTTTCCCAGAACAGCGCGTCGCAGCCGACCGCCGCTGCCGCCCGCGACAGATATGGCGCCCACTGGCCATCGCCACCCGTGCCGCTCTCACGCCCGCCCGGCAATTGCACGCTGTGCGTGGCATCAAACACCACCGGATAGCCGAATTGACGCAGAATCAGCAAGCTGCGGAAATCCGCCACCAAATTGTTGTAGCCAAAACTGACCCCGCGCTCCGTCAGCAACAGATTCCGATTGCCCGTGCTTTCCACTTTTTCTATCACATGTCGCATATCCCACGGCGCGAGAAACTGACCCTTTTTGATATTGACCACTCGGCCGCTCTCGCCCAGCGCCACCACCAGATCCGTCTGGCGGCACAAGAAAGCCGGCAACTGCAGGATATCGGCCACCTCCGCCGCCGGTCCCACGTCCGACACCTGGTGCACATCCGTCAGAATCGGCACCCCATACGTGGCCTTGATCCCGGCCAAAATCTCGAGCCCCTTCACCAAACCGGGCCCGCGGAACGCCCCCAGGCTGGTGCGGTTGGCTTTGTCATACGAGGCCTTGAACACCAGCGGAATCTGTTCTTTTTCTGCCAACGCAACCAACTGGGCCGCTAAATCAAAGGCCATCTCCCGGCTCTCAATCACACATGGCCCCGCCATCAGTGCCAGCGGCGCTCCGCCGCCAAAGCACACCCCCCCCGCCTGGACGGCCTTGACAGGCGCTTTGGAAAATGACGCTTCAGTCATGATCGGTTCCCGCCTTTCAGCTCTGAGCCAAATGCCCTTGCACATAGTCGCGAATGCCATCTTCAAGCGTGGTAAAGGGCAGATCATAACCCGCCGCCCGCAGCTTGCTCATGTCCGCCTGCGTGTAATATTGATACTTTTCGCGCAACGACTCCGGCATGTCAATGTACTCAATCCGGGGCTCGCGATCCATGGCGGCAAATACGGCCTTGGCCAAATCATTCCATGATCGCGCCTGCCCCGTCCCGCAATTAAAGAGCCCCGACGCATTCTCGTTCTCGCCGCAAAAGAGCGTCACCTCCACCGCATCCTTCACATAGACAAAATCGCGCACTTGCTCGCCGTCCGCATAGTCCGGCTTGTAGGACTTGAAGAGTCGAACCTGGCCCGTATCGCGAATCTGACCATGCGCCTTATGCACCACCGAGCGCATGTCGTCCTTGTGGTCCTCCCCCGCTCCATAGACATTGAAATACTTCAGCCCCGCAATCCGGTTCACGACCCCCTGACGCAGCGCCCACAGATCAAACAGATGCTTGCTCATCCCATACATATTCAGCGGCACCAGCCCCGGCGTCGCCTCATCGCTGTCGGAGTAGCCCTGCGACCCGTCGCCATAGGTCGCTGCGCTCGATGCATATACAAACCGTGTGCCCCGCTCCAGGCACCATTCGCACAGCTCGCGCGTGTAGCGGGTGTTGTTGTCCAGCAGGTAATCGGCATCCGTTTCCGTCGTGCTGCTGCACGCCCCCAGGTGATAGACCGTCTTGACAGGCGGCACAGCATCCACCGACAGCGCCCAGCGGAAGCGATCGATCGACCAAATGTCTTCGCACACCAGTCCGCGCAGATTCTTCCAGCGCTCGTCCGTACCCAGGTCATCCACGACCAGGACTCGCTCTTCGCCGCGGCGGTTCAGTTCCGCCACGATGTTACGCCCAATGAATCCGGCTGCACCGGTCACCACGATCCACGATTTCCTGTCCATTCCTTGCTGCCTTTCTCGCGGAACCCTACCACCACCCCCCCTCCCCTTTCAACGCCAAAGCATTCCCCCGGCCCCATCCCTGAGCCTCGCACACTTGTGCGCTTTATGGAATATCGCAGATTTGAGCTTCCCGCCTTCGCGCGCTCATGGCATCCTCACGCCATTATGAAAAAGAATATCACGATCACCCTGGAAAATGGCCACACCATCTCTTGCCCGGCTCAAACGCTGGTGGGCGAACTCTTGCCCGACGCCATGGACCCCGTCAGCGGCCTGCCGTACCTCGGCGCGCTGGTCAATAACGAGTTGGTCACATTCGGCTACACTCTCGACATCGATTCTCACGTCCGCTTCATCACCATGGACAGTACGCCGGGCATGCAGGTTTACGTCCGCTCCCTGACCTTCCTCCTCGCCAAAGCCGTCAAGGACCTCCATCCCACCGCCCAATTTTCCGTCGAACACGCCTTGGGCCCTGGCCTCTATTGTGAATTCGAGGTGGACGGACACGCAGGTGCCAGCCCGGAACAAGCCGCTGCCTTGGAGGCCCATATGCGCGAGTTGGTCGATGCCGACTGCCCCATCCATCGACAACGCATGTCCTACATCGCGGCAATAAACCAGTTCACCCGCAATGGGCAAGATGACAAGGTCTCGCTCCTGCGCTTCTCCAATACCCCCAAAATTGTCACCTATGTCTGCGAGAACTTCTCCGACCTGTCCACGGGGCCCATGACCCGCTCGGCCGGGCCCCTGCGTTACTTCCGCATCATCCCCTATCAAACCGGGTTCGTCTTGCAAATGCCCACCTGCGATAGCACTCCCGACATCCCTGATTTCACACCCAGCCAGGTCTTGACCAATACCTTTCAGGAATACAATCAGTGGGGCCGTATCCTGCGCATCAATACCGTTGGCCGCCTCAATGAAATCATCGCGGCTAATGAAATCCGCGACTTTGTCAAGGTGGCCGAAGCGCTCCACGAAAAGAAAATTGCCGCCATTGCCGATCAAATCGCCAGCACCCCATCCCTCAAATGGATTCTGATTGCCGGCCCCTCCTCATCCGGCAAGACGACCTTTGCCAAGCGTCTGGCCATTCAACTGCGCGTCAACGGGCTGCGCCCGGTTACACTCGGGACCGACGACTATTTTGTCGACCGCCAGCACACCCCACTGACCGCTGCCGGCGAATACGATTTTGAGCATCTGCATGCCGTGGATATCGACACCCTCAATCGCGACCTGGCGGCCCTCGACGCCGGTCAAGAAATTCAATTGCCCTCCTTTGACTTCGTGACCGGCACGCGCAGCTATAAAGGCCGCACGATGCAGCTCGACGAGGACCAGGTTGTGGTTCTCGAGGGCATTCATTCCCTCAATCCTGAGCTGACCCCCGGCCTGCCCGACTCGCGTAAATTTCACATTTACATCTCGGCGCTCACCCAACTCAACCTCGATAACAACAATCGCATCCCCACCACCGATAACCGGCTGCTGCGCCGCATGGTCCGCGATCATCGCTATCGCGGACATTCGGCCATGCGCACGCTCGAGATGTGGCCCAATGTTGGGCGCGGTGAACACACCTGGATATTCCCATTTCAGGAAGAAGCCGATGCTGTCTTTAATTCCGCCCTCGACTATGAACTGGCCATCCTCTCAGTTCTTGCCCGTCCACTGCTCTCCGAAATCAAACCCGATCAGCGCATCTACGCCGAAGCCCGGCGCATGTTGGAATTCCTGTCCCACTTCATTCCCCTCGCGGCCGACATCCCCCCCCCCACCTCGATCATCCGCGAATTCGTTGGCGACGCCGACTTTGATTACTAATAACCGCTCGTGTGTCGATGCTTAGCCGGATCACCCGGCCCTTCGTACTCAGGAAGCACCCCGCTTCAAACGCAACCGATGAACGGCACATCGGCTACCGAGCACGGCCCCCGTTGTTCAGACTCCCGGGACCGTGTGCTTTGGGCGTTTGTCTGTTTTGGGAAATACGGCCGCGGTGATTTTAGGTGCCAATCCAAAAAGCAGAAGACCCATCATCGCCGATGACAGAATAAAAACCCCGCTGAGCACCCGAATGGTGGCGGGCGCCATACTGGCAATGATGACCGAAAATTCGCCCCGCTGGGTAAAGGACAACCCGGCCCGCAACGATACTTTATTCGACAGCCCGTAGAGTCGGGCCCCGTAATACCCGGTAATCACTTTGCCGACAATGGACCAGACCAGCAGAACGATGAGTAACGGTGCCATGGGAAGGCCGTCCCCCAAGGTGATGGTGGTGCCGAAGTAGAAAAAGAACAGGGGCAAAAACAAATCTCGCACTTGCAAAACGGAGTGTTCCAGCGCTTGGGTGCGCTGCGCTTCCGCCAGGATGATGCCGGCTAGAAATGCGCCCAACACCTCGGACAGGTTCAGCATCAAGGCCAGCCCCCCATAAGAAAGGGCAATGCCCACCACGAGCAGAATGAATATGTCCTGGCTTAGATATCGATCCACAAATTCGCCCAACTGGCTGAAAATAAGGTGTCCAATCGCCACAGCCCCGAGGACTAAACCAATAATTTTGACCAAGATTAGCCCGAATGCCACGCCCGTCATGGCCGTGCCAGCGGTCAGGCTTGCCAGGACGGCCACCGTGATGGGGGCCACAAGGTCTTCAAAAATCAGCAGCCCCAACAGAAACTCGGACTCCGGGTTGGCCATGCGATGTGAACTCTCCAGAATTTTGGCGGTAATGGATGAGGACGTGGCATATACCACACCGCCCATGAGAAAGGAGGTGATCCAGTCTAAACCGAAAAGCAGACAGATTCCCATGGTGACAAACAAGCTGAGCACCACATCCAAGGTGCCAGCCGGGGCCACTTTTTTGGCAATCCCGGCCAGGCGACGCACCGGAAATTCCATGCCCAGCATGAAAAATAGCAGTACGACGCCCACGTCTCCACCCAACTGCAGCAGGCGGTTGCCGGCCAAATACCCGCCCAACCCAATGCCCAGCAGAATGTACAGCACCACGCCGGGAATCCGAATTTTCATGCCGACGAATCCCACGGCAAACAGCAGGATAAAAATGCCCCCGGCAACAATCAGAACAGGGAAATGAAGGTCCCCCATCAATGGTCTTCCTCCAGTAATTCTCCCTTAGCCATGGCATCAAACCGCCGAATCTGGTCCCTCTTCCCGGCGGCCATGACTGTATCCCCGGCTTTGAGCACCATGTGGATATCCGGGCTCACAGTGATGTCATCGCCATGCATGATCGCAATGACTGACGCCCCCGTGTGGGTGCGAATCTGGGATTCAGCAAGCTGTTTGTCCACAAACGGAGACTCGGGGGTAAGCTTGATCCATTCCATGACGAGCTGTTTCTGGAAAATCTCCATTTGATCGTCATCTACCGGATGATAGGTGGCCCCCAGGAGTTGGGCCCCCAATTCCCGGGTTTCTTCGGAGGTCAATGTCAGAAAATAGTCTGCCTCATCTTCGTCGGCATCCTGAAAGAAATACAGCTCTCGTTTGCCGGAGTGATGGATAATAATCACAATTTTCTCTTTATCTGCGGTCTGAAAAGAGATTTTCTTGCCCACGCTGGGCAGGTCGGCCATTTTGACTTCCATCCTGGTGCCTCTTGTTGTTTGGGTTTTCCCGGAGTGCTCAATCTCCGGATTGTTCAGACTCAATGTTCGGGATTGTAATAGGTGTCGCCGTAAATGGTCAGTCCAGTAATGCAGGTGTATTTCTTCGTGATGACTCTAAAAACACTTTTTCAGCCAAGTTAGCGGCGTTTGGTATATTTGCGCTTTTTGAGCAGCAGGCGGATTTTGATCAGTGGAATCGCCAAAAAGGACGTCAGGAAGCCCATCACGGCCATACGAAATGGCCGCCATTTGCCCGCGCGCAACAGGGCCGAGGACAACCGCTCAGTCAGGCGTTCTTTGAGCGTGGCATCTTCGGGCGCGCCGCGGTCATACGTCGGGACGCGCCGGCCCGCTTTTTTCCAGCGCTCCACCCTCAGCGGTGCCAGCGACCCCTTACGGCGGGTCTGGAGACGATGCGTCTTATAGCTGGGGTCCGTTGAGACATCCGTCAACACAATGTCCCCGGCCGCCACCGCCGCTTGCACTAGCTCGGCCCCCCGGGGCGTCCGCACCAGCAGACGCGAATGCGCCTTGAATTTGTATTTGCCTTGCTTGTCGCGGGTCCAGGCATCGCTGACGGCCACATCGCCGAATTCGTTGGACCCATCCAGACAGGTCTGGCAGCGTTCGGGCATGTAGAGCGAGGTCAGGTAGTTGTAGGCACCGTCTTTGTAATTGGAATAGTGCAGCGGCCGCACCCGCCCATCTTTCAAAATCGCTTGCATTTGCCCCGGCCAATCGCCACCGCGAAACTTGAAATTTGCCACGTCGTCGCGGCGAATCCGTCGCATCGCCAGCATTTCCTGCGCCAGAACCGGTTCGAGCGATCCACCGCAAAAAAGCCCCACCACAACCGAAATTCGAGCCGCTAACTCCGGATCGGCTTTCTGCAGCAGCCGGAAGCCATGGGTTTGGCAGGGCAAAATCGCCGCCGCCACCCGTCCGGGGTACTGCCGCAATTTGCGCCACAGCGTATTCATGGGGATAATCGCATAGCGCGAGCCTTGACTCTCGCACAGCTCCTCGAACGTGGTGGCAATGAAGGGTTCGGCTTCCCAAGGTCGCTCATGATTCATACGCGTGACCATGCAGCCGTCCACCGCGCCCGTGCGCAGCAGGTGGTACAGCAACGCCGTGGCCATTCCCCCGCCCGCCCCGCCGGGGCGCAAGCGCTCATCGGTCGAATAGCCCACATACGTTTTGATCACCTGTCCATCGAAGCCCGCATCGGGTTCCTGTTTCCCGAATACCTGCTCGGCCAATGGGCCGTACTGGACCTCCGCCCCGGGACACACCGCGGCACACAGCCCGCAGCGCGTACAGCGCTCAGGTATCAAACGCGGAAATTTCCGGTCGTCCAGTTCAATGGCATTTTCCGGGCACACCCCCAGGCAACTGCCGCAACGCGTACATAACTCATGGGCGGAAAATCCGATGCTCAGAAACGGCGCGTCCAATTTGATTGGCCCGCTGACCGGGTCGGGGGCGGTTACGCCGGGTGGAGGGGTTTCGCTCATGATTCCGTGGGTGCCGTTTGCATGCCGCGCTCATGGCGTCGCACGGCTGGCACGCCCCAGGCCACGCTGCGCTCGGCCAGCGATCGGTTGACCAGCGAATGAGCACCCACCACGCAGCCCGTCCCAATGGCGACGCCGTCCAACACCGTGGATTGCGCGCCGATCCACACATCGTCGCCAATGCGCACCCCCCCCTTGCTGGTAAATCCCTGGCGAATGATGGGGCGTGAAATATCGTCATAGCGATGGTTGCCGCCGGCCGTGACATAGACATATGCTGCGATCAGCACATCGCGGCCCATCTCCAGTCGGCTGTCGGTCGCCAGCAGGCCGTTCGCCCCAATGTCGCTGCCGGCCCCGATCGCGATGCGGCCGTTGCGCGCCCGCAAAATTGTGTTGCGCGAAATCAACACCCCGTCGCCCAGTTCAATCGACGCCTCGGCACCGCGCGCATCCAGCACGACATTGTCGTCAATGGCTACGTTACGGCCCAGGCGGATGCGCGATGCACCGCGGATCGTCACGTTCCGCCCAATAATCAGCCCGCGCCCGCATGAGCCCAGCAACCCAGGGTACAGCTTGCGCCGCAACCACAGGCCTCCCGCCCCCGGCCAGCCGGAGAGCATTCCCGTCACCAGCTCGTAGTGCAGCAATGCCCCCACCCCTTCGCGGCCCACGGCCAGGCGCGCATACTGCCGCCAGGAGGCTGTGTCGGGGGAATGCAGGTTCTTTTGAATCTGCGGGTCCATTGCGGGTTGGTCATTCATCGCATTATCACACATCGGGATTACTATGCGGCTTTTGCCGCTGCCCGGCAAGTCTGGCGTGGCCGTGGATTTGGATTGCTGAAGCGGCCCGAGTTTTCCAGTATGGCCCGCATGGATGTTCCCCGGAACAGGTGGAGACCCGGCGCTGGCTGGCGCTGGGTGATGGCGGGTGCGGGTATTGGCGGGTTGGCATGGGCCACTCACCATGGCCCTGGCCCCTGGCTGGACCCGCCCATAATGGGGCTGGTGGCTCTCGGTCTCGGCACCATTTTCCTCCTGCTCTATGTCGCGCCAATGTGGCGGGACACGCAACCGGCACCTCGGTCAGCGCTGGCGACACGCTGGCCTGCTGCGGGACTTCTGCTGGGCCTGCTGATCCTGTATGTCGTGTCATCGGCCATCACCGACAACTGGTTTTTCCCCACAGAATGGAAGGTGCCGCTGGATCCCACCACCGGTCTCCTGCAACGCAGTGCCGCCCGTTGCCTGATTCTGGCCCTGGCGCTGGCGCTCGGCTTCAAGCCGCTGTTACGCACATCGTGGGGGCTGGCGCTGGCCTGGGTGTACCTGGCCGGCTTGGCCGTGACGCACCTGTATGCCGCCACCGGCTTCGACATGATCTACCGCGTGGACAGTCCCGCCTTTGTCTATCGCTTCTGGACGTTTCAGCATCTGTTTCCCCGCCCCGACGGGTACGATCCCTTTTGGAATGCCGGCATGCCCATAACCGCCATCGTGGCCAGCGGTGTCTGGTCGGTGGGCCTCTGGCTGTTGCCCTTTCTGCAGTGGATTCCCGCCGAGCACCTCTATACGCCTTTCGTGGCGGTATTTTTCCTCGGCCTGCTGCCGTTGCTGGCCTGGGCCTCGCTGCGCTGGGTGGGCGCCAGCCACCGCGCCGCCTGGATTGCCGCCCTGCTGGCGCTGGCCCCCACCCAGCGCTACTGGGTGCATCTGCTGCACTATGGGACCTCGCCCGCGCTCTTTGCCATGTCCATGGCCCTGCCGCTGGCCGCCTTGAGCTATCGCTTCCTCTATCTGGAACCGCGCCCGCGCCCGACAACCCTGCTGCTGCTGATCCTGATGGGGTTCACCTTTTTGGCCTGGCCGGGATCGCTCATCGTCGCCGTTCCCCTCGGGCTGGTGCTGTTGGGTCATTCCCGCCAATTTCTTCCCGGCAAATGGAAGTGGCTTCTGGGCGTGGCGCTTCTCCTGCTGCTGCTGCTGCTGCCCCTGGCCCTGGTCCCGCTGCGCCATTCCACCATCGGCGGATTCATGGCCGTATCCGCCCGTCAAACTGTCATAGAGCATCTTTACAACGGCTGGGGGGTCTTGGGCCATAACCTGCGTGGCACGCATCCTCTGATTCTCATCTTTGGCTTCGTCGGCGGCTTCCTTTGCCTGCCGCGTCCGGTCCGGCGCTTCTTTGCCCCGCTGGCACTGCTGCTGCTGCTGATTTCCGGCTGGGGCGAGGAAGTTAAAAAAATTCTTCAGACCGAGCGCCTGATTATCCCCGCCGCCCTGGTGGCCATTGTGCCGGCGTCATTGTGGGTGGACCGCCTGATCGATCGCGCTCTGGCAACTCCCGCCCGGCGGTCGCTTCGCGGTGCGGCCCTGCGAACAGGTGTCGCCTGGGCCGTGGCGCTCCTGCTGATCGGAGGCTATCAAGGTGCCAAAGCCTGGAACGGAAAAGGTCTCGCACCATTCCACGCCCAACCCGAATCGAATCAGGACCTGGTGGAATGGCTATCTGAGCATGTCCCCGAAGGCGGGCGTGTCCTATTTGCCGGGCGGGCCGTTCACGGCTATGGCGGCGCCAAAATTGCTGCCCTGCCGCTATTTACCGGACGCGAAATGATGGCCGCCGATTTCTATGGCTTTTCCCCGAAGCTGGTGGAATACGAGTATCCCCCCCGCGAGTTCCGATACGATGGCCCGGATGTATTGTTTTCCTTCATGGATTTACACAACGTCACTCACATTGTGACCTGGCACGACTATTGGAAGGAAACGCTGCGCGGCACGCCCCGCTACTATCGGCCGGTGCATGAAATTGGGCGGGTGGCCATCTTTGAAACTCAGCGCTGGCCATCTCTATTCCTGGAAGGCTGTGGAACGGTCGCAGCCACCTTCAATCGCCTCGAGGTGGAGTTGGACCACCCCCAAGATCGGATCGTCATTAAATACAACTGGACTCCCGGCTGGCAGGCCACGCCAGGCGCCACCCTTTTTCCCTGCGAGGTGGGACGCGGGATCACGTTCATCGGCGTGGAGCCCGGCACCAATCGCCACGTTACCCTCCGCTATCGCCCATGAGCACGACCCGCGCCGCACACCTATCACTCATGGGGCTGGTGCTGCTGGTGGCCGCCAGTCTGCGGCTCACACTGGCTTGGAAAGCCCATAGCACGACCCTCGATACCGCCGTAGTCGGTCAAATGGCGCTCGATATCCTTGATGGTGACCGGCCGGCGTTCTTCGCTGGCCAATCGTACCTCGGTGCCCTGGAAGCCTATCTGCTGGCGCTGGTTTTTTGGGTACTGCCCGCCAGCCCCGTCACCATGACGCTGGTGACCATCAGCTTCGCCCTCGCCTGGGTCGTCGTCACATTTTGTTTCTTTCGTCGCGGCCACGGTCCGTGGGCCGCCTTGGCCGCGGCGCTGGTCCCGGCCATCCCGGGCTGGTCCAGCACCTGGTACACCACCGCCCCCTATGGAGGGTATCCGGAAACGTATTTCTTCGGCACGCTGCTGCTGCTGCTGGCGCTGCCTTTTCTCGCTCGTGATAGCTTCCGTCCCTCCCTGCGCCATGCTCTGGCCCTCGCGTTGGTGGCCGGGCTGGGCCTGTGGGTCAACCTGCAACTCCTGCCATTTCTGGTGGCGGCGGGTCTCGCCGGCCTCTGGGCCTGGGGCCAGCACCCCCGCCCGCTGCGACCGTGGCTGGCCTACCTGAGTGTGCCCCTGGCTATGGGCCTGGCCTTCCTGCCCCAGGTCTTGGCCGAACCGTCCCATGTCGAGCCCCCGCTCTTTGCCGGACTCTCCTTCCAGGCCGTAGCCCGTAGTTGCCGTGCCTTGTTCCAATACGACCTGCCCCAATGCGTGCTGTGGACCTATCCGCCCGCGCCCCTGCACCGCCTCGCCGCCTTGCTGCTGACCGCCTTGGTCATCGGCGGCATCGTACTGGCCTGGCGCCACCGCCGCAACAATACCCCCCCCCCCCCCCCCCCCCCCCCCCCCCC
>JAQUJC010000050.1 GCA_028681135.1 Kiritimatiellia bacterium | reverse complement strand
TCATGGTCTGTCTCCTAGGTTGCGAACGGGCTTGATGGCCCGCCCACTTCCAGCTAGCATGACCCCTGTGAATCGGTACGACGAGTGTGTGATCCGTCAACTGCCGCGTAGCGGCTTAGTTCAACAACCGGTTGCAGGATATCTGCCACAAGGTGTCGGTTCCCCTGACCCGTGACGTTCGACACCAATTATAATGATTAATTCCCCTTCAATACCACTGTCGGTTATTCTTAAAGAAATGGCCATGCTTACACTAATGAGACCAGATCTAGTGCCTACCTGCGAAGCCGTCGCTGCAGGCTTACTATTTGCGCACGTGGCATGGAATCGTGCAAACGGAGAGGATATGCCAGATACGATGTATAAGCCTATCCTGTCTGATATGATCTCAGCTAGGCCCGACTTTTGGAAAGAACTGATTTCAGAAGTTCCCGAGGTAAATATATTTCAATTAGTATCTTATAAACTATCCAACTATCCGAACGATACCAGACACATCGTATCCTGTGGCCTATTCAACCAAAAAGTCAGGGTTACATTTACAGGATGAACCCGGGAAGTCGAACAATGTAGGGATTAGTCGCGTGCGAAGCCACGCTGCAATCCTGGGTTGAACAAGCCCCGCGGGGGCGTATGTATTTTGCTCATGGGGCGGAAGCCTGGATGGGTCTACGGGGATGGCCGGAGGGAGGCGGCGGGGTCTCCTGCGCCCGGTCTGGCGCGCCCAGCGGGCGCACCTATAGGGGGGAAGCGTCCCCCCACCCTTTCACTTTTATTGGTTTTCTTCCCCAATTTCTTGTCTTCCTGATTTCCAGATTCATTTTCCAAGGGGGTTTTCCCGAATTATTGAACGTCGGCTACCCTCCCCGTTTTCCACAGTGTGGAAAGAAAGTTTCCATACTGTGGAAAAATCGGTTACATCTTTTCCATGGTGTGGAAAACAGGTTTCCACGCTATGGAACCCCTGGAGCCCCATGATCCCGACCTCATGCCCCCAGCATGTGAATGCCGCCAGCCTCCGCTGCTTCGAGCAGGTCCGCGCCTGGCTGGCCCACGAAGCCGCCGCCGCGGTTGGCCCGTTCATTGTCGGCATTGGCGGCCCCGGCGGTGGCGGCAAAAGCACCCTCGCGCGCTGGCTCCGCCACCATCTGCCCGGATCGCGCATCCTGTCGCTCGACGACTTCCGGCTGCCGCGCCAGCAACGTCCGGCCCACGGACGCTTCGGGTCGCACCCCGACGCCAACGATCTGCGCCGCCTGCACCAAACCCTCGCGGATTTCCGACAGGGCGGCTCCCTCCGCCAGCCCGTCTTCGATCCCGTCGCCGGCACTCTCCGGGAAGATATCTGTGTTCCGGCCGGCCGCCTGCTGCTTGCCGATGGCGAGATTGCCGCGCATGAATCCGTTCGCGTCCAGCTTGATCGCCTGATATTGGTGGAGGCCCATTGGCGGACCCAGCTCACTACCCGCCTGACCCGCGATCTGCGCGAAACCCACTGCACGCTGGAGAAAGCCATCGATTTGTTTTTGCAGAGCAATTTGCGCGACTGGCCCCGCTTCTCCCGCGGTGCCCGCGAGGCCGCCCATGCCCTCCTCTATTGCAATAGCCGTCGCACATTCCGCCTCCGGACACTCCGGTGATTGTTGGGCGTTGGGCGTTTGTTGTTGGGCTCGGGCTTCCCTTCTTCTGGGCTATTTCGATGGGGTGCAATTGATTGACCGGCCCATTGCCTCTTGTTAGGGTTTGCTTATGAAGATGACACTTTGTTCTATTGTTTTGCTGCTGTCATCGTTGACAGTTTGGGGTGCCCAGCGGTCGGGCGAAGGCTCCAGTGACCCGCCAGCGGTTGCATCGCATGCCGCAACTCAGGAGCTCCCTGAAAGCATTGTGTGGTTGATCCAGGCCATACGCGATTTGCCGTCTGATGAGCCGGTGTCCCCCGGCCAACGTGGCTACAACACCTACACGACACAAAAAGACCACTGGTTGGGATGGTTGGACCCCCATTCCGGCACCGGCACCTACGCGCGCAAAAGCACCCCGGACCGTGACGCCCGCTATGTCTATAATCACATTGTGGAACCCAAGATGCTGCTGTGGCTCATCTGCGCGTCCGGCGTCGAGCCAGCGCTGGTTCAGGCCGCGACAGAGGCCGCTGAGGGTGGCTCGACTCTGGCGGGAAAATCCGCCGCTATTCGCCGTCAGGTTCCGTGGTCCGTTGTTTACGATGCGCTTTGGGAGCGAGAACGATAACCCGGAAAGCGGGATATACGGCAAGCGCCAACGGGCCAAAATTGGACCTGTGAGGACACGGAATTGTCGACTCAAGGCGGACAGACGCGACTCGAGGAAGCGGCCCGTTGTGATGGATCAGGCTGGGAGGGAGACAGCGCGAGCCAGACGTAACAGGGCGACAGATTCGCGGATATTGTGTTCCAGCAATTCGCGGACATCATCAACGGCCTGAACCCGGCGCAGGGCCTCGGCAAACGAGAGACTCTGGGCCTGAGCGGCAATGGCGTCCGCATCGTCCGGAAACCAGGTCGGGGCGGCCTCGGCCTGTTGCACACAGGCCAGCACATCGCGCTGCCAAAGCTGGAGGGTTCGCAGCAATTCTTCGCGCATCTCTTTGACGCGCGAGGCAACGCGGCCATCGACAACCGCCTTATCGGCTTTGGACATCTGATCGGACTCGCGAGCGGCCATCAGCGCTTCCTGGCGGGCGGTTTCTTCGTCGCTAGCCAATTCTCCCAGGGTGCGCAATGGGGCGGTCAGGCGATCGGTCCAGGCCACCATATCGGCCCCCCGGCGGGCGGGCGGATTTCGCAGCAATTCCATGACCAGCGGCTGCCAAGGAGCCTGTCCGGCGTCTCTTTCGTCCAGAACATCCAGGTACTGGGCGCGCGAGCGAATGGTCGGGAGCATGGCGGCGGGGATATCCGTCACCAAAACCAGCAGGCTATGCGGCGGGGGTTCTTCGAGGGTCTTCAGGAGGGCATTCTGTGAGCTGGCATTCATCCGGTCGGCAAACAACACAATGCCCGCCTTCCACCCGCCGGAATAGGCGGTCAGGCTGATGAACTTGATCAGGGGGCGGATTTGCTCCTCGACCCGAATCTGGCGCGATTTGCTTTCGGGCTCGACCCAGTAAATATCCGGGTGTTCATCCAGTTGGTCGGGAGGCGTATTGGGGAACAACAGGCACAGCAAGCCGCGCACGAAATCGCTGCCGCTGCCGCGGGGGCGGCCCGACACCAGCAGCGCGTGAGGCATGCGGTCGGCGACAATTGTCCGCCGCAAATCCGTGAGTGCCTGATCAATTTTCGGGGAAGAAGGCATCGCTCACCAGTGTCCAGATATCTGCGGCAATCGGCTCGGGATGGCGCATGGCATCGACCTTGCGGAAGCGATCCGGATAGCGCCGAGCCAGCTCCAGATAGCCTTGACGGACCTTTTCATGAAACTCGAGGGCTTCACTTTCGATCCGGTCGTATTTGATTTTTTTGCCCTCCTGCCGTTTGGCGCAGCGTTGCATGCCTAGGCTGATGTTGACATCCAGCAGGAGGGTCATGTCGGGCAGGGTATCTCCGATGGCAAAGCGGTTGATGGTTTCGATCAATTCCACAGAGAACCCGCGTCCGAAGCCCTGATAGGCGGTTGTGGAATCAAAGAAGCGGTCGCACACGACCCAGGCGCCACGCTCCAGCGCGGGCCGGATCACCTTGCGTACGAGTTGGGCGCGGCTGGCCTCAAACAGCAGGACTTCGCTTTCCGGACACGGGTCTTCGCCGGCGGCGTCATACTGCAGGATGCCGCGAATGGCTTCGCCCAGTTTGGTACCGCCGGGCTCGCGGGTATAGATGATTTCGAGTCCACGCTCTTCCAGGCGGGCGATCAACATCGCTGCCTGCGTACTCTTTCCCCCCCCCTCGGGGCCTTCGAACGTAATTAATCTACCGTGCACCATCTCAAACCCTCCAAACTAGAATCAGAACTCACGAACTCAGGAATCATCATGACAACGGTCTTGAAAAGAAGTTGATCAGCCGTCCCGCCTGGACGCCGCTAGCCTTCATGTAGGAACGGACTACGGTGAAGTGAATCGGCAAAATTTCGTGGACGGCCTTCACGATTAGGCTTTGGTGGCGGTCTGGCCCTTGGGGGTGTCTTTAACGGTCCAGCCCCGCGCCGTGATTTCGTCGCGGAGGGCGTCGGACTGGGCCCAGTCCTTTTCGGCGCGCGCGACCTGGCGGCGGTCGAGCAAGGCCTGGACATCGTCGGGAATGACCTGCGTCGGCTTTTGCAAGACACCCAAAGCGGTATCCCAGCGGCGGAAGAGGTCCTGCACGGCCGCGGCTCCCTCCGGGGTCAGTGTTTTGGCATCCATCGCGGCATTGCCCTCGCGGATGGCCGCGAAGAGCGCGGCCAGCGCAGCGGAGATATTCAAGTCATCGTCCATCGCGGCTTCAAAGTGCAGGGCCGCCGTATCGGCCCACCCCGGCAGGTCGGCGGCCGCCGCGCCCTGGGCCAGCTCGGCCAGGCGCGCAGTAAATTCATCGATCCGGCGCAAAGCCGTACGAGCGGCAACGAGCGAGGCAAAGGTAAAATTCAGCGGCGCGCGGTAATGGGTGGCCAAGAGTTCGTAGCGGATCTCGCGTCCGGTGTAACCCTGGGCGAGCACATCACGCAAGGTATAAAAATTGCCGCGGGACTTGGACATTTTCTGGCCGTCGACCATCAAGTGGGCGCAATGGAGCCAATAGGTGGCGAAGGGCTGCCCGGTGGCGGCCTCGCTCTGGGCAATTTCGTCTTCGTGATGAGGAAAGATATTGTCCACCCCGCCGGTATGAATGTCAAAGCTCGGCCCGAGGTACTTCATGCTCATGGCCGAGCATTCAATGTGCCAGCCGGGGCGTCCCCGTCCCCAGGGCGACTCCCAGGCCACGTCGCCATCCTGCTCATCCCAAGCCTTCCAAAGGGCAAAATCGGCCACATTTTCCTTATCATATTCATCCGCGGTAATTCGCGCACCGGGACGCATTCCTTCGCGATTGAGCTGTGCCAGCTTGCCGTAGGACGGCCACTTGTCGATGCTGAAATAGATTGAACCATCATCTGACTGGTAGGCATAGCCCTTGTCCAGCAGCACCTGAATCAGGTGGATCATCTCAGGAATATGGTCCGTGGCGGCGGGATAATGCTCGGCGGGCTCGATGTTGAGCGCGCGGATATCGTCGAAGAAGGCGTGTTTGAACTGCGCCGTAAATTCCGTCAGGGGCTGTCCGGCGGCCTGGGAGTCGCGAATGGTCTTGTCATCCACATCGGTCAGATTCATGACCTGTGTGACCCGGAAGCCCTTGAATTGGAGCCAGCGCCGGAGCAGGTCTTCGAAGACATAGGCCCGGAAGTTGCCGATGTGGGCGATGTTGTAGACCGTGGGCCCACAGGTATACAGGCGGGCATGGCCCGGCTGCTGCGGCACAAACTCCTCCAGACGGCGTGTCAGCGTGTTGTAAACTCGAAAGCTCATGATGGCGGGGGCGCTTTCTTTGGGGGACGGCTGGCCTTCTTGGCGGATGACTTGGATGCTTTGGAGGCTGACGCTTTGGCCTTTTTCTTGGCGGGCTTCTTGGCTGGTTTTTTAGGCGGCGGAGGGGGGGGGCTCCCTGTGGGCGGATGAAACACCAGTTTGTCGTCCCCGGCCTCGACTTCAATGATCTCACCATCGGGAATCTGCCCTCGCAATATTTCCTCAGCAATCGGATTTTCCAGCCAGCGTTCAACCGAGCGGCGGAGCTGACGTGCCCCATATTGCCGGTCGAAACCGCGCGACATCATGAAATCCAATGCAGACGGCAGCACTGAGAGCGTGATTGCGCGTGTTTTCAAACGCGCAGCGACTTTGTCCACTTCAATTTCCAGAATGACCCGGATATCCTCCTGCTGGAGTGAGCGGAAGACAATGATCTCTTCGACACGGTTAAGCAATTCGGGACGAAAGGTTTTCTTGGCGGCATCTAACATCTGCTTGCGCATGGTGTCATAATCGGCCTCTTGCGTATGCCCGGCAAATCCCAATCCCGCCCCCTTGCGCATGATATCCGCGCCGATGTTGGATGTCATGATGATGATGGTATTGCGGAAGTCCACGGCACGGCCCAGGCCATCCGTGAGGCGGCCTTCTTCCAGAATCTGCAGCAGCATGTGCATGACATCCGGATGAGCCTTTTCAATTTCGTCGAACAGCACCACGGAATAGGGCCGACGGCGCACGCGCTCGGTGAGCTGGCCGCCCTCCTCGTAGCCGACATAACCGGGTGGAGAGCCAACCAGGCGCGAGGCGTTGAACTTCTCCATGTATTCGGACATGTCGATCTGGATGAGCGCATCGGGGGAGTTGAACATGAATTCGGCCAGCGATTTGGCCAACAGGGTTTTGCCCACCCCGGTTGGGCCCATAAAGATGAACGAACCGATTGGGCGGCGCGGGTCCTTTAAATCGGCACGCGAACGCCGCAGGGCCCGGCTGATCGACCCCAGAGCTGCAGACTGCCCAATCACGGTTTTGGCCAGGACCGTTTCCATTTCTAGCAGTTTGGCCGTTTCTTTGAGTTCCATTTTTTCCAGCGGTACGCCGGTCCATTTGGACACGATCAGGCGGACATCCTCCTCGGTGACATCCACGACTTTTTCGGTATGGCTTTTGCGCCAGGCCTCCAGCTCCTGATCGAGCGTTGTGCGCAAGGCGCGTTCTTCATCACGCAGCGTGGCGGCATCTTCGAAGCGCTCTTCCTTGATGGCTGTGTTGCGCTGCTCCTGAAGGCCAACAACAGCCTTTTCCTTGTCCTTGACGTGGAGGGGGCGGGTCATGGCGCCGATTCGGGCGCGCGCACCGGCCTCGTCGATCACGTCAATGGCCTTGTCGGGCAGAAAGCGATCCTGCAAATAGCGAGCCGACAGGCGCACAGCCATCTCAATGGCTTCGGGAGTGAACACAACATGATGATGGGCCTCGTAGCGACTACTCAGCCCCTTGAGAATTTCCAACGATTCCTCGATGGAGGGCTCGCGCACCAGCACGCTTTGGAACCGGCGTTCCAGGGCGGCATCCTTCTCAATGAATTTGCGATACTCATTGAGCGTCGTCGCCCCGACCACCTGCAGTTCGCCGCGCGAGAGCGCCGGCTTGAGGATATTGGCGGCATCCATGGCCCCTTCGGCACTTCCCGCCCCGACCAGACTGTGCAACTCATCCACGAACAGGATCACATTCTTGACCCGCCGGATTTCATCCATGACGGCCTTGATGCGTTCCTCGAACTGCCCGCGGTATTTGGTGCCCGCGACCATCAGCGCCAAATCCAAGGACACGATGCGTTTGCCGTGCAGCAGCTCCGGTACTTCACCATTTACGACGGCTTGCGCCAAGCCTTCTGCGACGGCCGTCTTACCGACGCCGGCCTCGCCCAGCAGGGCGGGATTATTTTTGGTGCGACGGCAGAGGATGCGGATGACGCGCTCGATTTCGTCCGAGCGCCCAATCACGGGGTCCAGCACGCCCTTTTCCGCCAGGGCGGTCAGGTCGCGTCCAAATGCGGTCAACGCGGGAGTCTTAGGCTCTTTGGGCGCACCGCTGCCCGGTTTAAGCTCGGGGGGCGGCCCGCCGAGTTCGCCGTCGGGCGCCGTCTGTCCAGGCTCATAGGAGGGGTCCAGTTCCTTGAAGACCAAGTGGCGAGTCTGCTCGACATCGACCTTGAGATTGGCCAGCACCCGGGCGGCAACGCCCTCGCCCTCGCGCATCAAGCCGAGCAGGATATGCTCGGTGCCAACAAAATCCACATTCATGGCACGCGCCTCGGCCCCCGCCAGGGCCAGCACCTTTTTGACCCGCGGGGTGTAGGGAACGTTGCCCACCGTCTTCATGTCGGACCCTACCCCCACCGCCTTTTCGACTTCCATGCGGACGGTCTCCACATCCAGGCCCATTCGGCGCAGGACGGCCACCGCCACGCCCTCCCCCAGGGCAATCAGCCCCAGGAGCAGATGCTCGGTTCCAATATATCCGTGGTTAAACCGGTCGGCTTCCCGCCGCGCTAGCTGCAAGACTTGTTGTGCTCTTGGCGTAAAATTATTCATGTACTCCTCTTTGTTCGTCGGGACGGTCGCCGTCCCAGTGCTGTCCGCAGCCGATCGGCGCGAACCTCATCACGTTCGTCGCGGCCCATGGCCCGCTCGGCCAAGGTTTGGAGGTGCGCCGGCTGCACGTCCAGCAGCAAGCGGTCTACCGTCCGCATCTCAATCTTCTTTGTCAAGCCCAGGGCAATCCCCAGGCGCAATTCCGACAACCGTTCCAGGGCCTCCTGAGTCGTCATCAGCCGCGCCGAGAGCAAAACGCCCTCTGCCCGGGCCACCAAGTCGGTCGCCTTTCGCCGTTGCTCGCGCTTGAACCGCTCGCGGGCATTGGCTTCATGCCGTGCGAGTTCGTCCACAATCTGCTCCAAATCTTTCACGATACGGTTTTCCGACAGGCCCAGGGTCATCTGGTTAGACACCTGGAACAGGTGGCCAATCGCTGCCGTTCCCTCGCCCCAGCGTCCACGCACGGTCAGGCCGATTTTGTTGAGCCCCCGGATGATGGGTTCTATTTCCTGCATCTGCACAAGCCCCGGCAAATGCATCAGCGCGCTCGCGCGCATCCCTGTGCCGACATTCGTGGGACAACACGTCAGATAGCCCAGCACCGATGAAAAGGCATAATCAAGCTGCTGCTCGAGCACATCATCGAGAGCATTTGCATCCTGCCAGGCCCCTTGCAGGGCCAGCCCGGGACGCAAGGCCTGAATACGCAGGTGATCTTCCTCGTTGACCATCACGGCCCGATGCCGAGCCTCATCCATGCAGACCGCCGATTCCGGGCGCTCTTCGAGCAACGAGCGGCTGATCAAATGCGCCTCGAACAGCCGCTGACGAAACAGCCGCTCCGTGCCCGCCAGGACATCCTGCACCGGCAGCTCCGTCTTTGCCGCCTGGCAGACCCGGTGGAGGACGTCCGCGCGGATAGCGGGCGAGGCGCGATCGGGAAACGGCAGGCCGCGCAAATTGCGCGCCAGGCGCACGCGACTGCTCAACACGATACCGAAGGCCTCGCGATAGGCCTCCTCGGTCAGTGGCGCGGTGACAGAATCGTCCCCCTTCATGTCGGCGCTTCCACGGGGGTTAGGGCTTTGATTTGATCGCGCAGATGCGCGGCTTGTTCATAGTTCTCGCCGGCAACGGCCTGCTCCAGTTCACGGCGCAACCGCACCCATTCCACCGACGCTTTCATTCGCTTGGAGGACCGCTGCGGCACCTTGCCCATGTGTTGCTCGGCATGTTGCAGCGACATGACAACCGGCAGCATCTCCGCGGTAAAGGCCTCGTAGCAATGGTCGCACCCCATGCGGCCCGTTTTGAGAATTTCCGTGCGCGTGGTACCGCACACCGGACAGGTGACGGCACGTTCCAGTGTCGCCGGTCCCGACGCCGTCTGCAATTGATTTAGCTGCTCCTTGAGCGTCTCCAGCATGTTACCCAGATCCAGCGCCTGCTCCGGCACATCCAGCCCCTTGAGTTGGGCACAGGTCTCGCACAGATGGAACTTAGCCACCTTGCCGTCCACGATTTGGGTCACATGGACCGTCGCGGGATTTTGCTGACAGTTCTCGCATAACATGATGAGGGGACCCTATCATGCCCATGCCCTGTTTTCCAGCGGCAAAACAGCCTGACGGCGGCGCGGTACGCAACAAATGGGGCCGGACGAAGGCGGCTGAAACGGGCCGCCCGCGGCTCCATCCCCATATCCATTCCTTCAACTAGGGCCTTGCCGCTTATGAGCATCCTCCGGTATTCTCCACCGCAACCATGAGTCCCGTGCACCGCCATTGTCTTCTGGCCATCCTCCTCGCTGTGGGATGGCTGACGCCCCTGCAAACCCCATTGGCCCAGGCCGTCTCCACCGTCCCCATGGGCGCCACTGTGCAGGGCCAGGGAGCGGGCCGCTTTGTCACGTTTCGCGTCTGGGCGCCCAATGCCGAGTCCGTGGCGGTCAGTGGGGACTTTAATGGGTGGAAGAAAACAGACCTGAAGCCGGAACCCAGCCGCCCCGGCCATTGGACGCTGGACAGCCGGCGCGCGCGTCCGGGTGACGCCTACCGGTTTGTTATCGATGGCCTCGAGCGACGCGATCCGCGCGCGCGGGCCGTCAGCCAAGAAGAAAACAAGGGTGTCATCGTGGACCCGCGTGATTTTCTATGGGGTGCCGCCGCCCGCAGCTGGACGATGCCGCCGCGCGAAGAGTTGGTGATGTACGAGATGCATCTGGGAACTTTTGCGAGCGGAATTCCCGGGTCCCGCGACCTGTTTCAGAAGGCCACCCGGCGCCTGCCCTACTTGAAGGCACTCGGCATCAACTGCATCCAGCTCATGCCGATCAACGAGTTCACGGGCGAGCGTTCCTGGGGCTATAACCCCGGCGATCTGTTCGCCATCGAATCCGCCTATGGCGGCGGCGACGCCTTTCGCTCTTTCATCCGCGCCTGCCATGAAAACGGCATCGCGGTTCTGCTGGATGTGGTTCACAACCACTATGGCCCCGAACAAATCGCCACCTGGCAATTTGATCAGCGCCTGCCGCCCAGCGATGGCGGGATATATTTCTACAGCGACCCCGACCGCGCCACCACGCCGTGGGGGCCGCGCCCCGATTTCAGCCGCCCCGAAGTTCGCGCCTTCATTGGCGATTCCATTCGGATGTTTCTTGAGGAATTCCAACTCGATGGATTCCGCTGGGATTCCGTTCACAATATTCGCTACACGCTGGAGGGTGCCCACTCGAATGCCGATGGCGACCGGCTGCTCTCCGAGATTAACACCTGGATGGGCAAACACCATGCCGATGCCTTACGCATTGCCGAAGACCATGCCTTCGATGGCGGCGGGGTAGGCTTCGACGCCCAGTGGCATTCGGCGTTCCAAACCACCCTGTCCACATTGATGAGCGCCACGGATGACCAGCGCGATCTTGTCTTGTTCGCCGAAGCACTTGAGCGACTGCAGGGATTCCAATGGGTCGTGTTTGCCGAATGCCACGATTCCGCCGGCGACCTGAACCAACACCAGCGCCTGCCGGCCTATATCGACCCCGCCCATCCCGATAGCGTCCGTGCCCGTGCCCTCGCTTTGGTCGCGGGCGGAATCGCCTTGACCGTTCCCGGGTCCCCCATGTTGCTCCAGGGAATGGAGATGCATGAGACCACCCCCTTTAGCGATCAGAGCCCCCTCCCCTGGGCGCGAGCCCAGCGCACCCACAAAGGCATCGTGCGCGCCAATGCCGATTTGATCCATCTGCGGCGCAATCTCAAAGGCTTCACGCCCGGACTTCAGGGCGAGGAATTGCGCGTGGTCCATCTGGACAACGAGGCCAAGGTCATGGCCTACACCCGGCGGCAGCGCAACGCGCCGCGCAATAAATCGACGGTGGTCGTTCTGAATCTTTCCGGCAACTCGGTCAAAAATTACGGCGTTCGGTTCCCGGCCTCTGGGGCCTGGTTTTGCCACTACAATTCCGGTTCCTCCGCTTATGCCAAGGATTTTGACAATCTCGGTCCCCAACCGGGCAACGGGTTCAGACTACCCACCGGCCAATCCACCCTGCCCCTGGATCTCAGCCGCTATTCGCTGCAAGTCTTCTCCCAAACCCGCCCCCCGAACGCCTCACTGGTCCGCGCAGCTCGCGCCCGCGACGTGCCTGAATGGACGTCCGCCACCCCGCCGGCTATGAAACCGGCCGAGATAGAAGAATACATCGAGGAGGTCCTCGACCCCTTCCCCTACATCTTCGTGCCGCTCCCTGTCGAATGGACGCCCCCGCCGGGATAACCATCTGTGGGGGGGGGATGTGTTGGGGGCTGATCGTTGTTGATCGCCCTGTCATCCCCCCCCGTTACGGCTTCCAGATATTGCGGATAAGCGATTGCAAAAGCGTTTTACGCCGGGTACGCTCCTGACATGTATTCACGCTATCTGTTGGCCCCCATATTTCTCTGTCTGGTTATCGCGCCCCCGGCACTGGGGCAATCGGCGCGGTCGGGCATCGGCGCGACGCCATACGCCGACACCTCCGGCACCGGTGTCACCTTCCGCACCTGGGCCCCCAATGCCACCTCGGTTGCCGTCAAAGGCAGTTTCAATGGCTGGGGGTCTACGACACTAGGCAAAGATATGCCCGGGGGCTCGTGGAATGGCTATTGGTCCGTCGACAGTGCCGGTGCTAAAAGCGGCGACGAATATAAATTCATCGTCAATGGCACGTATAAAAAAGACCCGCGCGCCCGGCGCGTGGTCAATTCTGCCGGCAATTGCATCGTCTATGATCCCGACGCCTTCAACTGGGGTGATTCCACCAACTTCAATCGCATCTGGCGCAATGATCTGGTCATCTACCAACTGCACGTTGGCACCTTTAATGCCGAAAGCTGGCTGCCGTCCACCTTTGACCAGTGCCTTGAGAAACTCCCCTACCTCAAGGCCCTGGGCATCTCGGCGGTCAAACTGATGCCCGTCAACGAATTTCCCGGTGATCGCTCGTGGGGCTACAACCCCTCCGACCCCTACGCCATTGAGGCCTCGTTTGGCGGACCTGACGGCCTCAAGCGGTTCGTCAAAACCTGCCATGAAAACGGCCTCGCGGTCATCCTCGACGTTGTCCATAACCACTATGACCCCTCCGATCTGGAAATGTGGCAATACGACGGCTGGTCCGAGAATGGCCTCGGCGGCATCTATTTCTACAACGACTGGAAGGCCGATACCGATTGGGGGCAAACCCGCCCCGACTATGGCCGCGCCGAAGTCCGCGACTACATCAAGGGCCAAATCCGCATGTTTCTCGCCGAATACCAGGTCGACGGCTTCCGCTGGGACTCGGTTTATAACATCCGACATGCCAGCGGGTCCTGGAATCAGGACGGCAGCGATATGCTGGCCGACATCAACGCAATGACCCGCGATGAGTTTGGCGACGCCTATCGCATCGCCGAAGACCATGCCTTCAATCCAAGCGTGAACTTTGAATCCCAATGGGACCACGCCTTTCTCAACGATATCCGCTATTTGGCCACCACCGGCAGCGACGCCGACCGCGATATGAACATGCTCGCGGGCTATCTCTCCAATGGCGGCTTCGATTCCGTCCGCTACGCTGAAAGCCACGACTCCTGCGGCGATCTCAATGACAAACACCGCCTGCCCCGCGACATCGATTCCGGCGACCCCCAAAGCTATTGGGCTAAAAAACGCGCCTTGCTGGCTCATGGCATTGCCCTCATTTCGCCCGGCATCCCCATGATTTTTGCTGGCTCGGAAATGCATGAAGATTACACATTTTCCAACGATCAGGCCCTGCGCTGGGAGTTGACCAACAGCAATGCCGGTATTGTGCGCGCCTTTTCCGACCTGATTCATCTGCGCCGAAATGCCTATGGCAACACCGGCGCGCTCAAGGACAACAGCCAGATCCAAGTGCGCCACAACAATAACTCGGCCAAGGTGGTCGGTGTTTCCCGGCGCGACGAATTGATGTTGGTGGTCAATGCCTCCGCCACAGATTTCACGAATTACGACATGGCCTTTCCCTCCGCTGGCACCTGGTACTGCCTCTATAACTCGGATTCGCAGACCTATGACAGTTTGTTTCATGACAAAGGCCCGGCGGTCGGTGCCCCCGTCGTGGCTGGGGCTGGTGCCACCGCCGCTCTGGAACTGGGGGCCTATTCCATCCAGATGTACGCCAAAACCCCCATCCCCGCCGATTCCGCCGCCACATTCGATCCGCCCAACCCCGATGGCTGCGGCTCCACCGTCACCATCACCTATGATCCCGGCGACGGTCCCCTCACTAATGCCACTGCCGTCTCCGCCTACATCGGACGCAACAATTGGCAGAATCCCTCCAACCACCCCATGTCCTCCTCCGGCGGGGTCTGGACCCTCGATTACACCATCCCAGAACTCACTTATGAGCTGAATCTGTCCTTCACCGATGGCGCCGACACCTGGGACAACAACGAGGGTCTGAACTGGAGCGTGCCGGTTGCCAACTGTGGCGATCTCCCCTCCACCGCCGCCTGGTCACCCTACGTACCCCAGGGCTGCATTCCCCTCGACATCACCTATCACCCCAACGGCGGCCCGCTCATGGGTGCCAGCAATATCGCGTTGCACATCGGACGTAACGACTGGTCCGCTGAGGCCCAATCCATCCCCATGTCTGCCGTGAGCGAAAACGAGTGGACCACCACCTACTCCATTCCCGACGACACGTGGCAGGTGGACTTTGTATTTAACGGGCTGGTGTCCACGAATCAAATCTGGGACAACAACAACCAGGCCGATTGGCATGTGCAGGTGCAGGACTGTCTGCCGGACGATCAACCCTATGTCACCCTTTCCCACCCCGCTCCGGCCACCAATGTGGCCACGGCCGTCACGTCCATCACCCTGCAAGGCTCGGCCCATTTGCTTCAGGGCCACCTGAGCTGGACCAATCGGCTGAATGGCATGGCGGGCACCCTCGCCTATGCCACCAACTGGAATATTGCATCCGTGCCTCTTGCCGAAGGCGTCAATGTCATCCGCGTCTCCGGTACCAATTCCGCGGTGAATCCTAACGACGGCGCTTGGGACTCCCCGACCAACGCGACCTATGCGTCCACGTGGGCCAATGGGGCCAATGGCGGCCAACAGTTTGGCTCCTGGATCATCAAGGGAGCCGGCGCCTCCATGGCCTCCAGCGCCATGGATTCCAATACCCTCTCCCTCGGCCCCCGCGCCTGGGCCCTGCAAGCCGACGGCGGTGGGCTCGTCGAAGTCCTCCGGCCCTTTGCCGCCGGCCTGCAGCCCGGCGATACCGTGCAGTTTGTCTTTGAAAATGGCGGCATCGATGGCGGGGCCGGGGCCTCCTCCATCGGTGTCGAATTTCAAAATCGATTCGGTCAACGCCTGACGCAATTCCGATTCGACGGCGGCACCAACAACTTCGTTATCTACGACAGCGAACTGCAAAATACCGGCCTGCCCTGGAGCAATACGCCCAAAACCAACACCCTGGAAATTCTGTCCAGCTTCACCTACCGCCTCACGGTTAATGGCCAGGCCTTTGAAGGTACCTTCGCCGATGCCTCCACCTATGAACCCGCCACTATCCGCTTTTGGAACTGGAATGCCGGCGGGGGCCCCGAACGTAAACTCTATATTGGCGATCTATCCGTCAGCGGCGAGCCCCTGCCGGTCTTTGCCTACTCCGCCGAAACCGCTGTCACCCGCGCCCCATTGCCCTATCGCCTGACGGAATCCGTAACCATCGATGGCACCACTCTGGTGGCCAGCGTCAGCAGCCTCTCCGGCATTCCTGGAAATGTATGGGGCGCCACGGTACTTGCCAACGGTGCCTGGAACTGGTCGCTCCTGCCCACCAACCACTACGCTATTACCGGCAACACCGTTGTCATTACCCCCGTGGACACCTATAGCCTCCAGCTCTTTTCTATCGGCCAACCCGGCGGCTCCCCGCCATAGGTGCCGAGGCTGATGGGAAAGGCGTTGGCCATTGGCCGTTGACGGGGAGGCGAACGCAAGCAACACGTTGGCAGGCTTGCGATCATGCGGTGTCGCGTCAGCGCGACAACTGCTTCCGCAAGGCCTCTGCCGCCAGTTGGGGATTGGCCTTCCCCCGCGAGAGCTTCATTACCTGCCCCACCAGGAATTGCAGCGCGGCCTCCTTACCCGATTGGAAGTCCGCCACCACTTTTTCGTTTGCCTGGATTGCCTGTGCGGCAAAATCGTCTAGTGCCCCGGTATCGCTCACCTGGGCCAGCCCCTTTTGTTTCACCACCGCGGCGGGGTCTCCGCCCTCGTCGAACAGCACCTGGAAGACATCCTTGGCGGCCGATGAGCTGATGGTCTTGGCATCCACCAGGCCGATCAATTGTGCCAGGGCCGTGGGGGTGATCTTAACCTCGCCGATGGAGAGTCCCTTTTCGCCCAGGGCCCGCAGCAGTTCGCCCATCACCCAGTTCGAGGCCGCCTTGAAGTTACCTGACGCCTGGGCAACGGCTTCAAAGTAGTCCGCAATCGCCTTGTCGGCCGTCAGCACGCCGGCATCATACTCGGGCAGGCGGTAGTCCTGGATGAACCGCTTACGTCGCGCCGCCGGCAGTTCCGGCAGCTCGGCTCGCCATGCCGCGACCCTGTCCGGGGTCAGCACCACGGGCGGCAAATCAGGCTCCGGGAAATATCGATAGTCGTGGGCATATTCCTTGGAGCGCATCGGCAAGGTGATCCCCGCTTCATCGTCCCACCGCCGGGTTTCCTGCGCCAGCGTCCCGCCCGCCCGCAGCGTCTGGACCTGCCGCTCCAGTTCGTAGGTCAGCGCGCGGTGGATGCCTTTGAACGTGTTCATATTTTTCAGCTCGGATTTCACCCCGAGCGGGTCCGTGCCAACCGGCCGAATGGACGAATTCACATCGCAACGCACGTGTCCCATTTCCAAATTGCAGTCGCTGATGTCCGCATAAATCAGCATCTCTTTGAGCGCGGTCAGGAACGCAACGGCTTCGTCGGGGCTAGCCATATCCGGCTCCGTCACCAGCTCCATCAGCGCCATGCTAGCACGATTGAAATCGATCTCTGTAGAGGTCTCCATATGCGTGCTCTTGGCCACATCCTCTTCCTGATGGATGTGGTGTACCCGGATCACCTTCTTCTGTCCCCCCACCTCGATCTCCACCGTGCCGCCGATACATAGCGGCAATGCCTGCTGCGTGATCTGATAGTTCTTTGACATGTCCGGATAAAAGTAGTTCTTGCGGTCGAAGGTGCTCCGCAGCGAAATTTCGGAGCCAATCATCAGCCCCACCTTGGCGGTTTTGCGAATCGCCTCCCGGTTGATCACCGGCATCGCCCCCGGCAGCCCCAGACAGACCGGACACACCGCCGTATTCGGTTCGCCTTCGTCATGGGCGGCACACGCACAGAACATTTTCGTGCGCGTCTTCAACTGCACATGTACCTCAAGCCCGATAGATGGAATGAAATCGCTCATGAAAACCTTAAATCCTCTCTCGCCAAGATCGCCAAGATCGCCAAGAAGTATTACTCTCAGTTCCTCGGTTTATTGCCATTTCAATTCTACATTGATTCCGTGTGTTCCATTTAAGCAGTCCAACCCATGCCGTGTGCTTCTTGACGGCCTTCGTGTCCTTGGCGAGAACCATCTTAGATCTTTGGTCGTTGCAGGTGCCAGTCGGTGGCGTGCTGGTAGGCGGCGCCGATCTTCAGGATGCGCGTATCCTCAAAGGCAGGCCCCACCAGATGCACGCCTGCCGGCAGCCCATCCGGCGTGACGCCGCAGGGCACACTGAGCCCGCAGATTCCAGCCAAGTTCACATTCACGGTGTAGATGTCGCCGAGATACATCTGGAGCGGGTCCGCAATCTTCTCGCCGATCCGGAACGCCGTTGTTGGCGTCACGGGGCCGATAAGCGCATCGCACTGCTCGAACGCCCGTTCGAAATCACGGCGAATCAGCATACGCACCTTCTGGGCACGCAAATAGTAGGCATCATAGAAGCCGCTGCTCAACACATAGGTGCCCAAAATGATGCGGCGTTTTACTTCTGCGCCGAATCCCTGCGTCCGGGTCTGCTCGTACATCTGCTGCACGTCTTCGGCCGCTGCACGAAAGCCATAGCGGACACCGTCATAGCGCGCCAGGTTGGCCGAGGCCTCGGCCGGCCCCAGTACATAGTAACAGGCAATGCCGTACGGACTGTGAGGCAGATCCACGTCGACCAGTTCCGCCCCCAATGCCTGGCACTGCGCCACCGCCGCCCGCGTCAGTTTCTCCACCTCCGGATCGAGGCCTTCCGCAAAATGCTGACGCGGCAGTCCCAACCGTACCCCCTTCAGGTTGGGGGCCGTCCGCATGTCACCAAGCACATCGCCCACTGGCCGGGCCGAGGTCGTCGAGTCATGCACATCCTGTCCTGCCATCGCCTGGTAAAGCGCCGCCGCATCCTCCACGGAGCGGGCCATGGGCCCGATCTGGTCCAGCGACGAAGCAAATGCCGCGCACCCGTAACGCGACACCCGCCCATAGGTCGGCTTGAATCCGGTGATCCCGCAAAAGGCAGCCGGCTGGCGGATGCTACCTGCGGTGTCGGATGCCAGTGCCGCCGGTGCCAGCCGGGCGGCCACCGCTGCCGCGGGGCCACCACTGGACCCGCCCGGCACGCGGGTCAGGTCCCACGGATTGCGCGTCGTGCCATAAACGCTTGTCTCGGTACTGCTGCCCATCGCAAATTCATCTGTGTTGGCCCGCGACAAGCACACGCATCCGGCCGCCCGTAACCGCGCGATGACGGTCGCGTCGTAGGGTGCCACGTAGCCCTTCAAAATACCGGACCCGGCCGTACAGGGCTGGCCCTTCACATTGAGCAGGTCCTTAACCGTGATGGGCACTCCCAGCCAGGGGCGCTCATCGCCGGCGGCCCGCGCGGCATCCGCTGCACGAGCTTCGGCCAGGGCCGTCTCCGCATCCCACCACGTCAGCGCATTCAGATCCGGCTCCAGCGCCTCGGTCCGGGTCAGCAACGCCTGCACCAGCTCCTGCGAGGTAATCTCCTTCTTCGCCAGCGCATCGGCCGCCTCCAAAAAACCCAACTCAAAAAGTGCGGTGCTCATTCGATCACCTTCGGCACCACAAATTGGCCATGCCGTGCCAATGGGGCATTCGCCAGCGCCGCGTCGCGGGAAAGCCCGGCCTGGGGCTCGTCTTCGCGCCAGACGGTCTGCGCCTCACTGTCAATATCCGTTGGCTCCACCCCGGTCACATCGAGTTGCTTCAACTCATCCACATACGCCAGAATGTCCTCGAGCTGCCCCTGGAGCAGCGTCGCCTCGGCGTCGGACAAGGCCATGCGCGCTAGTCTCGCGACGTAACGAACATCTATCCGGTCCGGTTGTTCTGAAAATGTCATCGTCATGCGTCATCTACTTTCCGCCTGTCTGTCGGCCATTTCAAGTCCGCTGTTTTAGCATTCCCGGCGTTCCTGCGCAATCCTGCCAATTGGGGGTCGCCCCCCCCAGCCCCCCCCCCCCCGCTGGATCGGCGGTGAACCCTGTCCGAATTGTATTTCACCGCTTCCTTTCTCGGGCTTGGGGGAACTCACAATGCCCTCCGTTTTAGAAGACTATCTTGAGTTGATTTACTTCCGTGTCATTCCGGTGCTTTCCGGGGTGCACTATTTCCCGTCAGGTCAGCGCCACTCCCCCCTTCACGCTGAACGCGAACTGGCTGGGATGGTCGGGATCGACATCGACCTCGACAGTGGCCCCCTCCGGGATTTCTCCGGCTAACACCTTTGTGGCCATTTCATCGAGCACCATGCGCTGAATCACTCGCTTGAGGGGCCGCGCGCCAAAGGCGGGATCATACCCCTCGCTTGCCAGCTTCTCGGCAGCGGCTTCGGTCAACTCCAGTTGAATGTTGCGTTCCGCCAAAAAGCCCTTCACCCGCTCGATCTGGATACTCACGATCTGACGCAAATGGTCCATCCTCAGACTCCGGAACAGAATGATATCATCTACCCGATTTAGAAATTCCGGACGGAAGTTCTGTCGCAGAGTCGTCAGCACCTGCTGCTCCATAGCCGTATACTCCGCGTCGCCTCGCGCCATCTTCGGATATTTCTCGATGGCGTCCTGGATGAGACCGCTGCCCAGATTCGAGGTCAGAATCAGTACGGTATTCTTGAAGTCCACGGTGCGCCCCTGGCCATCCGTCAATCGGCCATCGTCCAGGATTTGCAGCATAACATTAAAGACATCCGGATGCGCTTTTTCGATTTCGTCGAACAACACCACGGAGTACGGCTTGCGTCGCACATGCTCGGTCAGGGCCCCGCCTTCTTCATACCCCACATAGCCCGGAGGTGCCCCGATCAGGCGGCTCACGGAATGCTTCTCCATGTATTCGCTCATATCCATACGCGCCATCGCCTGTTCGTCGTCGAACAGAAATTCCGCCAGCGCCCGCGCCAGCTCGGTCTTGCCCACGCCTGTTGGCCCCAGGAAGATGAACGACCCGATCGGACGGTTGGGGTCCTGCAAGCCCGCCCGCGAACGCCGCACCGCCCGCGAGACAGCCTCCACCGCCTCGCCCTGGCCCACCACCCGCTCGCTGAGCCGGTCCTCCATTTGCAATAGCTTGTCTTTTTCGCCTTCCAGCAATTTGCTGACGGGGATGTGCGTCCAGGCCGCCACGACCTCGGCAATATGTTCCGCCGTCACTTCTTCCTGCAGCATGCGCTGGCCCTGTTGCAATTCGGCCAGCGCCGCCTGTGCCTGCTGGATTTTCTTTTCGGCGGCCGGCAATTTTCCATACTGAATTTCCGCCGCCTGCTCATATTCTCCGCGCCGCTGCGCCTGCTCCTGCTCCGTATGCAGGGCATCGAGTTCGGATGTGCCCCCGCGGATTGCCCCGATGATCTCTTTCTCGCGTTCCCAGTGGGCCTTCAGCGCTGCGCTCTGCTCCCGCTGCTCCGCCAGGTCCTTCTCCAACACCCGCAGGCGTTCCTTCGAGGCCGCGTCTTTTTCCTTCTTGAGCGCTTCACGCTCGATCTCCAACTGCATGATCCGCCGTTCCAATTCATCAATCTCGACGGGCATGCTGTCGATTTCCATCCGCAGGCGGCTGGTTGCCTCGTCCACCAGGTCAATCGCCTTATCCGGCAGGAACCGGTCGGAGATGTACCGGTGCGACAGCTTGGCGGCCTCCACCAGCGCCCCATCCTGAATACGCACGCCGTGGTGCGCCTCATACCGTTCCTTCAGCCCGCGCAGAATCGCCACCGTATCCTCGACGTTCGGTTCCTCCACCAGCACCGGTTGAAAGCGGCGGGCTAAGGCCTGATCCTTTTCGATATACTTCCGATACTCATTCAGGGTCGTCGCCCCCACGCAGCGCAACTCACCCCGCGCCAGGGGCGGTTTGATCATATTGGAGGCATCCACGGCGCCCTCTGCCTGGCCCGCCCCTACCAGCGTATGCAGCTCATCAATGAACAATACAATCTCCCCCGCGCTATCCACCACTTCCTTGATGAAGGCCTTGAAGCGATCTTCGAATTCTCCGCGATACTTGGCCCCCGCCAGCATTGCGCCTAAATCCAGCGAGACCACGCGTTTGTTTTTCAGCCCGTCGGGAATGTCGCCGGCCACAATTCGCCGCGCCAATCCCTCGGCAATCGCTGTTTTGCCAACTCCAGGCTCCCCGATCAACACCGGATTATTCTTGGTGCGTCGCGACAGGACCTGCATGACGCGACGAACCTCCGTATCGCGCCCAATCACCGGGTCGAGCTTGCCCTGGCGGGCGTCATCCGTCAGATCGCGTCCGTACTTTTTTAGCGTCTCGTATTTGTCTTCCGGGGCCTCATCCGTCACCCGCCGGCTGCCGCGCACCGCCTGCAATGCCTGCAAGACCGACTCGACGGTGATCCCGAGCCCCCCCGCCACCTGGGCCGCCTCGCCATTCTTGCGCCCCAACGCGGCCAAGAAAAGATGCTCCGCGCTGATGTACTCGTCCTTCATCTGTGTTGCCAGCTTCGCGGCGGCCTCCAGTGTCGTCTGCAGCTCGCGCGACACCCCGCGCTGCAGCCCTTCGCCCTGCACCTGCGGACGCGACGTCAACTGCCGCTCCAGCACATCCGCCAACAGCGCCGCCTTCACGCCAATTCTTTCCAGCACGGATGGCACCACGCCGCCCTCCTGGCGGACAAGTGCCAAAACCAGATGCATGGTGTCCACCTCGCTATGGTGGAACTCCCCCGCCAGCCGTTGCGCATCCTGCAAGGCTTCCTGGGCCTTCGTTGTCATTTTATCAATACTCATGTCTCTTGCTTCCTTGGGCCGTATCCACATGGACCCACTTTCACCTCAGGTTAAAAAAACTCATCTGATGGATAATAGCATATGCCACCGAATCAAACAAATAGTGGACTGGCGGCCGGCTGCGGGTATATGGCGAGGGTGGCCGAGGGATCAGAGGATCAGCATGCAATCGCCATAGCTATAGAAACGATAACGCTCGCGGATGGCTTCACGATAGGCCTCTTGCACAAATTCCCGCCCGGCAAAGGCGCTGATCATCATGATCAGCGTGGACTTGGGCAGATGGAAATTGGTGACCATGGCATCCACCATTTGGAATGCATAGGGCGGATAAATGAACAAGTCGGTGCGTTCCTGCCCCGCGCCGAAGCCTGCGGGCCTCGCCGCCGCACTTTCGAGCGTGCGCACGCTGGTGGTGCCAACCGCCACCACGCGGCCGCCATGCTCTTTGGCGGCGGCAATGCGCTGGGCGGTCACGTCGGGAATGGCCCAGCGTTCATAATCCATGTGGTGATCCTGGACGTTTTCGACCGATACCGGACGGAACGTGCCGATGCCGACATGCAACGTGATCTTCGCGTGGTCAACGCCCTGCTGCGCGAGCTGCTCCAGCGCCTCCGGTGTGAAGTGTAACCCCGCCGTGGGCGCGGCCACGGCCCCCGGCTCGCGCGCAAACACGGTCTGATAGCGCTGCTTGTCGGCGGCATGCCGCTCGGGTGTGACCTCTTTGCGCTGGATATAGGGGGGTAACGGCGTCTGGCCGATGCGGTCGAGCACGTCCAGCCAGGGGACCTGCGACACGACGCGAATCTTCACCCGCCCCAATTCGCCGTCCTCCAGGATGGTCACAACCGCCAAGTCTTCGCCCAATATCACGGTATCCCCCACCTTGGGCCGGCGGCGGCAGCGCATCAGGGCCTCCCACTGACCGGGACCCGTTTCCTCCAGCAGCAAAAATTCCACCTTGCCGCCGGTGCCCTCTTTGGCCTTGCGGCCAAACAGACGAGCGGGAATGACCCGCGTATCGTTCACCACTAGCAGGTCCTGAGGACGCAAATAGTCGGGCAAATCCGTGAAATGGCGGTGAGCCAGGGTGTGCGTCGCGCGGTCCAGTACCATCATACGCGCGCCATCGCGGCGCGCGGTCGGCTCTTGTGCGATCAGCTCCGGCGGCAGATCGTAATCGAAGTCGGCAACCTTCATCGGCTGAGGAACAGGCGCCGCCGGACTGCCATCCCCACCACCGCCGCGATAAACGCAACCAGCAGCACCCCGCCGACTATCTTCCACCTGCCCCCGCTTGAAGGATCGGACGTTTCACCCGCCTCGTCATCCTGGTCTACCGCTGCCTCCGCGTCCGCGGTAGCGGGCACCGCGTCTACGACCGAGGCTGCGGGGTCGGGCGGCGGGGCGGCAGGGGCCACATCGGACTGCCGGGCCGCCTCAGGCAGATAGCGGTTAATCAGCTCTGTGGCTTTGGCATCGCGCACAGGGCGCTTGGCACTGCCCATCACCACGACGATGACTCGGCGGTCATCGCGCTGGGCCGTGGCGGCAATGCAATATCCACTGGCCCGGATCCACCCGGTCTTGAGACCATCGCAACCGACCACCTTTCCCAGCAGGCGATTGTGTGTCTCCATCATGATGGGATCGAACAGCGGCTGGGCGTTGGCGCGGAACTCCCGCTTCCTGACGGAAGTATAGTCAAGCGTTTGCGGATGGGTATCCAGCAGTGCTTTGCACAGTGTAGCAAAGTCACGCGGCGTGGTCATATCCGGGCGCTGGCCCTTGCCCGGCGGCAAGCCATGGGGCGATTGGAAGCGCGTAATGGGCGATAAGCCAAGGGCCGCCGCCTTCTCGTTCATCATACGCACAAACCCTTCGCGACTGCCGCCGATATGGATGGCCAGGGCCACGGCGGCATCGTTGGCAGACTGCACGATCAGGGCATAGAGTAATTCTTCGACCGGAAAACTCTCGCGCGGGTCCAGCCAAACCTGCGACCCGCCCATGCGCATGGCTTCCTTAGTAACTTGCACACTGTCATCCAGGTTCAGTGCATCGGCTTCAATGCGATCCAGCACCACAAACAGCGTCATCAGTTTGAGCATGCTGGCCGGATAGCCGGGCTTGTCCGCGCCATCCTCAAACAGCACGGCACCGGTTGCCGCATCCATCACAATCGCCCCGTTGTAGGGATCGCGCGCAATCGACAGGCCAAAAGTCGCCGAGATCATCATCAGGCTCGCCAACAGGAAAAGGAGTCGTTTTTTCATGCGGCAGTTGTAACGACGGACCGCCCGAAAAGCAAGAGAACACACGAACAGACTCGCCTTCGTCTAATCCCGCATCTGACCCCGATGGGATGGAGGAGGATGGCACCCCATGCGTTAGGCTTGCGCTTCCGCCTTCGCCCGAACCAGCGGCCGACCGCGCTTGAACACCCATTTCGGTTCCCGCAGATTCTTCAGGTCGTCCAACGGGTTCTTCGCCACCACCAGGACATCGGCCACCTTGCCCGGATCGAGCGATCCCCGCTCGCGCTCCAGACCGGCGATTTCCATGTTGCCCAGGGTGGCCATGCGCAGCACTTCCGCAATGGAATATCCCAGATAATGCGACAGCAGGAGTTCCGGCTCCACCAGTCCCGAAAAGGACGTGCCCAGGCCGCCGTCGGTTCCGATGCCCACCCGCACCCCCGCGCGACGGAAATTCTCGAAACTTTCCCGCGCGAAATGGGCGAACCCCGTGACGTGGTTCGGCCAGATCGGCCCCACGCCCGGCATCCGGTCGCCGGGAAAGCCCTGGTCAATATCGCCCAGAAAACTCTTGTAGCAGGAACGCAAGGCGGGAATGGTTGAGCGCTCGATGTAGCCCGGCACATGCACGCGGCGGAACCGCTTGAAATACAGCAGGTCCGGATCGTCCGCATACCCGCGCGATCCCATCTCGATGGCCAGAAACAGCCCCACACCGAGCGTCGGCAGGATCGCCACGCCCTTTTCCACCATGCGCGCGGCGTCTTCCGCCGAGTACGGCGCATCTACTGTCATGTGCTCCAGCGTATCGACCCCGGCCTCAATCGCCATGCGGGCACCCCGGATGAACATCGCATGGCAGGCCAGCGGCAAATGATGGCGGGACGCCTTTTCCCGGATCATCTGCAGTTCCTCTCTTGTCCACATCCGGTAGAGATGATTCTCCGTAAACCCGTATAAGGGCCTCTCCTCCTGATACGTCTTGATCAGCTCCGCCCCGCGCCGGACGGTTTCGTCGAGCACCCGCCGCAACTGCGCGGGCGACCGGACAAAATTGGCATAGCGGCCGCCGAACAGGAAGGCATTGCCCATGGCATTCATCCCCCAGCCAAAATCCCAAATACCTCTTTTGGGAATCAGCGGCACGAATGACGTGTGCCAGTCCGGCCCGACTAATCGGCCGGCATCGATCTCCCGGCGCAGATAGGAGATCGGCCCCCAGTTGCCGCCCACCACGCGTAGAAACGTCGTGCCGTTTTCGATCGCCACTTCGCAGTTGCGTTCGCGCTGGGCGGGAAAATACGGCAACTCTTTCATCGAAATCTTTTCGATGACGCTCCCGGGATGGCTATGAAGGTCGCTCAGGCCGGGCATCAAATAGGCTCCCGCGCAGTCTACCTCCCGGGCGATGGGCGTGTTCCGCCGCAATTCCGGAAGCTCGGCAGCATAGAAGCGCCGTTCGATCCGTCCGTCTTTCAGCAGCAGGCCATCTTCGGAAAACAGCCCCCCCCGGTCCACATCCACGATGCCCGCGCCCGTCAGGGCCACATACTCCCCGGTCTGAACCTCCCAGGCCGGCAGGGGTTTCCGCTCATGGCGCGGCGCGCGCCAGCGTCCCTGCGACAGGTTGACGATCCACTCGCTCATGCGAGGCAGAAACTCTGTGTAATACTCGGACATGGCACACCTCCTGAGATGAATCCTTGATAAAGCCCTGATGACGCATCTGTACCGCCTATGGCACCTGCACTTCGATGCGGTAGTGGATTTGGCGGTCGGGATCGCTGTCGGCGTCTTGCATCTCGTCCGTACCGCCGGCGCCGGGACGCGGGGGAACGCCGGGAACATCGATCCAGCTTTCGGGCGGGGTCAGGTCTTCGGTGTACTGGAAGGTATAGACGCGCCCGGTGGAGCCGGGCCGGAACTGGACGGTCAGGGGCGGGCCGTTGGAAATGGACAGCACCCGGAAGACGTCATTCGTGTCGGCGGGATCGGTGTCGGCGATGTTTTCGTGCCGCAGGGTCGTGCCCTTGGCTGCCACCACGCAGTCATCGACGTCGCTCTAGTCCTCGCCGCTTTCGGGGGCGATGCCGTGCGCGGCGTACCAGTCAAGGTCGGCGCCGCCCTGGCTCAGGAAGGAGGCGATCACCGTCAGGTCAGCCATAACGTCGGCATCCGTGCGGGGGTTGATGTCCGAACCGTCGCTCCAGCCGTTAAACACCGCACTGGCATTGTCGACCACGGCCAGAATCAAACCAGCGGTCCAATAGAATGGGTTATTCCCGTATGTGCGAGCATCACTGATGCGGCCACTGATATCGTTCATCTTCTCATCCAACTCGTTGATTTTCTCTTGCTCCTTGGCGATCAGAGCGTCGTAGTTGGCGACAAAACGATCGATTTGGGCCCCGTCCTTCCAGAGCGCATTCCCGGTTTCGCCGGCGCGCGTTTGCTTACCCTTGGCATACAGGTCGCCCCCATCACCGCCGCCGCCGCAATAACCACATGCCATCTCGCTTGAAAGCTCATCGCCAACCTCCGGTGTCTGAATTCTGCCACCAGCCTGCCACACTCCGCAAAAATTGGTCTATCCGTGAAAACCCGGATGCCGGGGTCAGACTCGAATTATCATAGTATTAAAAATCTGGTCTTTGTCCGGCGTTTGCCTATTTTTGTACCCTGTGCGTTGAAACGGCTGTTTCACCCCCCCCCTCCCCGCCCCCCTTCGGTCATGGTGAGCGGAGTCGAACCATCTGGGCTTTTGCTCCAACGGCGGGCCTGCGGGGCGATGCTGAGATCCCTCGACAGGCTCGGGATGACGCGGAATGGCAGGATGACGCGGGTTGGTCGTGATGACGCGGAATGGCAGGATGACGCGGGTTGGTCGCGCTGATCGCATCCGTGTCCATTAGCGTACATCGCGCCGCTGGCGTGAGCAGTCCGTGGCTGGCTGTTCCGCCCCCTCTTCGGTCATGGTGAGCGGAGTCGAACCATCTGGGCTTTGCCCCAACGGCGGGCCTGTGGGGCGATGCTGAGATCCCTCGACAGGCTCGGGATGACACGGGTTGGTCGGGATGACGCGGGTTGGGCGGGATGACGCGGAATGGGCGGGGGGACGCGGGTTGGGCGCGTTGATCGCATCTGTGTCCATTCGCGTACATCACGCCGCTGCGTGACAAGTCCGTGGCTGGCTGTTACGCCC
>JAQUJC010000049.1 GCA_028681135.1 Kiritimatiellia bacterium | reverse complement strand
CTGTGCCCGGATCTCATCCAAATCACTGAAAAGTGCCTCCCGCCCAAACGCCGCATCGATTCGTCATCCTTACGAAGCGATATCCATCAAAATCTACCGCATTCGGCAGCTTGATGAATTATTCAGGTTAGGTTGATCTCGCTAGGTAGTAGGCTGTGGGCTGTGGGAAATCCCCCAGGCTTGTCCCGGGGATGGTTAGGTTGATCTCGCTAGGTAGTAGGTTGTGGGCTGTGGGGAATCCCCCGGGCTTGTCCCGGGGATGGTTAGGTTGGCCTCGCTAGGTAGTAGGCTGTGGGCTGTGGAAAATCCCCCGGGCTTGTCCCGGGGATGGTTAGGTTGGCCTCGCAAGGTAGTAGGCAGTAGGCTGTGGAAAATCCCCCGGGCTTGTCCCGGGGATGGTTAGGTTGGCCTCGCAAGGTAGTAGGCTGTGGGCTGTGGGGAATCCCCCGGGCTTGTCCCGGGGATGGTTAAGTTGGCCTCGCAAGGTAGTAGGCTGTGGGCTGTGGGAAATCCCCCGGGCTTGTCCCGGGGATGGTTAGGTTGGCCTCGCAAGGTAGTAGGCAGTAGGCTGTGGAAAATCCCCCGGGCTTGTCCCGGGGATGGTTAGGTTGGCCTCGCAACTTTAAGGACTGCGAAGCCTTAAGCACACCGGGGCAAGCCCGGGGGATGGGCGATGGACAAACGAACAACCAAGAACCAACAACCCCGTTGAACCAACAACCCCGACTCACCACTCCTCTGCAACCCGCGGTTCTCCTGCCCCTAGCTGCGAGCTGCCCCTGAGCGGTGTTTTTATGGTTGAGCGCCGCTAGCGCGCGGGGCTAGACTGGCCCGGCAGTTTCACTGGGATGGAATGAGCGGGAGAAGAGGTATGACGAATCTGATGGGAAATGGTGGACCGGTGATCTGGCTGCTGCTGGGGTGTGGGCTGTTTGCTACGCTGGTTTTCTTGGAGCGCCTGTTTAATCTGCATCGGGCACAGATTGCGGCCGATGATTTTTTAAAGGGGGTCTATACGATTCTGAATCGGGACAACCTGGTGGAAGCGGCCGCCATTTGCGAAGAGACCCCCGGGCCGGTGGCGCGGCTGGCGCTGGCTGCCGTACTGCACCATGACGATACTCTCGATAATATTGGCCGGGCCATTGAAGATGCCGGGCTCGAAGAAATTCCACGGATGGAGCGGGGATTGGGCTGGCTGGCCACCTTTGCCCGTATCACCCCGCTGATTGGATTGCTCGGAACCGTGCTGGGCATGATGGAAATGCTGCTGGCCGCCCGCCACAATGCACCGCTGGTTCAGGCAGCGGACTTGGCCGGCGGGCTCTGGACGGCCTTGTCGGCGACGGCCCTCAGCCTCGTGATCGCTATCCTGGCCTATGCGGGCTATAATCTGCTGGTGTCGCGGGTCGAGTCGATCCTGCTCGATATGGAGCGCGCCGCTTCGGCCTTGAGCAATTTCATGCGGCAATGGAAGCAGAACCGCGCGGCCCCCCCGGCATGAGAATTCCCGACCAATCCATTCAAATGCAGTTCCGCAGCGTTCGGCGGCGCTTCACCGCCCGCTATCGCCGTTCGGTGGGACCGATCGACGTGGTGGCGCTGCTCAATGTGGTCCTTCTGCTGGGCATGATGCTGTTTGCCTCGGAGCGCTTTGTCTTGCAACCGGGTGTGCGGGTCCGTTTGCCCGAAGCGCCCTTTCTGGATGGCATGTTGCCGGGCGCGCGGGTGCTGACCATTTCTCAGGCGGGCATGTTTTTTTTCAATGACGAACGCATGGCACCGGACGGCCTGGAGGTAGCGCTGGCGCGGACCCAGGGCACCGAACCGCTGCTGATTGAGGCCGACGAAGGCACGTCGTACGGGACCCTGATTCACGTGTATGAGATGGCGCTCAAAGCCGGCATTCGGGACGTGGTGTTGGCCACGCGTCCTCCTGCCGTGGTGCCTTGAGCCTAGAGGACTGTCCGAGTGTACCGCACACGCATCTTGGAAGATCCCGACCGGCGCTGGCGACGCTTTGGTCGTGTTGGCCGCCGCCTGGCAATTGGCGTGGCGGCGGTCTGGTTTGCACTGGTGTGGCTGATGCTGGGCACGACCCCCCTGCCCAATCCACTGCCACGGGAGACGCCTCCGCAAGTGGCCTGGTGGCCGGGGGGCGACGGGGCGGGCGGGGGGGGGGGGCATGCGCTGGCCGCGGATATACGTGTCACCTGGTCACCGTCCGTCTTTGCCCTTCCCAGTCCGGCCGGGTTCAGCCACTCCCTACGGCGAGACCGTGCACGCCTCGCTCCGCCCGATCAGCCCACTCGTCCGAAAGCGGCTTTTCTAGAGACGTCCCCGTCGGCCATCCAGGCCTCACCGGCGACCGCCTTCCAGCCGGAGTTGGTGGCGATCCCGCCCGCGCTTTCGGCCTGGCCCGCTCCCCCTGTATTTCCCGTCCAACCGACGGGGGCGGCGGAACGCCCCCGGATCATATTTTCCAAGGACTGGGACCCGCGATTGTTTTCCGGGCTGGATTCCGACTATGCCGCCTGGACATCCCAGGCCTGGACGGCGCGGGTCGAGATGCGTTTTGATGGCGCCGGCATTCCGGAGTCTGTGCTGCTGGTGCAACCGAGCGGATTGGATGACCTAGACCGTCGATTGACGCGCAGTCTACGGGGGTGGCGTTTGCTGGATGCCGCCGCCCCGCGTCAGGGAGAGGTGACGTGGCAATGCCCGGCGACACGGCCCCCACCAGTTGCTGAAAGTGATCAGCCATGATTCATTTGCCCTTAGCCGATTGGGTTGTGGTGGTGCTGGCCATTCATTTAGCCGTCATTCTCGGGGCCGGAGTATATTATGCGCTCCGTCGCGTGCGCTGGGTCCCCCGCCACCGCGCCGCTCCGTTCATTTTTCGTTGCTCCGTCTGTGGGCATGTCTATCTGGACCGCCGCAATGTCCCCATGGCTGAATGTGGAAAATGCGGCAACATGAATGAGTGCATCAAAAACGTGTGAGGCGCGGTCCGAGATTCCGGGGCGGCGAATATTGGGGGTTGAGTTTTTTTGCGGGTGAGGTCACAGTTTTGTCATGTCTGTGACCATTCCCATCATCAAGTATTCGCCCCACAAAGCCCTGCCGGAACTGGAGCAATTCCTGTTGCGCCCGGCGGTGGACCCTGAGGCCGAAGCCACCGCCCGACGTGTTCTAGACGATATCCGCCAAACCGGCGACAAGGCCGTGCGCACCTATACCCAGAAATTTAATGGCGTAGACCTGACGCCGGCTCGCTTTGTGGTGACGCGCGAGGAGCAGCAGGCCGCTTCCGATCAAGTGGATTTGAGCTTTAAGCGGTCAACCTCGGAGATTTATTCGCGCATTGTGCGTTTTGGCAAAGCCGGCATGCGCAAGGATTGGAGCATGGCCTCACCCAAGGGCGGGGTGCTCGGCGAGAAGTTTACACCGTTGGACCGCGTGGGCGCTTATATCCCCGGCGGGGCCGCGCCGCTGGTGTCCACCGCGCTCATGAGTGTGGCCCTGGCCAAGGTTGCCGGTGTGCCCGAGATTGTGGCCTGCACCCCCAGCGATGCCAACGGCAACGTGGATCCCTTTCTGGTGTATGCGCTGGAAGTGGCCGGCGCCACCGAAATTTACCGTATTGGCGGCATCCAGGCCATTGGTGCGATGGCCTATGGCACCGCCACCATTCGCAAGGTGCAGAAAATCGTGGGCCCCGGCGGCCCCTATGTCACCGCTGCCAAAAAGCTGGTCTATGGCGACGTTGATCTGGATATGGTGGCGGGCCCCAGCGAAATTGCGGTATTGGCCGACGAAACGGCCGTGCCCGCGCACGTGGCGGCCGACCTGCTCTCGCAGCTCGAACATGGCACCGGGCATGAAAAGGCGCTGCTGGTCACGCCCTTCATGGCCATGGCCACCAAAGTGCAGGCCGAAATGGAGCGCCAAGTGGCCACCCTGTCGCGGCGCGAGGCCATTGAAAAGGCGATCACCACCGGGGCGCTGTTCGTGGTGGTGGACCATCTCGATACCGGCATGGATGTAGTCAATCGCTTTGCACCTGAGCACTTCGAGATCATGACCAAGGAACCCCGCCGCTGGCTCCAAAAAGTTAAAAATGCCGGCGCGGTATTTGTCGGACCCTGGACCCCGGAATGCGCCGGCGATTTTGTGGCTGGCCCCAGTCACGTCTTGCCGACTGGCGGTACCGCCGCCTACTTTTCGGGCCTCACCGTGGATTCTTTCCGTAAACGTATCAGCGTGGTGGCCTATACCCGTGCCGATCTGCTCGAAACGCTCCCGCTCATCGAAGCGATGGGGCGCGTCGAGGGCCTGGATGCCCACGCCCGCTCCGCCACCATCCGCTTCGATAATCCTACAACCCCGTAGAGGGGCGGGGGGGGCTGCGCTCTCTAATACTCAGCCGGTCTGACCGATCCGTCTGATCTGTCTGGTCCGACCAATCACCATCCACCCCCAACACCCCCAACAATCACCAATTTTCAACCACCACAAATCCGCTTGCGAAAACGGGGGGGCTGTCCGACACTGTTGCGCCAAGACATGAACCCATCCATTCGCCCATCTGTTCAAGACCTGACAGCCTACACCCCCGGCGAGCAGCCGAAGGTGGACAAGCTGATCAAACTCAATACCAACGAGAATCCGTATCCGCCCAGTCCCGCCGTGGCGCGGGTCCTGCGGGAGTTCCCAGTGGAGACTCTACGGTTGTATCCGGACCCCGTGTGCTCGGCTCTGCGGGAGCGGATTGCGGCATGGTCAGGCGTGACCCCGGATCAGGTGTTGGTGGGCAACGGATCTGACGAAGTCTTGCGGTTGGCCATCTGGGCATTCACCGCACCCGGCGGAGCGGTGGCCGCGTTCGAACCCACGTACTCACTGTATCCCGTGCTGGCCGCGGCCGAGGAAGTGGCCTATCGCACGGTGGCGCTGCCGGAGGGATTCGGCTGGACCGATCCGCCGCACGATGTGGAAGCCAGCCTGTTTTTACTGACGAATCCCAATGCGCCCACCGGGGTGTTCTATCCCGTGGAAGCCATCCGAGACTTTTGCCAGCGATTTCCGGGCGTTGTGCTGGTGGACGAAGCCTATGTGGATTTTTCGGGAGGACGCGATTGTCTGGCGTTGGCCAGAGACTGCGACAATGTGCTGGTGTGCCGCACCCTGTCCAAGTCGTTTTCACTCGCCGGGCTGCGCATCGGCTATGCCATCGGCGCTCCGGCGCTGATCGCGGCGTTATCCAAGCTCAAGGATTCCTACAATGTCGATCGTTTGGCCCAGACCGTGGCCCTGGCCGCCCTGGAAGATGTGGCCTGGATGCAGGATAACACCCGCCGCATTGTCGCGACACGCGAGCGGGTGGTCGCTGAACTGGCCCGGCGCGGATTCAGCATCGTGCCTTCGGCTGCGAACTTTTTGTTTGTCGCGCCCCCGGCAGGCCTTTTGGCTCAGGACCTGTTTGCACAGTTGCGCGAGAAAAAAATTCTGGTGCGCTATTTCCCCGGTCCGCGCACGGGGCGTTATCTGCGCATCAGCATCGGCACCGACGCCGAAATGGATGCCTTGCTCGCGGCGTTTTGACCCTCCCCCCGTAGCCTGATCAGCATGAGTCATCCACCGGGACAAACCACAAGCGCTGCTGCGCCAGGCCCTCTTGTATTTCAGGTTGACGAGGTGGGATTGGCAGAGGCAACAGCCCGGATGCTGGGGAGCGATACCGCCGCGCCGCAGCAACAAAAGGGTTCAGCCCTGTGGCGTCGGGCGTGGCGCTGGGGTCTGCGGCATGCCGTGGGCACCACACATTGGAATCGCTGGCAGCACCACACCCGCAGGCGGCAAGGGATGGCGTGGTTGCAGCGGACTATGACGGAATCGACCAAGCCGGTATTGATTTACGTGGTGCCGCACGATATTTGGAAACTGCGTAGCGGAGGCGGTCAACGGATCGCCGGCATCGCCAAAACGCTCAGCCGTCATTTCAACGTGTTGGTGTTTACATTGACCCGAAGAGGGCCGGGGTTTGCTGTTCGAGAGTTGGCAGATGCGTGTCACCTGGTGGCGGTGCCGATGGGCGCGGAGTATATCAAACGCACACAGGCCCTGGAGGCGGACACGGGCCTGTTTGCTTGTGCCGATTTCTTTGATTGGTTGCCAGACTTTCAGCGGATATTGGAGGTGGCCGCCACACATGCCAAAGCCTGGGGCTTTACCCATCCGACCGCGTGGCCCGTCGTGCGTCGCTACATCCGGCCAGCGTGTGCTGTTTTTTACGACGCCCATGACGATTATTCGCAATTTATACAACAGGCCTACGGGAGCGAAGCCCCATTTCTGAGTCAACGGCTTGTAGAGCTGGAATGCGATGTGCTCGAGCATGTTACGGTGGCGGCTTATTGCACTGAATCGGACCTGGCCGCCGCACAAAGTCGGCTGGCACGGGACAAAAAGCCCCACATGCTCGTGGTGCCCAATGGAGTCGATGTGGCCGCGTGCCAACAGGTTCTCCCGAGCCAAGCCCGGCAAAATCGGATATCTGCTGGGATCGATCGGCCGCTTGTCTTGTTTATTGGAGCGCATCACAAACCCAACTACGAAGCCGTGGCATTTATCTCTCGCGAGTTGGCACCCGCTTTTCCACATGCCATTTTTGTTATCATGGGGATGAATTGGGCTGCCGTTTGTCAGCGGGAACAGCTCACCCCTCCCCCCAATGTGGTGTTCACGAGCCCCGTGCCCGAAACTATCAAGGAGGCCGTCATGGCCCTGGCCGAAGTGGCCATCGCGCCGATGACCAGCGGGACAGGGTCCAGCCTCAAAGTTCCCGACTATATTGCCCACGGCAAGGTGGTCATCAGCACTGCCATCGGATTGCGGGGATTCGCAGAATTAACGTCATATCCGTCGGTGAGAATGACGGACGATGTCCCGGCGGCATTGGCAGACGTGCTCGCCAAGTTGGAGCAAGACCCCCACGCCTTCGATCAGGACGCCCAGGCTGCGCGAGCGGGGATCGCCAAGACCTTGGAGTGGTCGGCAGCAGCCCAACCACTGGTGGAGGCCGTACGGCAGGCTATCGGGAATAGCTGAACCGTCGAGGCCACCACAGGGGGCCAGGGGCAGCGCCAAGGGATGGCTTATTAGCCTGCATTATTCATCAACATGGATAAAAACGCCGTACTATACTGCAGCGTAGTTTGATATGGACAACCGCACAAAAAGTCAGTTTTCATCCATGTTGACCAAGGGCGCGACGATTCCAGCCCATCTGCTTTGTTGCGCGGGGGGTCGCAGTATGCCTATACGGCTTCACCCTCCCGACACTCTGGGAGAGGTCGGGACATCTGGGCCGGACTTGTCGCGTGAATAATCCAGGTTAGAGCATATTACTTTATTTTATAGCCGTAATTGCAGAGCAGAACAGTTCGGCTCGGCAGGGACGCCTCGCCCTACCCAAAGCCGGATTCACATGCCTTGGGTAGGGCGAACCCTCCGGGTGAGCCGCGGCTGTTCAGCGTCTGGGAATGGCTTATTAGACAGGATTTACAGGATAGGCAGGATTTTGGAGGACAGCCTCCATGCTGTCCGGGATAGGGAGCGGAAAGGGCAGGGAAAGTTAGCTGCGGATTTCGCGGATGGCGCGGATTTTGATCGGGAACAACCAGCCGGAATAACCACGGATGGACACAAATGGACACGGATGGGGGAAGATGGAGGGAAAGATGAGGGGAGGCGGGAGAGAGGAGGGGACAAACAGCCGGAATAACCACGGATGGACACGGATGGACACGGATGGGGGAAGATGGAGGGAAAGATGAGGGGAGGCGGGAGAGAGGAGGGGACAAACAGCCGGATTAACCACGGATGGACACAAATGGACACCGATGGGGGAAGATGGAGGGGAAGGTGGCGGATGGCAGGGCCACCCGCTGAGGGCTGTTCAGGCCTGCCGAAAAAAATATGCTTCGTACGTGTTTTCGCATGGCCCGGACAGCCCTGGCACACCCGACAGGGTGCGCCACCCCGTCCCAATCCCCTTTCGTGGTATTCGCGTTCGCGCCGGCCCGCGCGATAAACTTTCGTAGTTGAAACAGCCTGGCTGTTTTCTCCTTTGCGATCTTGGCGTTCTTGGCGAGAATGGCTGTTCTGCTTTTCCCTCTGTCTGGCCTGATTCACCCACGGGGACAAGCCCATGGGGGGGCAGGAGGGAGGGAGATGGGCGACGGAGGGTGAGGAGTCTTGTAAAATTTTGAAAACATGGCATGATTTGCCTCCTGATGTCATCTGTGATTTCCATTGAAAATGTGTCCAAGTCCTATCGCCTGGGGGTGATTGGGAGCGGGACGCTGCGGGAAGACTTGCAGAGCTGGTGGCACCGCAGGCGAGGGCTGCCGGACCCCAATCGGCGTGTGGATCAGGCCCATTTGGCGGTGGAAGGCCATACCCTCTGGGCGCTGCATGACATTTCGCTGGAGGTCGCGCAAGGTGAAGTACTGGGGATTATCGGCCGTAATGGAGCAGGCAAGAGCACCTTGCTGAAAATTTTATCGCGGGTGACGGCGCCGACATCGGGCCGCATCCGGGTAAAGGGGCGGGTCGCAAGTCTCTTGGAGGTGGGGACGGGATTTCATCCCGAATTGACCGGACGCGAGAATATCTTTCTCAATGGAGCGATCCTCGGCATGACCAAGGTCGAAGTAGCGCGAAAATTCGATGAAATCGTGGCGTTTTCGGAGATCGAACAATTCATCGATACCCCCGTGAAGCGCTATTCCAGTGGCATGTACGTGCGTCTGGCCTTCGCCGTTGCCGCCCATTTGGACCCGGAAATCCTCGTCGTGGACGAGGTGCTCGCCGTCGGTGATGCCGCTTTTCAGAAGAAATGTGTTGGCAAGATGGGGGATGTGGCCAAGGGGGGGCGCACCGTTCTGTTCGTGAGCCACAATATGCAGGCGGTCTCGCAGATCACCAGTCGCGCCATTGTACTGGATAAAGGAATGGTCAACTTTCGTGGCAGTCCGCCAGAGGCGATTGCCCACTATATGTCCCAGAATATGGCAAAGACGGGACAATCATGTGAATACACCGGAAAATCCAAGCCCGGAATAGGTGCCTACGTGGAACGGGCCCGAGTCGTCACGTCCGGGCTGGAGCACATCCATTTCTGGGGCCGCCCTTTTGTCATAGAATTATATCTGCGAGTCAATTTGCCTCAAAACAACATTGGGCTTGGCATTCAGGTTGTCGATGACATGGACCGTCCCGTGAACCACTTCTGGATGCCCACGCAAGCCTGTTCACGCGGCTTATATCGCATTGAATGCGTCATTCCAAAATATCGAGTTTACATGGGGCGCTATTCTCTGGTGATCTGGCAGGGGGATCGCAAAGGCAATGTATTATTTGAAAATATTCGAAATATTTGCCATTTTGAGGTCAGTATGCATGGGCAAGAACGGGAACAGAAATTCGCGCCCAAAGAGTGTTGTTACCAGGAAGATTTTGAATGGAGACCGATAAGCCAGATCGAATAATAATGCCTAGATTTCAACTTAGTCAATTGGAAGAGATCAGACCGCGAGCACCAGGAGTGATAAGGGCTGTGACGAGCAATTATGGGGTGAGATTATAATTTGGGAAACTGCCTGGATGTGGGGATTGCTATGAATGTCCAGGTGAAAAAACGTTAGGAAAGAATGTTATACGGCCCAGAATTTTATTCTGACACGCAAATAAATATGAGTCATTCCGTCGAGGTGGTTGTAAAACTAATGCGTGCCCATATCAACTTTGCATCAGTGTTAGACATTGGCTGCGTCCAGGGCGACTGGCTAGCTGGAGATCATTCCTATGAGGCCGTTTCCCGGGACATTGTCGGCGCTAGGCGTTTGGGGGCCACCGTGATCAGCGGCCATGACTATACCCTGACTTGCCCTGGTGTGGTGCAGGCCGTGGAAATGCATTTTCCCGGAGCGACAAGACGGTGCGATACCGCTTGGATATGGGGACTCCACTAAGTAGATGTCCCATGGCAGTCCTCACGATCATCTCGATGCACCTGATAAATTCAAGGAACAAACATGTACAACCATGATTTTTATAATGAGGTACAGGGAAATGCTGGCCATTCTGCGACTGCGGTCGTAAACCTGTTCCTCGCTCATGTTCATTGCCAATCAGTTGTAGATGTGGGCTGTGCCCGGGGGACTTGGCTTGATGCTTTTGTTCGCGCTGGTATTCAGGATGTGATGGGAGTGGATGGAGAGTGGGTCTCTTTAGATACTTTAGATATTCCGCAAGACCGTTTTGTTCGTGCAGATTTATCCAAGTCTTTCGTGTTAAACCGGCGTTTTGATGTGGCAGTTTGTTTGGAAGTGGCAGAACACCTTCCAAAAACAGCGGCGGAGACTTTGGTGCAATCGCTGGTAACCCATTCGGATATAATTTTGTTTTCTGCGGCCATTCCCTACCAGCCGGGCACTAATCATATCAATTGTCAATGGCCCGCCTACTGGGCAAAACACTTTGCAAAACACGGTTATGTGGCCAGTGACTTTTTACGGCCTCAGTTGTGGCATATGTCCCAAGTAGGACTTCCCTATCGCCAGAATATTATTCTTTATATCAATTCAAATAGCCTGGAACAGTCCCGTTTTGATAAATTAGTTATAGATAAATTGACGGACTCTCCCGCCTCTCGGATCCATCCCGATTACTATATGTACATAGTGGGCAAGATGTCTGCTGAAATTGATATGCATACAACAATTCGCCACAACCTGCTTGCTTTGAAGCGTTGCTTTCAAAATAAGATTCGGAATTTCTTTTTAAAATAAGTCAGGATACCCTTGTTGCTTGTAAGTAGCAGCCGGGGTTGGCTAAAAAGAGTGTTGATAGTTATCGCTAATGAAAACAGCTATTGTCACTGCTGCGACGGATGTGTTTGCGTTGTCCGCCACCGTGATAAACCTTTTTTTGGTGGAACATCTGGAGAGTATGAAGGGAGGGGATATATTTGTCTTGGATTGTGGGCTGGTGCCACAAAGTCGGAGAAAAATGGCCGTTCTGTTCCCCGGGCCTGGGCCCGACTACACTTTCTACCCGTAGCCGCCGAACGGCTGGAGGGGCTCCCCGTCGATGAGCGCATGTTTACACCAACTGCAGCGATTCACTATCAGCCCAGAGTTCACCATATGAATTGTAAATGACCTGCATATTGGCCGGAAGAGTTTGTAATATAGGTTTTATAAGGCCTATGATTTGCTTCGGCCTCAATTATGGGGCTTATCAGAAATCGGGCTACATTATTGCTGAGCTTGTAATGCATCAGACTATCTGGCATGATCTCAAACCAGTATGGACATGCTCAACAAAAAAAGTCACGCAATTATTGCAAAATACATAAGCTAGGTCATCTGGTGTATTTATATTTAGCTACCTCCGCAGATGAAAATTTCGCGTTGCCAGTAACGGTAATGATGCGATCAGTTGTAGATCATTTATACGGAACTGAAAAAGTGACCTTTTTCATCCTAGATTGTGGGATAACAAAAGCCAGCCGCAGAAAGATGAGGCAATCGGTGTCGCGTGCTTGGGCTGATATCCATTTTATCCCGGTGGGTAGCGACTCCTTCGCAGGATTTCGTGTGGATGGGCATATTTCTGCGGCGACCTACGCCCGCTTATTTCTCGGGCGGTTATTGCCCACATCAATTGACCGGGTTATATACCTTGATGGGGATTTGGTAACTCTAGCGGATATTCGATCTCTTTGGGAGACTAATTTAAACAGATGTTCATTAGCTGCTGTGCAAGATCCTGTTGCAGGTGTGGTGGGGCGATCTGTCCACATGCGCCATTGGGATGGGTGGGACGTTCCCCAGGGAACTTCTATTTTCAATGCTGGATTAATGGTTATCGACTTGCAGGAGTGGCGAGCTTCTCATATGTTCGAGCGCGCGATTTCCACTGCACTTGAACATCCCGACAGAATGAAATACTGGGATCAGTGCGCTCTGAACTATGTGATACGCGGAGACTATCTTGAGTTGGATCCGGCATGGAATGTGGGCCCATTTGTTTATTACCCCCCTCACTGTCATGACGTGGTGTATGACAAGGAAACAGTGGCCCGTTGCATATACGATCCCAAAGCCATCCATTACGGCGGCACATGGCGCCCCTGGAAAGGTCCCGGACGCCACTGGCGCGAGGCAGAGTTTTATCGCTATCTGTATCGTACCGCCTGGCGCAATGATGTGTACTGTGCGCCCTGGATGGGTCGAGGCAACACCTTGTGGACGAAGACCCGGCAGAGAGTGAAAAAGATGATCAGGGGTACTAACGCCTGAGAAGAGAGTCATACTATTTATGATGTGAAATGCATCAAGCGGGGGAAAGATCAAATACAATCAAAAGACATTAAATGAGGGTTGCATGCAACTGAGTGAACGGTGGAACAAGGTTTGGAATAACTTAGTGGAGCGCATCCTACTGCGGTTGGTATCGGAGCGCGTCATGCAGAGTTTGATCTGGCGGCACCGGGACACGCTGGATGCTTTGATCGAACGGAACCGGCGGGACCGGCCGGTGGTGTATGGATCACAAAATCGGTTGCATGTGGATGCGACGGCGGTCGTCAATAACGCGTTATTCAATACACTGGGGGGGGATATTCATGTGGGGCCGCATGCCTTTTTTGGACCGGAGGTGTGTCTGTTGACGGGCACGCACGATATGCACAAGAGAGATACTGAGCGGCAGGAATCCGGCGGGGGCCGCTCGGGGCGTGATATTGTGGTGGGGCGCGGCGTCTGGTTAGCGGCACGGGCGATGGTGATCGGTCCGGCCACCATCGGCGATCATGCTGTGGTGGGGGCCGGGGCTGTGGTGACCGGTGATGTGGAACCGGGGGCGTTCTATGCCGGCGTTCCCGCACGGAAGATCCGGGATATTGAATGGCCCGAAAGTGTGGATCAGAAGGAGAGAGACCAGGGACTAGAGACTGGAGACTGGAGACGAGAGACTTGAGACGGAGGATGGCGAAGGGAAAGGCTGAAGGGGGAAGGGGAGACCAGAGACTAGAGACTGGAGTCTAGAGACTAGAGACGGGAGACTGGAGGGGAGGCGAGGAAGGCAATATTCAATATCCAATGTTCAATTTTCAAGTGACGGCGGGAGGGGGAGAAGATTTAAGATTCAATGCCCAATGTTCAAGGGGGAGTTCGCTCTCACAGAGGCACAGAGACACGGAGTTGATCGATCCATCCTGTAAATCCTGTGAGTCCTGTCTAAAATGGCCAAAATCTGTCTTTAATTTCGAATTACTGCAAGAATTTGAACTCAAGAACTCATGAAAAATTTGAGAAGTTGGGTTCACGCCAAGACGCCAAGACGCAAGGGGGAAGATGAGCGGAGGGGGAGCAACTACGAATGGCACGCTTGCCCGCCGTGGCGGGCAAGTGCATGATTCGTAGTTGAAAATGTTTCTGTCTGTTTTCTGACTCCTGCTCCCCCCCCCTCTGTGAAACTCTGTGCTCTCTGTGGTAAAAATGGCTGTTCACCCCTTTGCCTTTTCGCGCTTTTCGTAGTTTGCTTCTCCGGTTCTCCTATTCGTGCCATTCCCGCCACGGCGGGGAAGTGCGTATTTCGTAGTTAAAACCTCTTGGCTGTTGCCTTCCCCCGCCCTTTCTCTTTCGTTTCGTGCTATTGGCGTGATTCGTAGTTTAATTGGTGGCTGCGTTTAGGGCGGGCGTGGGAGGTTGCCGAACAAAATGGTCGTTGTGTAAAGAGCTGTAATATGATAAATGAAGACCATGAAGCGAGGCGTTGTTAAAACCATTCGGCAGGGGGACCAGTCGTTTCGGGACGATTACGTTCAAGGTACGCCCCAGCGCCGCCTCGCTTTGGTCTGGCCGTTAACCCGCGAAGTCGTCGCCTTATGCAAACAATTCCATGTTGAACGAAGATTACAAAGAGATGTTGCAGTGCTTGGCCGACGAGGGCGTTAAGTTTCTCCTCGTTGGGGCCTATGCCTTGGCCGCTCATGGCTATCCCCGGGCCACCATGGACATTGACCTTTGGGTCATGCCCTCTCCGGATAATGCACAAGCCGTTCTGTGCGCATTGAGGAAGTTTGGGGCCCCCTTGCATGGCCTTTCTTCCGCAGATTTGCAGAGGGACGATACCGTTTTCCAAATCGGAGTGGCCCCCCGGCGCATCGACATCATCACGGGTGCATCCGGTCTGCGATTCGAAGAGACATTCCAAGCCTCATCCCTCATAGAAATCGAAGGCCTTCAAATCCGGATTCCTTCGATCCCTGCAGGGTGCGCCACCCCTTCCCAATCCCCATTCGTGGTATTCGCGTTCGCGCCGGCCCGCGCGATAAACTGTCGTAGTTAAAACAGCCTGACTGTTTTCTCCTTTGCGATCTTGGCGTTCTTGGCGAGAATGGCTGTTCTGCTTTTCGCTCTGTCTGGCCTGATTCACCCACGGGACGAGCCCGTGGGGGTCTGTTTTTTGCGCTTTGCGTCTTGGCGGCTTGGCGGCTTGGCGTGAGCCTGGTTTTCCGTGGGGGAAGTCGGCCGGATCATTCTCCGTGCCGGTCGATCTGAGCCAAGACGGCCTGGTAAACTGCGATGCCGATACGGAAATCGTGGAGACCTACCAATGCATCGAGCAAGCGGCGAGTTTCCGGCTGAGTCAGGGCCCCCTTGCGCATGGCGGCGAGCAGCAGGCCTAATGTACCCAGGGGACGGATTCCCTTTGCTTCGGCCGTGGCGCGCAGGATGCGGTCGTCAGCCAACACCCTTCCGGCCCTTAGGCGGATTGCCAGCGCAAGGGTGTCGTTGTCGGCCAAACTCATGGCGGTCGCGAAGGAGTGGGTCTGTTGCGAAGGATGGAGATGGCAACGAGCGAAGAAGTCGTTCAGCTCTTGACGTTCCGCGTCGGCCATCTTGGGATTCAAGGTCTCGTCCCGGACCAGGGCCGAGAGATGGATGTCGGCATCCGACAGATGCCAGATTAAATCCAAGTGACCGAGCTTTGCCAGAAAGATCAACGGACTGGCATCCGCGACGATGATCACGGGCGGAGATCCCTGAGGAGATCGTCAAGGCCGTAGTTCAATTCGAGATTCGTGCTGGGCATCTGTGCGATAAAATCGCGCAAGCTCAATCCGGCCATTCCGGCGGCGCGCGACAAGGTGGCTGCGCCTCGACGGTAGGCGTCGGCGGCTTGTTCGAGCATCAGGTCCCGGGTTCCGCGCCGCAGGGCGTGCTTGAGAAAGGCGGAACGATCCAGCCCGGCGGCCGCGGCGGCGCTGGCTAGGCGCTTTACTTCGTCGGGGGGTAGGCGCATGGACAAAGTGACCGTTTTCATGTGTTTATTCCTTTGGCATTTGTAAACACTTTACGATGGGGAGGGGAGGAATGTCAAGAGGATGGGGGGAGAGGGCGCTCAATATCCAATATTCAACCAGCCGGGTTAACCACGGATGGACACCGATGGGGGAAGATGGAGGGGAAGATTAGGGGAGGCGGGAGAGAGGAGGGGACAACCAGCCGGATTAACCACGGATGGACACGGATGGGGGAAGATGGAGGGAAGGGTGGCGGATGGCAGGGCCACCCGCTGGGGGCTGTTCAGGCCTGCCGAAAGCACGCACGAAGCGTGTGTTTTTCGACAGGCCCGATCAGCCCGGCACACCCTGCAGGGTGCGCCACCCCTTCCCAATCCCCTTTCGTGGTATTCGCGTTCGTGCCGGCCCGCGCGATAAATTTTCGTAGTTGAAACAGCCTGACTGTTTTCTCCTTTGCGATCTTGGCGTTCTTGGCGAGAATGGCTGTTCTGCTTTTCTCTCTGTCTGGCCTGATTCACCCACGGGACGAGCCCGTGGGGGTCTTTTTTTGCGCTTTGCGGCGGCATTCACCCCCGAGGCGAGCTTGGGGCAATTGGACGTTTGCCTTGGCGGCGGTGGAGGTGGTAAGATATCAATTATGAAAGTGGTGGGGAACAGAAGAGCGTTACGCGGCACGCCGGAGGATTATTATCGGCGTGGTCGACGATTGAACGCTCAAATGGAACGTCTTAACCCATATCCACGCCCGCGCGGGTTTGTGTACAAGGCGCGCACGTGGGCTGAGTATGAACAATGGCGGCAGGAGCAGACCAATCCCCGGTTGTGGTGAGGTATGGCAGCGCCGGAACAAGATCCCTTGCTGAAAGTCTGCACCCTGCTGAACCGGCATGGCGCGCGGTACTTGGTGGTGGGCGGGCATGCATTGATCTTGCATGGAATGGTTCGGACGACAGCGGACGTGGATATCCTTGTGGAGGAAAGTGACGAAAATTATCGGTCCGTCATTGCGGCACTGTCCGAGTTGGAAGATCGTGCGGCGGCGGAGCTTGTACCCTGTGATTTTGTCGATAATATGGTCGTGAAGATCGCGGATGAAGTCGAAGTGGATATCAGCCGCCGGGCGTGGAAGTTGAGTTATGCCGATGCCATTCCGAATGCCTTGGATGTCATGATCGATGGCGTCCGAGTGCCGTATGTCAGCCTGGGGGATTTGATCAAATCCAAAGAAACGTATCGTGAAAAAGATCGTTTGGATGTTGAGCAGTTGCGGCGATTGATGGGGGATAATGAGCGGTGAGTAGATCAATATCCAAACCGGGTCAACGACGGATGGACACAGCGTGGCTGCAACCAAAGAAGAGAATTTAACCACGGATGGACACAAATGGACACGGATGGGGGGAGATGGAGGGGCAGGGGGAAGGGGGGGTAGCTACGAATTTCGCGGATTTGGATCGGGGAATAACCAGCCGGATTAACCACGGATGGACACGAATGGACACCGATGGGGGGGGCAGGAGGGGGCAGTTTTTGTAGACAGAATAGCTGAGTGCCGAGCCCAAGCCGCAGGCGCAGGGCGAACGCGAAGTCTATAGCGATCCGCCTTGCGGAGGGAACGAGTGAGTTATGCGAACGGAGTGGCAATTTCAGGATTTTTCAGGGTTTCAGGAAAGGAAGGGTGGCGGATGGCATGGCCAACCGCTGGGGGCTGTTCAGGCCTGCCGAAAGCACGCACGAAGCGTGTGTTTTTCGACAAGCCCGATCAGCCCGGCAAACACTAGAGTGTGTGCTCACCCTTCCATCCCGGTTCCCTTTTCGTGCATTTCGCGATTTTCGTAGTTGAAACAGCCTGACTGTTTTCTCCTTTGCGATCTTGGCGTTCTTGGCGAGAATGGCTGTTCTGCTTTTCGCTCTGTCTGGCCTGATTCACCCACCGGGCGAGCCCGTGGGGGTCTGGGAGGGGGGGGCGAGTGAAAAAAGGGGAGGGGATGGCTTGTCAAGAGGGGGCGGTTTGTACTATATTCTAATGAAGGCGCATAGCGGGGAATCGAAGTGTCCCCACTGTCTGCTGGTGCGAGGATTATATAAATGAAATCACGAATTTTCTGGGTAGGGATCATCGGTTTGTGTCTGGCGCTGGGAGGAGGTGCGGCGTTTGGCGCTGAGTACTACATCAACGACACCTTTGTGCCGGGGGACGACATCTATACCACTGCCACGGGCAATGACGGGAATCCGGGGACCGCCGCCTTGCCCAAGGCCACACTGGGTAACGTGATTGGCACGTGTGATCTCCAGCCCGGGGATGTGGTCTATATCGACACAGGCACCTATGCTTCGGGGGCGGTTATTAGCAATACCGTGGTGGGGGTGGCGGGAAATTTTATTCGTTTTCAGGGAAGTACCAATGTGGCGGCGGGCGGCTCGGTGTTTTCGGGAAGCGGGGTGAATTTGACGGTGGCAGGTAAACATCTCCAAGTATCTGACATCCGAGTCATCGGCGGGACCGAAGGAATTCGGCTGGATGCGGTGGCACATTGTGTATTTGAGCGCATTAGAGCAATTTCGAACAGTTCGTATTCCGTCAACACGTTTAGTGCATCTACGAGCAACCAATTCAGAGGGTGTACCTTCATTGGAACAGCGAGTATTCTTCGTTCTGGAGCGCCGGCTGATTATGGAAATAGCATTGAATTCTCGGTGATAATGACCGAGGCAACAGCCATGTCATTTTTTAATGCAAATCAATACACGAATATACAAGGCTGCATTATCAAGGCAAAGCAGGTGTTCAATACTGATGCAGTTATTCCAAGCGGTTTATCATACAACATCTTCTGGGATGTTGAGAGCATTTCCCCTGGATACAACACATTAGTAGATCTGACGAATATCCGGCCATGGATGGTGGGCAATACGGTGGCGGATCCACTGTTTGCCAATGCGGTGGCTCTGGATTTCCATTTGCTGAGTTCGGCGGGTTATGTGTCAAATGGGGTGTGGGTGACGAATGCAGCGGTGGGCTACAGTCCGGCGATTGATTTTGGGTCGGCAGCCAACACGGCATGGACCAATGAACCGTCGCCAAACGGGGGGCGGGTGAACGCAGGGGCATATGGGGGGACGGCGGAGGCCAGCAAGAGCCGGACCGGGTCCTGGACCTTTGCGTTGTCGTTCAATGATGGGGGCAATTTGATTCAGACCGGGCGGCTGGAATGGGTGGCCAGTACGAATTTGGCGGGATCGAATGTGGTGTTGGAATACACAACCAACCGCTGGGGGACGGCCCATACCATTGCAACGGTTCCGGCCACTAACACGTCGTACGCCTGGGTGCCGGTGAGCAGCCATCCCTCGGTATACTGGCGGGTGCGCGATCCGGTGTCCGGGTTTGCCTCCACCAATGCCAAGGCGTTCAGCTTGCGGGCCACGACCAACGCGGCGTTTACGTTCTATGTGAACGATGCCAGCACGAACAACGATGTCTATTGCACGGCCGTGGGCAGCGCCACGAACTCCGGCGCGTCATTAAACTCGCCGATGGCCGACCTGCAGGACTTGCTGGTTGCGTATGATTTGGAGGGTGGCGATACGGTAGTTGTGGATACGGGAACGTATCTCCTGTCCAATACGGTGGTGGTCTCACGGTTCGATTCCGGTGCCGAGGGCCGTCCGGTGCGTATTGTGGGCAGCCCGAAGGGAACGACCCTCAACCGCGGAAGTACATCTGCAGACGTCCTGGACATTAGTGGCGCCAGCTATCTGGAGATTGAAAACTTGCGCTTAACAGGGGGACAATATGGGGTCGCTGGCGGCAATTCGTCCGACGTGACATGGCGGAATGTGCAATCCGTTGGCAATAAGCGTGGCGTTCATCTGTCCGGGAGGGCAGAACGCATCGTCTTCGAACACTGCCTGGCGGCCCACAACAGCGACTACGGGTATTATGATATTTCTACAGCTTCCAGGTCAAACCAATGGAATAATGGTGTGATCTGGGACAGCACGACACTGCTGTACGTGCGGACCAATGCGCTATCGGTATCGAACAGCATTCTGGGGCAGGCCACGTCCCTGTTTGGTTCCCAGGTAGCATTGGGCAATTACAATGTTGTGTGGGATACGGGGATAGGACTGCAGTACAATACGCTGACAGAATTGCAGTCGGCGGGGCTGGGGTGGGATCGGAGTGTGTTGGCGGACCCGCTGTTTGCCGATGCCGCGAATGGCGATTTCCATGTGCGCAGTGCGACCGGACGCTTTGACACGAATCTGCAAGCCTTTGTCACCACCGACACAAATGTTTCGGCGGCGATTGACTTCGGCGATCCGGCAGCGGCGGTGGGGGATGAGCCCGCTCCCAACGGCGGGCGGCTGAATGTGGGGCTATACGGCGGGACGGCTCAGGCGAGCAAGAGCCGGACGAATGCCTGGCTGCAGGCGATGAGCTATTTGGACGGCGGGACGCTGGATGCCCACGCGGGTGTCACGCTGCGCTGGACTGGGGGAGGGTATCCCACCAATAGCACGGTCGCCGTGTGGCTGTCGCGCGATAACGGTGACAACTGGATCAATATTGCTTCGGGCGTGTCGGCCAGCAGCGGGGAGTATGCTTTCTCCTCGACCAACATTGCCTCCTCGCTGTTTGCGATGTGGAAGGTCGAACTGGAGGGGGCGGCCCCGGCGGTGTCCAGCACCTCGGGGGGGTTTGCCTACAAGAGCGGGGCCTATGTGTTTTATGTCAACGACGTGTTTACCCCTGATGATGTCTACTGCCTGAGCGCAGGCAATGACGCCAACCTGGGGGTCACGCCCGAGGCGCCGATGGCCACACTACAAAAGGTGATTTCAACCTATCAGTTGGGCCCCGGCGATCAGGTTTACGTGGATACGGGGTCGTATGTGGTCACCAATGCAGTGACGCTGACCAGCTTGGATTCGGGCAGTCCGACGAACTGGATTGAAGTGGTGGGCAGTACCAATCGGCAGGCCGGCGGCACGGTGTTCGGGCAGCGATTCGGTCAACCGGCCAGTCTGGGGGTTGATTTCCGCGCAGGGGCTTCCAACATAGTTGTGCGTGACATCATCCTGACCAACGTGGTGCGGGGGGTGGGGATTTCGAACGCGGCCAGTATCCGGCTGGACGGAGTGGAAGTGCGCGGCGCGACCAGTCGGGCCTTTGAACTGGGAGCCGGGGCCCGGGACGTTGAACTGACCCATTGCGTAGCCCACCAGGGGGCGGTGGGCGCATATCTGATGGGACACTCCATCACCAATGTTGCGATCCGCCAGTCGCTTTTCTGGGAGAACAGCGGATTCGCCGTTCAGGCCGTAGATACGGTGGGGCTGACCGTGGAAAACTCCATCCTGGCCTCCACCCGGGTAAATACCACATTGATGGGCCTAAGTTCTCTGGCTGGGATCGTATCGGATTACAACAATCTCCACGCCGGAGCCAATACGCGGGTGGGGCGCGTGGGGGGGACGCTGGCCGAGAATGTGTCGGCATGGCAAACCGTGAGCAGCGGGCAGGATGTGCATAGCCTGGCCGGTGACCCGAAAATGGCGGACCCAGATCACTACGACTATCATTTGAAGACCCAACAGACGCTCGGGCGACGCCAACCCAACGGGGACTGGACTTCTGACCCCGTGTCGTCGCCTCTGCTCGATGCCGGTCATCCGGATTCGCCCCTGAGCCAAGAGCCGGAGCCGAATGGCGGGCGGGTGAATATCGGCCGCTTTGGCGGGACGGCGGAGGCCAGCAGTGCCCAGACCATTCCTTGGCTCCAGACTATTTCGTTCGGCGATGGCGGCAGTGTAAGCACGGGGGGCGTTACGCTGCACTGGTTGGCCGGTAACTTTTCCACTGAGACGGCGGATGTGGATGTGTCGCTGGATGGTGGCCAAACCTGGGGGGTGTCAGTGGCCTCCGGGGTGCCGATTACCAATGGCGCGACATCTTGGACGGTGTCGGGAGCGTTGCCGGACACGCCGGCCGCGGTCTGGCGGGTGATGTGCGTAGAAAATACCAACCAGTGGACCCAATCCACGAGCTTTTTTGCCGTTCGCAAGAGCCCGTTGAACATCTATGTGGCGACGGCGGACACCAATGAGAATGTGTATGCCACGGCACCTTCTGCCACCAACAACTGGATGGCCACGGCGGCGGCGCCACTGGATTCGCTGCGGAGCGTGTTTGAGCGTTTTGACCTGGAAGGCGGTGACCGGATTTGGGTGGATAGCGGGCGCTATCTCGAACCGGACACGATTGCGGTGGGGATGAAAAACTCCGGCACGACGAGTCAACCGGTACGGGTGATCGGTAATACCAATCAGCCCTATCAGGCAACGGTGCTAGCGCGGACGGTGCGTACCATCGGATCGAGTGTCTTCCAGATAGCCCAAGCGGGGGGCATCCATCTGGAGGCGCTGGCGATTTCCAATGCCTGGAGCGGGGTTCAGATCGACACGACCGCAAAGGCTGTTTTGGAGCGGGTCCGGGTCGTGGCCTGCGGCACCAACGCGGTGCAGGTGGGTGCGGGGACGGCGGTGGACCTGAACCGGTCCATTCTGGAGCAAAATGTGGTGTTCGGGTTGCACACCATTACCGGGGGCACGGTCCGGGTACAGCATAGCTTGATTCGCGATAACGGCAAAGCGGGTCTATTCTTCCGCGGAGGCAACGTCGAGATCAAAAACAGCATCCTGGAAGCAGCGGGGACGGGACGGTTTGCCTACTATCTGGGGGGGAGCGGCACGTTGGCCAGCGACTACAATAATGTTCGGGCCACGGCCGGCGCCTATGTGGCGGGGGGCAACAATCGCGTATCAGACCGTTTTCTGATCGATTGGCAGAAGAGTTCTGCCAACGACATGAGCAGCTTCGGCTATGCCGCCAACTTCGTGGATGAGATGGGCGGTGATGTCCATTTGCAGAGCGAATATGGGCGGTTTGATCCGGCGACAGCAACGTGGACGAATGATGCCATCACGTCTCGCTTGATTGATCTGGGGGATCCGATGTCGTCCTATGCGAATGAGCCGGCCCCGAATGGCGGGCGCGTCAATGTGGGGTTGTATGGAGGAACACCGGAGGCCAGCAAGAGTTCGGGCTCAGGCGCGCTGGTGCCACTGACGATGTCCGATGGCGGAACCATTCGGGGCGAAGCGACGCTGTATTGGGCATTCATCAATCTGGGCGGTGCCACGCCGGTGGAGGTGCGGTTCTCTTGGGATGGGGGCGATAGTTGGACCAATATTGCCAGTGGATTGTATGCGGACGACGGCGTGGATGGGATTCCCTGGATGACGACCAATTACCCGAGCACGGCCATGGGGGTGTGGGAGGTGCGGACCACCACCAACGTTCCACCCATTATTGGCCAAACCGAAACCTACTTTGCGCTCAAAAACGAACCGGTGGCCTATTATGTAAACGACGGCCAAACCAACGGAGACGTGTACTGTGAGGCTGCGGGGAGTGCCTCGAATACGGGATTGGCCCCGGATTCGCCACTGCATTCGCTCGCGACGCTGCTGGCCCGCTACAAAGTGGAACACGGCGATATCGTATATGTGGACACGGGGGCGTATCCGCGTTCCACCCCGCTGGTGATTGCGATTCCTTCGGTGGGCGCGACAAACCGGCTGGTGATTCAAGGCAGTACCAACGAATGGGCTGGCGGCACCGTGTTCACCAATTCCGGCAGTGGGGCCGTGGTGGAACTGGACACATGCCGTTTTATCGATTTGCGCGATCTGCGCTTAAACGGGGGGCGGCAGGGATTGCTTCTGACGGAGTCCAGTTCCAATCGCGCGGTCCAGGTCCGGTCCACCGGTGCCCGGGTGACGGCGTTTGACATCGGAGTTCGGTCCGATCAAAATGAATTCATTCGCTGTGCGGCCTTGGACTTCATGCGCACGGGGCTGCATGTGAGACTGGCTGGACAGACGACGCCAACTACCAACCACTGGCGGAATGGAGTCATTTCCAGCGTGCTGGCAACCAGCAACGGTCTGGCCGCAGCGACGGGGACCCTGGTCGGGGTGCAATCGGGGCTGCTGACTCTCAGCAATAGTGTGTTCGTGGCGAATGGCCCGGCGGATGTGCTATTCAAAACCAGGGCCGGGGTGCTCCAAGGCGATTACAATGCCTACTCGCGGGTGCGGGGCGCGTTGTTCGGACAGGTGGAGCGCACGGCTGTCTTCGGAGTCCGGACCCTGTCGTTTGACCACTTGAATACCTGGCACGATTGGAACGGAAGCGATGCAAACTCTCAGGAGGCCGATCCGCAATTTGTCGATCTCGCCCAGGGGGATTTGCATCCCCGTAGTCAGGGTGGACGTTGGGATGGGGCGGTGACGAATTGGGTTGTGGATACGACCACCTCACCGTTGGTGGATGCGGGCGACCCTGCAGCCGATACCGGGCTGGAAACCAACCGGCTGAACATCGGCATTTATGGGGGCACGGCCTTTGCAAGCCGTTCGCCGTCAGTGGGAGCCGACAGCATTGCTCTGCTGAGCCTGAATGAAGGCGGAGTGGTGAGCAATACCGTGACACTGCGGTGGCAGGCACGCGGTGGGGCGACCAACGGAACGGTGTCGATTTGGCTGTCGACCAATAGCGGGGTGGCGGGGTGGCAGCAGATCGGTTCGGCCAATGCATCGCCGGGAAGTTATGTGTGGAACACCACCACCAACCTGTCTACCCCGCTGGCGCGCTGGCGGGTTCGTCATGCTCAGATTCTCGGTGTGGAAACAGTCTCACAGCAGGATTTTCTGATTCATAACGACCCCTTGACGTATTATGTCAACGACGCATCCACCAGCAACGACCTATGGTGTTCGGTCGTTGGCTCGACCAACCATACGGGGCTATCGTCCGATTCGCCCTTGCCGACGTTGCAGGATGTGCTGGACCGATACGACGTGGAGCCGGGGGATACCGTTCGGATCGATACCGGGGACTATACGACCCCCGTTGAGATTGGCTTTCTGGACAGCGGAACGGCTGCGGCTCCGGTGGTGATCGAGGGCAGCACCCAGTATCCCGGGGCGGTACTGCGGGGTGCGGGACTTTCGTTGGCACAGGCCCGGGGGATAGAGGTGCGCCACATTCGATGCCAACCCCAAACGTGGCCCGCAGCGGCGGCGGCCATTCACCAGTCAGAAGACATTACTTTGGAGCAGGTGGATATTGTGGGCGGCATAAATGGCATCACAGCCGTACAAAGCTCCAATGTGTTTCTGCGCCATTTTCTGGTGGCGGGGACCCTGACCAACGGGGTGGCCAGCTATGCGTCTTTCAACACTTCCCTCGAGCATGGAACCCTCTGGTCGAACCAATTGGCCCAGGTCGTGGCCCGTGCCTCCCTGGAAACGGGGCAGGGAGCGCAGCCGGATTCCTATGTCACGGTGAGCAATTGCATTCTGGGCGCGTATGGGTTGCGTATCCCGGTGTATGAACAACGCACTACGCTACAGGCCAATTACAACAACCTCTTTTTAGCCAATGGGGCATTGGCGGCCATTTCCTATACCAATGTCAGCGGTTTCCCCCGCGAATTCGACTCCGTCGCGAACTGGTCGGCAGAGACGGGGTTGGACGCCATGAGTCTTTCGCATGAGCCGCAATTCGCCAATGGGGCGGCGGGCGATTTCCACCTGAAAACCCAGGCGCCCAGCGGCCGGTGGGACCCGGCAACGCAGAGTTGGACCAACGATGCGATGGCCTCGCCGCTGATGGATGCCGGTGATCCGAGCGCCGGGTTTGCCAGTGAACCGCTTCCGAATGGGGGGCGGGTAAACCTGGGGCGATATGGCAATACGGCGGAGGCGTCTAAAACGCCCACCAACGGCCTGTTGACGCTGATTAGCTTTAATGACGGGGGACGGGCAGCGGGAACCCATGTTGGGATCACCTGGCTGGCCCGGGGCTCGGCGACGAATGCCACAATTACAATTGCTTATTCAGCGGACGGTGGCGCCACCTGGACCAATCTGGTGACCGGTGTGGCGGCATCAGCAGGGGCTTGGATTTGGGATTCAACGCTGGCGGAACAAACGGTGCAGGGGGCCTTGCGCATCGAAGGGTCGGATGGCAGCGTGACCCAAAGCGACCGATACTTCTCGGTGCGCAATCAGCCCTTCACTTTCTATATCAACGACAATTCCATATCTAACGACGTGTATTGCACGGCGATTGGCAACAACGCCAACAGTGGCTTGACCAACTCGGCACCGATGGCGGATCTCAATGCCTTGCTGGCCAAGTACGATTTGGAGGGTGGTGATATTGTCTACATTGATACGGGCGATTATCGCATTCAGGACCCGTGGCGGATTACGCAAGCGGATTCTGCTGGCACCTTGGCCGCGGATCAGGTGGTAATTCAGGGCAGCACGAATGGATTCCCAAGCGGAACAGTATTGAGTCGTCAGGGCAATCCGGTGGGCATCCAGGTGGATTACGCGGTCGGATTAAAGATACGCAACATCACGGTATCCAATACATCGAGTGCGGCTGTTTCCATCAATAAGAGCCTGGGGGTGGATGCCGAATGGATCGCAGTGGGTCGGGCCAACACCGCCTATCAACTGAATGGCGGTAGCCAGTTGCGGGTGGCCAACTGTGTCGCCTATGACACGGCCAATGGCGTCGATGTGGGGCAATTTGACCGAACGATTATGGGCATGACCTATCCGGTCATCGAAAATAACGTGCTGTGGGATTTAACAGGATATGGGGTGCAGGTGGGGGGCCAACATCGCGCCACGGTGCGCAACACTATACTGTCGGTGCAGCCTGGGCAGTATGTTTACGAACTGGCGTCGACGTCCGAACTGGAAGCCGATTACAATGCCATCTGGCTGGGCAATGGGGGGCGGGTATATCGTAAAACACTGCCGCGCCAAGAATCACCGGTTCCCATCATCTATGAAACGGTCGGGGCCTGGGCGGCGTCGTCGGGGCAGGATACGCATTCACTGGATAGCCATCCGCGAATGGCCGATCCAGCGGCCTTGGACTTCCATTTGCAGAGTCAGGGTGGACGTTGGAACTCGCTCGCCAAGACATGGGTTGTTGATGCGACCAACTCGCCGCTGATCGATGCGGGGGCCCCCGGGTCTTCGGCCTGGACGAATGAACCGGCATCGAATGGCCAGCGTGTCAACATCGGAGTGTATGGCGGATCACGCGAGGCATCAAAATCGCCCACTAATTCCGCGTTGCATTTATTGACCCTGAACCGGGGCGGGGTGGCTGCGGGGCAGGTTCATCTGAACTGGACAGCCTCCGGGGCGGCCACGGGGCATACCGTGCGGCTATCCGTATCTGTCGATAATGGGGGGGCGTGGACGGTTGTGGCGTCCAATCTGGCCGCATCGCTCGGCGGCGTGATCTGGAACAGCCCCAGCCTGCCCCAGGCCTCGTCGCCGCTAGCCCTGTGGCGCGTGGAGAGCGAGCAGGAAGCCGTGTCCGCCACCAGCGAATTTAACTTCGTTTTGCATAACTCTCCGATCGCCTACTACGTGAATGACGATAACAGCGATGCCAACGATGTCTACTGTACGGCGGTGGGCCATGGCGATAACACCGGCCTGTCGCCCAATTCGCCCAAGCGCTGGATTTCGGAAATTTTGGAGGCCTATAATCTGGAACCGGGCGACACCATCTATGTGGACACAGGCGTCTATGCTCCGTCGGCCCCAACGGTGATCGGCGACTTGGATGCGGGCGATCCCGTACAGAATCCGACGCGGCAGGTGACGATTAAGGGCAGCACGAATACCTGGTACGGGGGCACGCGGTACTATATATCGGACCCATTGCAAAATGCCTTTGAGTTAACCGGGACCCACGGGGTCCGGCTGCAGCATCTGCGGGTGCTGAATGCCAGCAATGCGGTAGCTGTACAGGACAGCTATTACATTGCCGGCGATTGGTTGGAAGCACGGGAGTGTCACTATGGCGTCTGGGGCGCTGGATCGTCCAATCTGGTTCTGTCCCATTGCGCTTTTGCGGATAACGCTGGCGCCGGGGTGGGCTTTAGTGATGGGCGCATGGGTGCCCTGCATGTGGGCTCCAGCGTGATGTGGTCCAACCGCTATGGAATTGAGTTGCAGCAAGGGTATGCGTCTGCCTCGAATTCCATTTTTGGCATGGTGGCACCGGGGTCGTTTGCCTATTACGTGCAGGTGGACAGACCCCAGACGGCCCTTCGAGCGGACTACAATAGTTTGTTCGTGGGCCATCCGTCTGGCTCTATCGCGGGCTATCAGACGGGCGGCGGAGCTAGTGCGCGCACAACAACTTATGACTATGTCTCGACCTGGATCGAACGGACTGGATTGGACCCGCATTCACTGACACAAGACCCCCTGTTGGTGGACCCAGCCAATGGGGACTACCATTTGCGGAGTGTTCAGGGCCGCTATCAACCGGGTAGCGGATGGGTGAGCACGGA
>JAQUJC010000048.1:13154-28267 GCA_028681135.1 Kiritimatiellia bacterium | reverse complement strand
CGGGGCGGGCGGGGCAATGGGCGAATGGGGCGAATGGGCGAGGGTTCTGCTTGCACGGGATGAGGGGGATGACTAGAGTGGCAGCCGTCCGTCTCGATTTCGCAGCCGGGGGCGGGCATTAGAGCAACAACGAGCAGGCTGCGGCAGAAAAGATCTATGCCTGATTTCACAACAGCCGTGGCTGCAATCATAATGGGAGTGGTGGAGGGGTTCACCGAATATCTGCCAATTTCTTCCACCGGCCATTTGGAGTTGGTGGAAGCGTGGCTGGGGCAATCCTTCCATGAGAGTTTTGTCATTGTGATTCAAGCGGGGGCGGTGCTGGCGGTGCTGGTGGAGTACTGGAGCCGGTTCGTGCGGTTGACCGATTTTAAGGCGCGGGGGGGCTTTGCGGGCTGGACGGGCTGGGGATGGTTGATATTGACGACCCTGCCGGCGGCGGTGCTGGGGTTGCTATTCTATTCGACGATCAAAGCGTATTTGTTTGCCCCGGGGCCCATTGCCATCGCGCTGTTTGTGGGGGGGGGGCTGATGATTGTGTTGGAGCGGGTGCTGCCCGCGCATGATGAGGGGAACGTGGATACCGTCGGGTGGCGGCGAGCGCTGGGGATTGGGATTTTTCAGTGCGTGGCGATGGTGCCGGGGACCTCGCGGTCGATGGCGACCATATTGGGCGGGCGGTTGCTGGGGCTGAGTCGGAAAACGGCGGCGGAGTATTCGTTTTTTGCGGCGGTGCCGGTGCTGCTATTAGCCAGTGCGTATGATTTACTGAAAGGGTGGGGCAGTTTACGGCGCTCGGACCTGTTGCCGTATGTGATCGGGTTGGTGGTTTCGTTTTTGGTGGCGCGGGTCGCCATCCGATTTTTGATGCGCGTGATCACGCGCCACACGCTCGAGGGTTTTGGCTGGTACCGCATAGTACTGAGCGTAGTGGTGTGGTGGACCTTAGTGAGATAGGCGATGCGGGGGGGGATTTAGCCGGTGGCGTCTGATAGCCCGGCGAAGCCCCACAACAGTCCGCAGAGCAGATCGGCTCCGGAGGAGTGTCCGAAGGCGCAAACGGCTCGCATCCGGGCGGGGGAGGGGGCTTGCAAGAGATGCTGCATGGGGCGGTGGACGCGGCCGTGGGCGGCCAGGGTGAGAAAGGCGTTGGATACGTTGTTCTGTCCCAGGGCGTGGGGGAGGATTTTTCGCGCTTGAGCGGCCAGGCCGCGCAGTCGACAGGCCAGCATCCAGCCGCATAGGAAATCGTCGCCGGAAGGCGTGAGGCCTTCACCGCAGCCGCGGACAAGGCGAATGCCGTCGGCCCTTTCGCCCTGAGTGATGAGTTGGATGGCGCAGCGAAAGATCGCGTCGCGGGCAGCCTGTAGGCGCGGCGGGTTGCGGTCGGGCGTGAAGAGCGACACCAGGCTTTCCGGGGGCGCAAGGCGGGGCAGGTTGGCGCGCAGCATCCGAACCAGCCGATTCTGAATCTGGCGATCGACTGGCGGGAGTGTGGAATCGAAGCGGGGGGCCGCCAACTCCGGCGTGAGATGAATACTAGTGCCGGGTAAATAGCGATCCGGGTGGCTTACGACGAGGTTCACGGGGCCCGGGCCGATCGAGCGGTCCACGATAAAGAGCAGGCGGCGCGCGGGTCCCATCAGCAGGATGCTACGGGAGTAGCGGGAGCGGAGCGTATAACGCCCTGGGCGGACACAATCGCCGATGGACCACACTTTCATGCCGACAGTATAGCGCGAAGCCTGGCGCATCGGAACTGGAAATGAATTGCGGATCGGGGGCAAACCTTCTACAACCCTCAGCAGAATGGATCAGATTCTCCCAGACCAGGTGGCGGCATGGTGCCAGGGCCAGTGGCATCCGCAGATGCCGGCGGCACCCGTGAGCCACGTGTGTGTGGATAGCCGGACGGTGCAGCCGGGCAGTCTGTTTGTGGCGCTCAAAGGCGAGCGGGCCGATGGCCATGATTTCCTGTCGGCGGTTGCCGCCGCGAATGCATATGGGCTGGTGCGCGCGGACATCCCACCGGACCGTCTGCCCGCCGCGGGCTATTGTCTGCGCGTGGCCGATCCGTTGGCAGCGCTGGGGCGGTTGGCGGGGGGATACCGGCAGCAGATGCCGGCGCGGATCGTGGGGATTACCGGCAGCGTGGGCAAGACGACGACCAAGGAATTGGCGGCGGATATGCTGGCTGCGATTGGCAAGACAACCCGGACTGCGGGCAACTTGAATAACGAAATCGGCTTGCCGTTGAGTCTGTTGACGCTGGAGCGGGACTGCCAGTTTGGGGTGATTGAGGCAGGCATCAGCCATCCGGGTGAGATGGCGCTGCTGCGGGATATGTTGATGCCGGACATGGCGGTGATAACCGGCCTGGCCGAGGGGCATATTGAGTTTTTTGAGTCTGTCGCCGCGATTGCTGCCGAGAAGGCCACGCTGTTGGAGAAGCTGCCCGCCCATGGAGTCGCAGTCCTGGATCGCGATGATCCCTATTTTCCGGTATTGCGCGAACACTGTTCCGCACCGGTGGTGACGTGTTCGCTGAAGCGCCGAGAAGCGGACTATGCCGGCGATACGCTGGGGGGCAGCCTCTTGTGGGTATGCGAACGAGCCACGGGCGAGACCGCGGAGTTGCCCCTGCCGCCCCCGGGCGGATTCATGGCCGAAAATGTCTTGCGAGCCGTGGCGCTGGCGCGAACGTGCGGCGGGTCTTGGGAGGGGATCGCGGCGGCCCTCGCGCAGTTTCGGCCTGTCGGGATGCGCTGGGCCGTGGAAACAGTGCAGAATTGGCAGGTGGTCAACGATGCCTACAATGCGAATCCGCGCAGCATGCGCGCGTCCCTGGCGGCGTTTGCCGACTGGCCGGTATCCGGGCGCAAATTTCTGGTGCTGGGCCCTATGCTGGAGTTGGGGCGCCATGTGCGGGAGGGGCACGAAGCTCTGGGCCGCGTTGTGGCGGCCGGCAGGTGGGCCGGGGTGGCGATTGTGCCCCAGGTGACGACAGCGCCCGATGCCGCCGCACAGGGGATTTGGGATGGATTGTGTGAAGCCGATTGGCCCGCAGACCGTATGGTGCTGGCCGCCGGGCCCGAAGAAGCGGCCGCCTGGCTGCAGACGCGCTTGCAGCCGGGCGATGCCGTCTTGCTGAAAGCCTCGCGCGGGGTACGCCTGGAAAACGTGGTGGATGAATTGAAAAAGGAAAGCTGATTCATGCTCTATTACTTGTCACATCTGACCGATTGGTTTTCGCCGCTGAATGTGTTTCGTTACGTGACGTTTCGTGCCTTCATGGGGGCGGGCACTGCGTTTGTGCTCTCGCTGCTGCTGGGGCGCTGGATGATCGGACGACTGCGCGCATTCAAAATCGGCCAGGTGGTGCGCCAGGACCAGGACGTGGAATCGGCGCTGCAACACCATCGCCGCAAGGCGGGCACGCCGACCATGGGGGGCGTCTTGATTTTGTTCACCACCCTGATGGCGGCGGTGCTGTGGTGTCATTCCTCGAATCCACAGGTTTGGATCGTGATGGCCACCATGCTGTTTATGGGGGCGGTGGGATTTGTGGATGACTGGCTCAAATTGCGCCAACAGAATTCCGACGGGCTGAAGGAATGGCAGAAGCTGGTGTTGCAGGGCTTGTGGGTGGTCATTGCGTTTGTGGCGATCGAGGCGGTGCCCGGGACCCGGCCCTATGCCCGCCAACTCATGGTGCCATTTTTTAAAGCGCCGGTGGTGGCGGATCTTACGCTGATTGGGGCGCTGGTTTTCATGTTCCTGGTGCTGGTGGGGACGACCAACGCGGTCAACTTAAGCGATGGGCTCGACGGGCTGGCGGCAGGCTGCATGGGCTCGGTATCCGCCGCCTATCTCGTGCTGGCCTATGTGGCGGGCAACGTGGTGATGGCCAGCTATCTGCAAGTGCCGGCGGTTAGTGGCGCGCACGAATTGGCGGTCTTTTGCGGTTGTCTGCTGGGCGGGGTGTTGGGATTTCTGTGGTGGAATGCCTATCCTGCCAAGGTGTTCATGGGCGATACGGGCAGTCTGGCCCTGGGCGGCACAATCGCCATGGTCGCCATCCTGATCAAGCAGGAACTGACGTTGTTCATCGTGGGGCTGGTGTTTGTGGCCGAAGCGGGCAGCGTGCTGATCCAGCGCACCGCCTGCAAGGCCCACCGCTGGCGCACCGGCGAGGGGCTGCCGCCGCAACAGCGTCCCTTCCGCATGACGCCTCTTCATCACCATTTTGAGCTGATCTCCAAGGAGCGGGCACGGGCCGAGGGACGTTCTCCGGATGCGGCCGAAAACACGGTGGTGATTCGGCTGTGGATTGTATCTATTGTCTGCGCTCTGTTGGGCGTGGCGACGCTGAAGCTGCGCTAAGGGTACGTGCGATGCTGCCGTATTCCCAGGCATTGGTGTTCGGGCTCGGAGCCAGCGGGATGGCCGCCGCGCGCTTGCTGCGCGCGGAGGATACAGCGGTGCGGGTGGTGGATGAACGCGATACACCTGAGACGCGCGCCCGGGCTGACGAGCTGGCGGCGCTGGGGTGTGGGGTGGAACTGGGCGTTTCTCAAGTGCCGCCGGGAGATGTTGATGTGGCGGTGGTCAGTCCGGGCTGGGCCATGGATGGCCCCATGCTGTCTGCCTTGCGTGTCCGCGGAGTTCCTCTGGTGGCGGAAATGGAATTGGGCTGGAGCCGGTTTCGCGGTCGCACGGTGGCGGTGACTGGCAGCAATGGGAAAAGCAGCGTGGTCAAGGTGCTGGCATCGGCCTTTGGCGTGGCAGGACTTGCGGCGATTCCGTGCGGTAATTATGGCCGACCCGTGTGCCAGGCCGTGCTGGACTCCCCGGCAGCAGACTGGTTGGTCATCGAGGTCAGTTCGTTCCAGTTGGAGACCTGTCGCGCGTTTCGTCCGGAGGTCGGTTTGCTGCTGAATCTGTTTCCCAACCATCTCGATCGGCACGGGACCCTGGCGGCCTACGCGCGGCTCAAGGCGCGGCTGTTTTCGCGCCAACAGCCGGGCGATGTGGCGCTGGTGCCGCCGGAATGGCTCGAGTCATTCCGGGCCTGGTCCGGGGGGCAAGGGACGTGGACGACCTTCGGCACCGAACCGGAGGCCGCCCTGGTGTATTCGCCGGGGCGGATCACCGGGGGGGGACAGGCCCTTGATATCCAAGGTTCGCTCTTCGACAATCCCGTATTGGGTCCCAACGCGGCGGGGGTGTATGGCGCGGCCCGTGGTGCGGGGCTCGCGTCGGACCCGATCCAGCATGCCCTAATGCAGTTTGAGCCCCTGCCGCATCGCGCCCAGCCGATTGGCGAATGGGATGGCATCGCCTATGTGGATGATTCCAAGGCGACAAATCTGGCGGCCATGATCGCGTCGCTTCAGATGCAGGACCGGCCGGTGTGGCTGATTGCCGGGGGGCGTCCCAAGGAAACAGATTTTGCGGCCGCCCTTCCCGTGTTGCGCGAGCGAGTGCGCGGCGTGTTTCTCATCGGCGAGGCCGCAGAGGCAATGGCCGCGGCGTGGGGTCAGGCGGTGCCTTGCCAGGTGTGCGGAACGCTGGAGCAGGCCGTGGCCGCGGCGCGCGTGGCGGCCCGCGCCGGGGAGTGTATCCTGCTGGCACCGGCCTGCACGAGCTATGACCAGTTCCGGTCCTACCTTCAACGCGGCGAGGCGTTTGGCCGCTATGCCGCAGCGGCGCACGCGGCGGCGGAAAAAAATCTGATGGAAAAGGATTGAATTCCGCTTAGGGATAAGGGCATACTGAAAAAAGTGAGTCACCACCCATTTTGAGTTAAGAATCAAGGAGATAGAAGATGAGGGTATCAATTGTAGCCGGTTTGATTGTGGCTGTGCATGTGGCGGTCATTGGATCCGTTGTGATGACACAGGGCTGTGCCACCACCCAGCGCGATGCGGGGCGCGCTCAACCTGCGGTCGTGGAAACCGCGCCGGTTCCTGTTTTGCCGCCGTCGGCTACGGTCGTGGCGCCTCAGGCCATGCCGCCCGCGTCGTTCCCGGAGATCAAGCCCCCCGTGAAACCTGCGCCGGTGAAGACGGATGTCGCCGCCGAAAATGTCTATGTGATCAAGGCCGGCGATTCACTGTCCAAAATTGCCGTCAAGCACGGTGTGAATGTCCAGGAATTGGCCGAATTGAATCAGATCGCGGACCCCAACAAAATCCGCATTGGCCAGAAACTCATTCTGCCCGACTACGCCAAGCCCTCGCAGTCGCAGCCCTCGGCTAAATCCGCCGGAGTTGCCCCGTCCACGGCGGCCGGCACGGGCGATGCCTATGTCGTCAAGGCGGGCGATGCCCTGTCTAAGATTGCGGCCGCTCATGGTGTCAAAATGTCGGCCTTGGCCGCGGCCAATAAGATCACCGATTACAACACGATTCGCGTGGGCCAGACATTGGTGATCCCGAGCGCGGATGCCAAAGGGGCTGCGCCGAAGGCCGAGCCCCCGAAGGCCGATGCCCCGGACAGCGTCGCACCCAAGGGTGAAGATGTGCCGGCGGTGCCTGCAACAGAGTCAGGGCAGCTCGGCCCCCGCGTGGAGCCCGACGACGTGACGCCTGCCGAGCAAGAAGATATGTTGTCCTATACCGTCCAGGACGGTGACTCGGTGGAGAGCATTGCGCGCCTGTTTGTGGTACGTCAGGAAGAAATTCGCCGCGTCAACAATCTGGCCGCTGGCCAGGAAGTGATGCCGCAGCAGCGCATTCGAATCCCGCCGGCGTCTACGCTGTAGACGGTGGGGGCCCTGCGGGGCTGATGAACACGCGCCCGGCCCACATGGACCGGGCGCTTGGTTTAGGGCGGATGATTTATCAGCAGTAGAAAGGATGGCACGGTGCGGGCCAGCGCAGTCTTGATCTGGGTGGTAGGCGGGTTGTGCCTGTTTGGCATGGTCATGCTCTACAGTACCAGCGGGCCGCAAGGGGAGAAGTTGTTTGGCGATCCCAACTATTTCACACAGCGTCAGATGCTGTGGCTACTGGCGGGATTGGCCGCCGCAACCTTTGGCGCGCGCATGGATTATCGACGTTGGCTGAAACTGGCTTGGCCCATATTTGGCGTTACGCTGGTGCTGCTGGCGTTGGTGTATGTGCCGGGGATCGGGCGGAACATCAAGGGCAGCCATCGCTGGATTCGTCTGCCGGCCGGCTTGACCTTTCAGCCCTCTGAACTTGCCAAGTTTGCAACCATCTGTCTGATGGCCTCATGGTACGGGACTCGCCGTCGGCAGCGCGCCGGCTTCAAAGGCGGGCTGCTGATTCCCGGATTGCTCCTGGCGTCGATGTTGGGGCTGATCGTGTTTGAGACTGATTTCGGGGCGACGATTTTGATTGGGGCCACAGGCGGCGGGATGATGTTTGTGGCGGGCGCGCCCATCGTTTACTTGCTGGGGACGGGGGTGCTGGGCGGGGCCGGTTTGGCCTGGATGATCTCGCAGAATCGCCAGCGCATGGGGCGGATCATGGCCTTTATGGATCCTGAGAAATATGCCCAGGATGAGGCCTATCAATTGCTAAATGCCATCTATGCTTTCGTGGCTGGCGGCATCGGGGGCGTGGGCCTCGGCCAGAGTTTGCAAAAGCAGCATTATTTGCCGGAGGCCCACACGGATTTTATTTTTGCCATCATTGGAGAGGAATTGGGCATCCCGGGGTCGCTGGGGGTGGCGCTGTTGTTCGTGGCATTCTTTTTTTGCGGGTTGCGCATCAGTGGCCGTGCGGCCGATCCCGGAGGGCGGCTGATGGCGTTTGGCATTACGCTGCTGGTGAGCTTGCAGGCCACACTGAACATTGCGGTGGTCACGGGCTGCCTGCCCACCAAAGGTCTACCGCTGCCCTTCATCAGCTTTGGCGGTACTAGCCTGGTCGTGGTGCTCTTCATGGTGGGGGTGTTGGTCAACATTGCGCACCAGGGAGCGGACCGTCCTGTCACACGACGACGACGCAAGGCTGCGGCGTGATGGGGCCTGATGGGGGCGGTGATAAAAGCGGCAGTAAGAATGCAAACACACCTTGCAACAGGGTCCGTCTGGCCGTATAGTCCCGGTTTGTTTTGATGATGTAAGGAGTAATAAAGATGGCGACCGTACGCAAAAAGAAAATTGACGCAGTAGTAAAGGACCTCTCCCTGGCACCTTTTGGCCGAAAGGAAATCGAGCTGGCCGAGCATGAAATGCCGGGGTTGATGAGCGTTCGGGAAGAATATGGCTCGAGTAAGCCATTGAAGGGCGCGCGCATTGCCGGGTCCATTCACATGACTATTCAGACGGCCGTTTTGATTGAGACCTTGCAGGCGCTGGGCGCGCGCGTGCGCTGGGCGAGCTGTAATATTTTTTCCACTCAGGATCATGCGGCGGCGGCACTGGCGGTCAAGGGAACATCGGTTTTTGCCGTCAAGGGCGAGAGTCTTAAGGAGTATTGGGAGTATACGGATCGCGTGCTTAATTGGGGTAAAGAGTCGCCCAACATGATTCTGGATGACGGTGGCGACGCCACACTCTTTGTGCATTTGGGCGTCAAGGCGGCACGGGATGGCCTCCAGGTTCTCGACGGCCCTTATGACAGCGAAGAGGAGGAAATCCTGAATGCCCAGGTTCGCAAGGCCGTGAAGAAGAATCCACAGCGGTTCTTAAAAATGGCCGAAACGATTCAAGGCGTGACCGAAGAGACGACAACGGGAGTGAATCGCCTCTATCAGATGGCGAAAAGCAAGGAATTGTTATTCCCGGCGGTCAACGTGAATGACTCCGTCACCAAGTCGAAGTTTGACAACATCTATGGCTGTCGCCATTCGCTGGTGGATGGCATCATGCGCGCGACGGATGTGATGATTGCGGGCAAGGTGGCCGTGGTGGCCGGTTATGGCGATGTGGGCAAAGGATCGTGTCAGTCTCTCCGGGGGCAATGCGCGCGGGTGATCGTGACCGAAGTGGACCCCATCTGTGCCCTACAGGCGGTGATTGATGGCTATGAAGTGATGACCATGGATGAGGCCTGTACCCAGGGCGATATTTTTGTCACCACCACCGGCTGTTGCGATGTCATCACGGCCAAACACATGGTCAAAATGAAAAACTTGGCCATTGTGTGCAACATCGGCCACTTTGACAGCGAAATTGAGACTGCGAAGATGCGCAAGTACCGCTGGGAAGAAATCAAACCCCAGGTTCATCGCATCTGGACCCGGAAAAATCGCTCGATTATCATGTTGGCCGAAGGCCGACTGGTCAATCTGGGCTGTGCCACCGGCCATCCGAGCTTCGTGATGAGCACCAGTTTCACCAACCAGGTGATGGCCCAGATCGAGCTGTTCACCCGCCCAGAAAACTATCCGGTGGGCGTCTATACCTTGCCCAAGAAGCTGGACGAAAAGGTTGCCCGGTTGCATATCGGACACCTGAGTGTGAAGTTGGACCGGCTCAATCGCAAGCAAGCCGCCTATCTGGGCGTCCCGATCGAGGGGCCGTACAAGCCTGAGCATTACCGGTATTAAGTCGGCGGTCGAAAGCACATCCACTTCTCCCCCCCCCCCCGGGGGGGGGCGCAGTAAAGGGATGTCCGTAGGGGCGTGAGCGCGCTGGTATGAAGACGGCATTGCAGGGGTTATACCCGGAGGAGCTTCAGGACCTGTGCCAACAGGCTGGGCAGCCTGCCTTCCGCGGTAAGCAGCTTTGGCAGTGGCTGCAGGTTCACCATGCGGCCGACTGGGCGCAGATGGGCAATCTGCCGGATTCCCTGAAGAACACATTGGCGCAAACCCATACCCCGGGCCCGTTGACGGTGATCACGGAGTCGGGGGAGCCTGGCGGTGCGCGCAAATGGCTGGTTGGCCTGGAAGATGGCGACCGTATCGAGACGGTGCTGATTCCCGCCCGCGAACGGAATACGGTGTGCGTCTCAACACAGGTGGGGTGCCGGATGGGGTGTGCCTTTTGTGCCAGCGCCAAATGTGGCTTCGCGCGTGGCCTGTCGGCTGGGGAGATCGTGGCGCAGATTCAGTTGATTGCCGCGGCGCTGGGTAAGCGGCCAGACAACGTGGTGTATATGGGGATGGGCGAGCCGTTCGATAATTATGATGCAACCCTGAAATCCATCCGCATCTTGAATCATCCCAAGGGCCTGAATATCGGTGCGCGGCGAATCACCATCAGCACCAGCGGCATCATTCCTGGCATTCGACGGCTGGCTGGCGAGGGCCTGCAAGTCGAACTGTCCGTGTCTCTTCACGCGCCAAATACCGAGTTGCGCCGACAACTGATGCCGATCGAAAATAAATACCCGATGGACGATCTGCTGCGGGAATGCGCGGCTTACACCGCAACGACCAAGCGGCATATCACATTTGAATATACCCTGATCCAGGGCTGCAACGATTCCCTGGACGCGGCCGCAGAACTGGCGGCACGCCTGCGGCGGTTCCCGTGCCGCGTCAATCTGATCCCCTTGAGCCCCGTGGAGGAATTTACGGGGGAAGCGCCGCCGCGCGCGGCCATGGTGGCGTTTTTGCGTGTGCTGGAGAAGCGTGGGGTGGAGGGGACATTGCGCGACTCCAAAGGCCGGAATGTGGATGCCGCCTGCGGCCAGTTGCGGCGACGGTTCGAGGGTGGGTTCACTTATTGCAATAAGTGACTGTTACTCGGGCGAGGGAGGGCGTTCCAAATCGGCCCCTCCGGGAGGGGGGGGGGCGATTATTCTTCTGGGGACGTGGTCTGGGGGTCGGGCATGCGCGTGCTCATGACGTGCTGAATGAAGGCTTCGCGATAGTCCGGGTCCAATCGGCGGCGGGTGGGGGCATCGAGGGCGATCAGGGGCACGCTTGCTTCACCGTCGGGCGTGGTCAGCAGCACGACACGGTTGGTGCCGCGGCCGTCAAATCCGATGAGCGTGCCCTTCGTCAGCAGGCCGTTGCGACGGCGTAATTCCATCAGCTCATTAGTGACATATAGGGGTTCGCGGGTGTCGAGTTGGAAACGGAATTGTTGCTCCGCCGCGAACTTCTTTTGAGCAAAAGCGGCCCGCTCGGCGGCGGCTTCCTGCGCGGCTTGTTCTGCCGCCAACTCTGCCGCCGTAGGCTTGGGTGGTGGCGGGGGCGTGGCGTCCGCTTCCGCGAGTTCTGGGCTCTCGTTTGTCGTCGCCATAATGGTGGGTTTTGGCTCCGTGTGGGCGGGGGGGGGGGCGACAGGGGGCTCTGGTTGGGGGGCGGCGGGCAGGGCAGAGTCAGGCAGCGCGGGGACATCTGCTTCAGGCCACAACAGGTACCCCACGGCGACGGCGCCAATAATCACGGCGACGCCGACCACGCCTGCCAAGGGGCCATGCGTTGCCAGCCAACTGGGGCCGCCCGCTTTTTGACCTGTCGTCAGATTGGTGCCGCAATGAATACACAGCACGGCATCTCGTTCGATTTGAGCCTTGCACGTTGGACATGTCTTCACACCCGCCAACGTAGGCGCGTTATGCTGGACTGTTAAGTCGGGCGGGGGGGCACCGGCCAGTTCAACCGTGTTGGACTTGCCGCAGTGCGGGCATTCTGCCACCGGTTCCCCACTGGAACTGTCATAGTCGAACATCTGCCCACAAAAGGCGCATTGGGTATTTACAAACATGGCCTATCTCCCTTTAGTGCCGCTGTGGATTATCCGATTTCCGCGTCGAGTTTGTCAACCAAGTCGCTGAGACTGAGCCGCACCTGTTGCATGTTGTCGCGCTCGCGCAGGGTGACGGTGTCGTCGTCAAGTGTTTGGAAATCTACCGTCACGCACCAGGGGGTGCCAGCTTCGTCCATGCGCCGATAGCGGCGGCCAATGGCGCCTGATTCGTCCCAGAAGCAATTCCAGCGACGTTGAAGTTGGGCGAAGATGTCGCGGGCCTTGCCATACAGCTCGGGTTTGTTCTTCACCAGGGGAAAGACGCCAAGCTTGATGGGCGCGATGCTGGGATGGAACCGCATCACGGTGCGGGTGTCGGTTTTGCCCTTGTGATCGGTGAACGTTTCCTCATCATAGGCATTGGACAGCAGCGCGAGGGCCAGACGGTCGGTGCCGGCAGAGGGTTCAATGACATGCGGGATGTATTTGCCGTCAAAGAGCTTGGCCACGAAAGCGCGGGCGTCTTCTTCCGACTTGCCCTGGCGAGTCCAGTCCGTAACGACCTTACGTGTGAACGCTTCGCGGGCGGGGTCGTCGAGCTTGGCGGCAGCCTGCTTGAGGGTTTCGTCGAAGATATCCATGTGCTTGCCGGAATGCGTCTGATGCTGGGTCAGATCGAAGTCGGCCCGCGCGGCGATACCTTCCAGTTCCTGAACGCCGAACGGGAAGGCGTATTCAATATCGACGCAGGCGCGGGCATAGTGAGCCAGTTCGTCGCCTACCTGCCAGTATTGCTCGAGGTCGGCCTCTGGCAGGCCGATGGCGCGGTACCAAGTCAGGCGTTGCTCGATCCAGTAGTGCAGCCATACGTTCCACCCCCAACTGGCCTGCGGAGGGCCCATCAAATCTGGTTTGTCGTCCAGTTGGGTGACGTGTCCGCAGATCAGTTCGACGGCTTCGTCGGGACGGATGAAAAACTCAAGCTCCATCTGCTCGAATTCGCGCGAACGGAAGGTATAGTTACGCGGATTAATTTCATTGCGGAAACTCTTACCCATCTGCGCGACCCCAAAGGGCACCTTCTGGCGGGCGGTGGCCACGATGTTGCTGAATTGCGCAAAGATTGCCTGCGCCGTCTCCGGGCGCAGCCAGGCCACGTTGGTCTCGTCTTCAACTGGGCCCACGAAGGTCTTGAACATCAGGTTGAAACTACGGGGGGGGGTCAGGTTTTTAGAGCCGCAGGCGGGGCACTGAACGCCGTCAGGCAGGGCAAACGTGGCCTCGGTTTTGATCAGTTCCACTCCCTGTTCCTCACAGAGCTGGTCGGCGCGGAAGCGCTTGCGGCAGTCTTTGCAGTCGACCATCGGGTCCGCGAAGCCGTCGGCGTGCCCCGAGGCTTTCCAGATGGCCGGGTGCATGATGATCGAGGCTTCTAGACCCACCACATCCTCGCGGGTGCGGACAACGGCCTTCCACCAGGCATCCTTAATGTTGCGCTTGAGTTCACACCCGAGGGGGCCGTAGTCCCAGAAGCCGTTGATGCCGCCGTACAGTTCGGACGATTGAAAGATGAAGCCGCGCCGCTTACAGAGGGAGGCCAGTGTTTCCAGGTCGAGTGTTTTGTTCATAATGAGCCGCAGAATGCGCTAAACAGCGTGCTCCGTCAAGCGGCTGGGCGGCGTGCGGGATGGGGGCGGACTATTCCACGACGCATTGCCGCAGGTGCGGATCGGTGCGCAGATGGTGTTCGGCCTCCGGCAGACAGTCACGGGAGGAGAGGACCGTATAGAAGTCCTGCTTGATGGCGGGGGCGAGGCGGAGGGCTTCGAGCCAGTCGGTTAGCGAGAAGGGCTGGGCCATCGCCTTACGCCAGAAGCCCGTTGTCTCGAACAGGTCGGCAATGAGGGCCGCATTTTGCTTTTGGAGCAGGCTGACGAGATAGGTGGCGACGCCGACCTGGATGCCGTGCATGCGAGGCGGGCCGCCCAGCGAGTCCAGGGCGTGGGAGATCAGATGTTCACTGCCGCTGGCGGGGCGCGACGATCCGCAGACTTCCATGGCAATGCCATTGAGCATTAACGACGTGCCCAGGAGGCGCACGCCTTCTAAATCGCGCTGCGGCCGGGCGATGAATTGATAAACGGTGGCATCGGACAACAGCGCCGCAAAATCGTCCACCAGGGTGCCGACAGCATTGAACGCCAGTTTCCAGTCCGCGACAGCCGTCAGCTTGGCGGTTAAGTCACCTACCCCGGCCAGCCAGAGAATTTCCGGAGCGGCCAGGCAAATTTCCGTATCAATGGCTACGCCAAAGGGCATGGTGGACGGCAGGGATTTGCGGCGGCCTTCGAGGGTCAGGCTGGACTGCGGACTGCAAAACCCGTCGTTGGACAACGACGTCGGCACCGCGAAATAGGGGATACGGGTCAGGAATGCCACGTATTTGGCAACATCGAGGGCCCTGCCGCCGCCGAACCCCACGATCGCCCGGGTGCGGGTTGGAATTTGCGGGAACAGTTCCCGAGCTTGTTCAAACGAGGCCTCTTGCACCGGCCAGCGGTGGAGGACTTGGATGCCTTCCGCCTTGAGGCCCGTGCAGAGCTTGTGCATCAGGTCCATCTTCAGGTCGGCGCTGTGCAGAACGACGATCTCCTTAAAACCGCGGCGGCGGGCATAGATGCCCACGCGGTTGGCGGCACCGGGTTTGACGCGCACCAGGGTGGGGATGGCAATTTGGGTTCGCATCAGAACTCCTCCAATAGCTGATCGGCAATCTGCGACCATGTCTCAAAGGGATGATAGGCCTCGCCCGTTTGTTCCAAGTGCTGAGCCAGCCAGCCGCAGGCGAAGCGACGCGATGGCAGAACCAGGTTGGATGGGGCGAGATCGGGACGCCCATCGCCAGCAAAAACCGCTTGCGGGTCGCGCTTGAGGGCGGCGCGGACGAGGGCGGACTTATCGATCCCGGTTTCGTGCAGGAAGTAAGGCGAATCAACGGGAAGGCTGAGTGTCAGGCCGGTTTCGGGCGCAAAGACACCGGGGTTGGCATAGACCTCCAGTTGCACGCCCGCCTTGTCCAGCAAGCGCCGGATATACCACTCACAGCCCGCGGAGGCGACCCTGATGTCCCATCCGGCGTCGCGCAGGCGTTTCACTGCGGACGGCAGCTCCGGATCCAGTTCCATCCGTTCGAGAACCCCTTCGACGCCTGCCCAATCGGTACGGATCGATGCAAAAATCCGCTGCAAGGCTTCAAAGTGGGTAATGTGTCCATCGACATAGTCCGCCCAGTGATCGTGGTCAGCAGCAGAAGGCAGATCACGCCGGGCCAGAGTGAAGAAATCATATGTTGTCATGGTCCCGTCAAAATCGGTAACCAGGATGCGTTTATTTGAAGGTGACATAGGTCACTACCCCTATCATGGAACCAGCCTGGGAGCAAATGCCGAGCGCAATCAGAGGTAAAAGGAAAGTCGAACGGAAACACCAGTTT
>JAQUJC010000048.1:0-13054 GCA_028681135.1 Kiritimatiellia bacterium | reverse complement strand
GCCGACCTGCTGGGCGTTGCCGCCTTGCTTGGCTGCGTTGACCGCCACACCAAAGACCCAGCGCCACAGCCCAACGGGTTTGCCTGAGATTTTGGTTTTGGCGTTATCGCCCCAGTCCAGCAGGTCCATGGTGACGTCAGGACTGTGGATCGCGACGATCCCTAGCGGCGGCACATCAGGACTTACATCAATGGTTATGGGGCGTCCTTCGGGGTCCAGCGCTTTAACCGTCATTCCGTTGATGGTTCGCCCATTGCAGGTGAATTGTTTGGCGATAGGGTCGCCTGTGGGGGTGTAAACGGTGAAATCGCCGACCTGGTTGGCGTCCGCCTTTTTGGGGCTAGGCCTGAGATATTTCCGCGGCACCTCAAAGGGGCGGTAGCCTTTGATCTGCACGATGGCCTTCACGGCATCGCCGGGGCCTGTATCGGTTTCGGGCAGCAGTACGCGCGTGACCACGTCATCGGTTTCCTGGGATGTGATATCAATTTCCATCCACCAGGCCGTGCCGCGGCGTTGCTTGACGTGATCGAGGACAGAGAATTCCAACACGGATAACGGCTGGTCACTGGGTTTGAACTGATACCGGGCCCAGGTACCCGAGCGGAATTGAAATTCGCCCGCCATCATGGGAATGGGCTGCTGACTGGCCATCGGGTCTTGTTCGGGGGCGGCCCAAGCAAAGGAAACAAAAAACAGTCCGGCCAGCATGCGTAGGATGGTGCGGCTTCTAAACGGCATAGAATGCTTATGAATCATGTCGCCTCCTTTGATTAAGCCGAATCTATACCTAACGGCGTCACGCTTAGCAAGCGGTGATAGGAATGACCGCTACATGCCGCGCTTCACCGCTAGCGGTTACAGGGGGGGGCTCGCTATGACCCCCGATCGATTTCCGCTTCACCTCTCATCGGGGACGCGATAGAGTGAGCGGCAGTTTTCCATAGCATGGAAAAATGGTCAGAAAAAGTTCCATAGCGTGGAAAACGGGCGAGACAATCGTCCATAGCGTGATTTCCGCATGTGTGGGACCATCGTGTGGCAGCATTCAAGACAGGAACCATGAGCGGCAAGACGAGATTTCAGACAGTGGCGGTGTTGCTGGGCGGGCCGTCATCGGAGCGGGCGGTTTCGCTGCGCTCGGGGGCGGCGGTGGCGCGGGGGTTACGCGAGCGGGGCTACGAGGTGCACGAAGTTCTGGTGGGCGAGGATTGCACGTTCGAGCTGCCGCCGGGCACCCAAGCGGCATTCGTGGCAATGCACGGACAATTCGGGGAGGATGGCTCGATCCAGGCTCTGCTTCGTCAGCAGGGCATTCCGCATACGGGATCGAGCCCGGAAGCCAGCGCGCGGGCATTTGACAAGTCACAGAGCAAGCCGGTGATGGCGGCGGCGGGGATACGGACGCCCGCGTTTCAATTATTGCGGGAAGGCGACGAGCGGACGCTGCCGCTGCCGGTGGTGGTGAAGCCGGTACGGCAGGGGTCGAGCGTGGGAATCTCACGGGTCTTTCATGAAACGGAATGGGCGGGGGCATGTTCTGCCGCGCGGGTCCATGGCGATGTGGTGCTGGTGGAGGAGTTCATTCCGGGGCGTGAGCTGACGGTAGGGGTGGTGGGGGATGTGGTGCTGCCGGTCATTGAAATTGCATCGGATTTCTTCGATTATCACGCCAAGTATACGCCGGGTGTGGCGGCACATCTGATCCCGGCAGATATCCCAGCGGAGACGGCCCAGAAGTGCCAGGCGGCGGCGTTGGCGACCTTTCGCGCATTAGGCTGTGCGGGCATGGGGCGGGTGGATATTCGCTTACGGGAGGATGGGGCGATCTTTGTGCTGGAGTTGAATAATATTCCCGGCTTCACGGAAGTCAGTCTGCTGCCGGATGCGGCGCGTGTTCATGGGTGGGCGTTCCCCGAGTTGTGTGAGCGAATTCTGAACATGGCCGAGCCGGGGATTCGCGATTAGGAGTGCCAAAAGGAGGCCGCGTGGGGGGGGGTAAAGAAAAACCGGAACGTATGTTCCGGTCTTTCTAAATTGGTAGCGGGGCTTGGATTTGAACCAAGGACCTTCAGGTTATGAGCCTGACGAGCTACCGGGCTGCTCCACCCCGCAAACTGTTAAAGAATGCGTGGGTCACTATACGGGCGTTCGGAGAGAAAGCAAGAGGATAATTTGATTCTTTTGCAGATTTTTTGGGCAGTCGGTGAGATCAGGCTCAGTAACCGCCGCCGATACCGCCGGGGAGAGAGGGGGCGGTTTCCCAGGGCTGGCTCATATTCCAAGGCAGTTCAGACTCCTGGTTAGTCGAGGCGCAGCCTGCGATGCCAAGAACCAAAAGGGTCAACAAGGCGGCTAGGCACCCGCGCATCACGGCCAGAGCGAGGGAATTGCGGAGAACGTGTTGATCTCCATAAATTGCAGGGTCAGTACACCGATGAGCAGGAGCACCGCAATCAGGGTCATGATTGATAATCCATTAGAAGAGAACATCGTCGCCCTCCTTGATGGTTTCCTTTTGGAATTCCGGCAGTACTTCGGCAATGGAGATATTGTCCCGGACGGCGCTGAGACGAATCTTACCGACCATGTTGTCATTGCGGTGAATGATCATTTCCGCATTAGGTTGGGCACCGGCGATCGACCCAATATCAATGATGACAAAATTCCAATCGGCATTGGCGTACACAATGTTGGCGGTCGTGCCGGGCTTCATGGTAATGGTGCCGGCCATTTCCTGTTCATACTTGGCCAACTGATTTTCCAGCATGCCGTTTTCCTCTTCGAGCTGGGCCACCTGGTCTTCGAGGCCGCCGATCTGATCGTTGAGGTCAGCCACTTGCATTTCGAGCGAGGTTTTTTCGTCTTCGAGACCCGCGATGACATTGCTCTTTTCAACGAGCTCGGCATCCTTGGAGCGGATGGTGTCATTGAGCTGGACGATCTGGGTGCGGGCATCTTCGAGTTCGCCGCGGGTGCGTTCGAGGTCCGCCCGGGTGTTTTCGAGGTCCTGGCGAGTATTTTCGAGGTCAGTCTGAGTATTTTGCCAACCGGTCAGCACGATTCCTGCCAGGCTGTTGGCGAGTGTGAGTTCGCGGTCGAGTCGGGGCAATTCCTCGATAGTGCCGGCCTTCAGGTTGTTGACATTAAATCGGACCTGGGCTTTTTCCTCGTCGGATAGCAGTGACTGTTCGCCTTTGAGGGTTGCCACGACAGTATGAATGCCGGTTTCGAGCTTTTGAGTTCGATCTTTAATCAGATTGCGCTTGGGAAAGAGTACAAAGCCCTGGATACAAATGGCCACGATGGCCAGCACCAACACAATCACAACAAGCGGCTTCAGTAATTTGGCCATAGTGTCCTCCAAAAACGGTTGGGCGCATTGTGGTTCAAAGCCCCTGAGATGTCAAATGCCAAAAACGATTTCATAAAGGGGGGGGGGTGCCGCTGCGCCGCCGCGGACGGGTGGGGATGCCCGGGGCGGGTGTTCGGCGTCGGCGCGCTAAGCAATGCGCTTGGGCTTCAACAGCTTCCCTTGAGAGATCACGTGCAGAGGGGCGCGGTGGTAGCGGAAGGCGTCGCAGACGGTCTTGGCGTCGAGGACGACAAGGCTGGCGATGTTGTTTTTCTTGAGTGCGAACGCCGGCAAGTTGATGCACTTGGCCGCCTGGACGGTAATGAGGTCGTAGAGCGTTTCCATCTCGGGGAAGGTGGTCATCCACAGCAAATGCGAGGCGAGGAAGGCGACTTCCAGCATATTGTTGTGCCCGTACGGATAATAGGCATCGGAGATGTCGTCCTGGCCCAGGCACACGAGATTGTCTTCCGCGAGCAGTTCCTTGACCCGCGCGTGGAGGGGGCCGGTATGTGGATCGCTGACGACGCCCATGCCCGCCTGGCGCAGCAGGGCGGCGACTTTCTTGAAATAGGGCATGGGATAGAGGCACATGGCGCGCGCATGATGGGCGAGGGAGCGGCCAATGCGCCCCTCTTCGATGGTACGCACGGCGAGCATTTCCAGGGTTTTCAGGGTCGGGTCGCCGGCATCGTCCACCAACATGGAGATATCCTTGTCGTAGGCGATGGCCAGCTTCATCATCTCGTCGATATGGGTCTGTTCGTCGCGCTCGGTGAATTCGATCCAGGGAATGCCGCCGACGACATCGGCGCCGAGGTCCATGGCTTCGCGCATCAGGTCGAGGGTGCCGGGCTCGCGCACCACGCCGTCCTGCGGAAAGGCGACGACCTGGACATCCACCACTCCTTTGAATTCGTCACGGGCCTTGAGGAGGGCCTTGAGGCCGATCAGCTTGGCCTTGGAGTCGATATCGGCAAAGGCGCGGATATGGAGGTTGCCATTGAGGGCGGCGAGATGGAGGGCCTTGCGGACATTGGGGAGAATCCATTTTTCGTTATAGTTGGCTTTAACCCGCGCGGCGAGTTCGATGGCGGTCATGGCGCTGCCCATATCGGCGCCGTGATAGGCGCTCAGGGCTTTCGAGTCCATCATTTCCAATGTGTAGACTTTGCAAAGGTGCAGGTGCGTATTGACGAAGGGCTCGGTAACGAGGTTGCCGGCGGCGTCGATGACCTTGCGCGCTTTGGCGCGGATGGGCGTCTTGGTGATTGTCTGGATGATGCCCTTTTCAATGGCGATGTTCCAGAGCCCGGTTTTACGGCGGAGCTGTGCGTTTTTAATAAGGATATCGTACATGGGGGGGCCTTTCGGATTATGACTTACACATTATGAATTGAGCTGATTCTTCATGGCCTGCTGGGCGAGTTTGGCGCCGTCCCAGATGGCTTCGTAGCCCGTGCAGCGGCAGAAGTGGCGGGACAGGGCGGTTTTGATCTCGTCATCGCTGGCGTCGATGTTCTTGGTATACAGGGCATACAGTTCGAGGACAATGCCCGGGATGCAGTAGCCGCACTGAACGGCGCCCGCCTCGATGAGGGCCTTCTGGATGGGGTGGAGGTCGGAGCCGTTTTGGAGGCCCTCAATCGTGAGAACGGTCGCGCCGTCGAGTTTGGCCGCGGGGAAGAGGCAGGCCTTGCGTGCATCGCCGTTGAGCACAATGGTGCAGGCGCCGCAGGTGCCGTCGTCACACCCGCGCTTGGTACCGGTGAGGTTGAGGTGTTCGCGGAGTACGTCGATGATTTTATCGGCAGAGTCGATTGCAACGGCCTGGGGGGCGCCGTTGAGGGTGAATTGGATGGTGTCGGTCATAGGGCTAGTCCTGGGGGTGGGTGCCGGTCCCGCAGGCGGGACAGGCGGGGTTGCGGTGGGCAGGGACAGGGGTAAAGGCGGAGGCGAGGGCATCGTAGGTCAGCAGCGTGTCGCGAAGGAGGGTGCCGACGCCCGTGAGAAATTTGATGGCCTCGATGGCCTGGAGCGACCCAATCACGCCGGGAACGGGGCCCAGCGGTCCGTGGGTGGCGGGGGCTTCGGGCGGGGGGGTGGGAACAATGCAGCGCAGACAGGCGCTCTGTCCCGGGACCACCGTCAGCAGTTGTCCGCCAAAAGCCGAAATGCCCGCATGGACGAAGGGCTTCTTCATGACGATGCAGCTATCGTTGATGAGATACTTGGTCGGGTAGTTGTCGCTGGCGTCGAGAATGATGTCGTAGGGCGCAAACAGGTCGTGGGCGTTGGCTTCGCACAGGCGTTCCGTGTGAGGTGTCAGGCTCACGTGCGGGTTCAAAGTGCGTAGGCGGGCCACCGCGGAATCCGTTTTGGGGCGGCCAATGTCGGCCGTGCCATGCAGAATTTGGCGCTGGAGGTTGGAAATGTCCACTTGGTCGGAATCGATCAGGCCCAGACGGCCAACACCGGCGGCGGCGAGATAGTAGAGCGCGGGCGAACCGAGGCCGCCGCAGCCCACCACCAGAACGCGGCCAGCGCGCAGCTTTTCCTGGGCGCGACCACCGAAACCCGGCAGGTCCAGATGGCGTGCATAGCGTTGGCGTTCTTCCGGTGAAAAGGCCATAACGATCAGGCGCCAGACAGGCCCGGGAAGGCACCCTGGCCGCTGGAGAGCAGCCAGAGGGCGGCGGCAGTATAGGCCAACAAGGCCAGAACGAATAGGAACAAGCCGATGATATACAGCCAGCCCCAGCACGCGAACACCGTTTTGAGTTTGGAGAAGAACGGCATCATGTCCGGCGAGACAAATGGCGCACGGCCCAAGGCGCTCCGTGCCCTCAGCGTTGCGATGCCCGCCAGCAGCATGGGGATGCCATAGAGCATCAGGGCGGGCACAATGGAGAGCGCAATGGTCATGCCTCCCACAAACGCCATCCACCCGCGCAGACTCTCCGGCAGGGGCACTTTGCCTTCAACGCCCGTCGGTGCTTGCAAGGCAGCAAAGGCCTCCTGGGCTGGAATCCAATGAATCAAGCCGTCGTGCCAGACCAGAGTGGTCGGCGCAATGTCGCCCGCAATGAATTTAGCGCGCACGACCGCTTCATCGTGGGGGCCGCTTTTTTCGCGGGTTTTTGCAATCACATAATACCAAGATGCCATGAGTCAATCTCCGGACAGGGTAAGATAGACCAAAGGCAGGCCTGAAGAAAAGCACAGAGTTACGGTCCGGACGAAAAAGGGCGACTCACCCGGGGCTAGCCTGGATTATTAATACAGGCTAGCGCGTCGGGGCGGTGGGGGTCCCGGGGCGCGCAGTATTGCGCGGGCGGGGGGTGGGGCGGAAGGGGGCCAGAAAGGCGTGGTCGAAATCATAGAGGTCGTCAAAATCGTCGATCTTGTCTTCCTCTGTTTTACCGAGCAGACCGGCGGCAAGGAGTACAAACACGATTTCGCCAAAGTCGCGAGTGGTCCGTACATTCCAGTGTTCAAGCACCGTTTTGGCCAATGGGCCGAACTGCTCAAGGGCATAGCGCCGGAGGCCATCGGCCAACTCAGCCCCCGTGATCTGGCGATAGGTTTTTTCGCGTTGTTGAACGTCCTTGAGGGTGAACAGCAGCCCCTCGTTCAAAAAAAGATAGGCATCCGGCGGGTAGCGCCGGTCAGAGGCGCAGATGCGGGCGATGGCTTCTTCCAGGGGAGGTAAGTCCATGATCAGGGCAGCAAGGCGGCGCGGATACGTTCGGCCAGGGCGGCGGCTTCTGATGCGTCGGCATAGGGCCGGGGCGTCCAGTTCCAATGGTGGCCATCATCGGCAAAGCGCGGTACGACATGAACGTGCAGATGCCCGACCACCTGGCCAGCGGTGGACCCATTGGCTTGGTGAATGTTCACCCCGTCCGCTCCCAGGCCCGCTTGCTGCGCGCGGGCGATGCGCCGCACCACGGCGATTACCTTGGCCAGCACATCGTCGGGGGTATCCATCAATAGATTATAGTGCGCCTTGGGAATGACCAACGCATGGCCATGCACCAGGGGCCCAATGTCCATAAACGCCAGGACATCGTCATCCTCATAGAGTTTGGTGGAGGGAATGGTTCCCGCGATAATCTTGCAAAAAATGCAATCAGTCATGGTTTAACTTGCTCCAAGGGGGGGGAATAAGGGGTGGAACGCGCGTTCCGCCGGTGAATCTCACGGGCCGCCAGCCCAATACAAAACAGAATCAAGACCCCCAGCAAAAGACGGCGTTCGGCGGATGTCAGATCAAAACACGCCTTGATGGGTTGCCCGAGGGCGGAAGCCATGGTGGTCCATTTCATGTGGGCAGGATAGGCGATAATGGAGAGAATGACCACCCCAAATTCGGCCAAAATGAAGGGCTGAAACACGACTGATGCGTCTGCCCGTGGAGGAAAAATGCGCGCAGGTTCGGTTGTAGGTGCACCCGCTGGGCGCGTGGGGTGGTCGGGAGGAGACCGGGAGGAGAACGCTTTGCACTTGTTCGTCTCGTCTGCTTTTCATACCCTCAACCTATGGATTGGATAAAATGGACCTGGGTATTATTTGTGGCGGTTTCCGTGGCGATCTTGGTGCGTTTTTTCGTCTGGTTGTTGCCCGCGACGGCCATTCAACACGCCTCCGACGTGGATGCGGCTGTTCGTGGCATCGAAGCAGCATCAGAGAGCTTGCCCGAGTCGCCAGTGGCGGAGGTGCCGTCGGAGACGCCGGAGGCACCGGGCCCCAGACGGCCCCCCGCATCACCGGCCATCCCATGGCCCGCCGCCGATCCCGACGCGACCGACTTGTGGGACTCTTTGTATGCCGAGATGTGGCCCCTGCCCAAACCCGCCCCGGCCGTCGAGCCGGAACCCCCCGAGGCATTTCATCTGCGCCGCATCCGCTGGGGCATGACTGGCGCCGAGGTGCGTGCTGCGGAGTCCCTCACTCCCCTGCGCGAAAACGCGCAATCCCTAACCTATCTCACCACCACGATCCATTTGCCCTGTCTGCTGACGTATCACTTTACCCGGGATCGCCTCGTTCGCGCCCATCTGTCGTTTTCAGATGTGGCCGGTCGCCACCTCCCGCCGCTGTCCATTGCGCAGGCGCAGCGCCGATTTCTCTTTTTGCGCGAACAACTCCGCCAGCGCTACGGCGAACCGATGATCCATACCACCCGTGTCCCCCGCGATGTCACCGCGCTGCAACGCCGTCTGCAGAAGCAGGATGAACTGACGCAGCAATATGATGTAGAAATTGCCGAAGTAGAAGAGCGCTTGCGCCAACAACGTGCCCGGCTAAACACTCGCTATGAGCGTTGGCAGCGCCGGGAGGAGCTAGTGGCACGCGGATTGGCCCCGTATGAACGCGACCTGCGCGATTTGAAAAAGTGGAAGCAGGAGGCCCTTGAAACGGCCAAGCAAGCCCGCCAAGATATTCATCACCATCAGCAGGCGGACGCCCGGACACCGCTGGTGGCAGTTATGATTGCGCGGTGGCCCTTCGCCCGGGAGCTGCACGACATCGATCTCCGACTGGACTTGCGGTCCCAGGTTCCCCGCTTGGATATCCGCTATCGCGCGGCGCGCCCCGCGCTGGATACGGTGGGGATGGACGAGCTGTAGCCTGGCGTCAACCGCTCCCCAGAGCTTATTTCGGCGATGATGCCGGAGCGGGTGGCGACGAGTCGTGAGCATGCTTTGGCGGGTGCGCGAGTGCGCGCCGTAATGTCCGGGTGGCCTCATAACGCTTCCGGAGTTCCGCCAGCAGCTTCTTGTGTTCCGCCTGCTGTTCCGGGGTCAGGTGCTGGGCAATTTCCACCCGCGCCTCTTCGATCAGCGAATCCAGCAATGCCCGATTTTGCGCGCGGGCATCCTTCATACGCACCCCGTGGGCCTGGAAAATCTTCAACACGTCGCGGCGTTGGTCAGCATTCAGGTCCAAGCGCTTAGTCAGGCGGTTGGTAATAAGTTCCGGCATGTTCGCCGGCACCTGGGAATAGCGTTGGATTCGGGCCCGGATGAGCGTGGCGTTGGCATAGAATCCAAGACAAAAGCCCCCCAACAGGGCGGCCAGCAACAAGAGACCCAATTTAGTTATTTTCATATCCATCTCCTGCGCGCACATTACAGCGTGGGATTTCCCGACGTGAGAAAGGTCTCAGCGAACTGCTCGGGTTCGACGCTGAGCATCCAGGCGCTATTGATTTGCTGATCGGCGATGCGCGCCGCACGAACCAGGATCGACCCGGTCGCAAACAGGGCCAGACACGCGGCCGCCGCACACACCCAGGTGGGAATGACGGCGACAGGATGAGCGGCCGCCGTGCGTAATGGGCGTTGGGCCGCTTCCCGGCGGACAGCCGCCATAATGGCTGCCGTGTCCAGATCGGGAACCGCCGGGCGATACGCGCTCCGCAGCGATTTCCATAGGTCGGTTTGCTGTGTTTTCATGTCTCTTCTTCCTTCGGTGATTGCAAGTCCAGCAAGATGGCTTTCATGCGCTTGCGCGCGCGAAATGCGCGGACTTTGACAGCAGAAAGTCCGCAGCCCAGCATCTGGGCGGCCTCCTTCATGGACCGTTCTTCCAGTTCTACAAGGGTCAGCACCGCCCGGTCGTCAGGCGAGAGGCGTTGCAAGGCAGCCGCCACCCATTCCTGGGCCGCCGCGCGGGTGTCCTCGTCCCGCTGCTGATCGGCGACCTGCTCCTGATGTGCGATTTCCATGCGCCGGGAGATACTCTCGTCATGGCCCTCCTGCACATGTTTGCGCCGACGATACGTTGAGCGCCAAAAGTCCATCGCCGCATAGCGGGCAATGCGCAGCAACCAAATGCGCACAGGCGCGTCGCCCCGGTAGCCAGGCAATGCCCGATAGGCCCGCACGAAGACGTCCTGAGCCACCTCCTGCACGTCCGACGTCGGCAGACGCCGAGCCAGATCGGCCGCAATGAGTTTTTGGAAGGTCTGAACAATCACGCCAAATGCCTCGATGTCGCCCTCCAGGACGCGCTGAATGGCCTCCCGGACAAAAACATCTTCGGCGGCTTTCTGATCGATATGCATCGGTACCTGTGGCAGAGGCCATCCAGATGAGGCGACCCCTCGCCACTTACATTTTCATAGAACACGTGTGAATTCAAGCGCGACGGGTTGGTGCCATTTTGTCATAAAATCGGTCCATTATAGTTGAGTTGTCTCATGCTGCCATTACATGTCGTCGGTCTCCGCAAAAAAGTTACCCCCCCATCCACAAATGAGTACTGCCCCCCCCCAGACGAAGCTTGACCCGTCATCGGCTCAGCCTCACAATGCTACCCAATAACGCTAACCAGGCGGGTATAGCTTAATGGTAAAGCTCCAGCCTTCCAAGCTGGCTATACGGGTTCGATTCCCGTTACCCGCTCCAACGGTCTATGGGCCTTTCCCGGTATTTCATGACCACGGAAAGCAACTATGAACGGGGACGTCCTTAATTGGTAGCCTTTCGTCAAAATTGGGCTGAAAAGCTCAACCGGCCCCCAAAATGCCAGAAAATCCTCAAAAACAGGATTTTTGACCCATTTAAACTATTTTGGGGCATTTTCCCTCTGTTTAAGGCGTTTATGAAGGGATTTTGACCCACTTTTTCGTGGTTTTTATGAAATTTGGGGGCGTTTCAGGCGGGATGCTCCTCCCTCGCTTGTCTCATGCATCCATTCGCCAACGGCCCAGCGTTTAGGGCGTTCAGCCGCTGCATGAGACTCCCATCAGGCCTTATCCAATTCTTTTGCCTTCGAAATGCTACAACTCAAGGACTGACCGGGTGATGGGCCCTTTCTGAAGACCGAAGAGACTGCACCGCAAATGGCACGGGAGCAGGCAAGCGAAGATTACTAGATTTCGGGTCGGACCCGAATGGCACTAAGATAAGGAGGACCATGCGGCGCCCCTTTTCTTTCCGCGGTGTGGGATCTCCCGGAATTCGCGTCTGGGTTTGGTCAGTAATGGATATGGTTTAGGTCTTCGCTTGATGGCGCGCGGCTCTCTTCGCCCGGGTCTTTCGGGGACGAGGTCGAGCGCGATGATTTCGACGAGCCTGTCGCGGAGTTCCTTGGATTTGCCCTTGGATCGGGCACAGAACATGGCGGGGTGGAAGGATCGCGCGGCGTCGATGGTCCCCTTGAAACTGATGCGATGGCGCGGTACGCCGTGGCGGGTGGCGGCCTCGGCTTCGAGGCAACGGATGAAGTTGTGGGCGACCAGATAGGCCAGAAGTTCCTTGCGGGCCATGGCTGGGGTGCGGCAGCGCAATTCTTCCATGGCCATGGTCGTCTTCAAGTCGCGGAAGCCAAGTTCGATGTCCCAGCGCATGCGGTAGAGTTCGGCGATGCGTTCGGCGGGATAGGCGCCGGGGTCGAGAAGAGTCGTGGCGATCCAAAGGGTTTTGGTCCGAAATCCGTTGCGTTTGAGTTGAACACGGAAGATGCGCACTTGAATACTTTCGGGCAAAGCGTCCCATTCCTTCTGCTCGATGTAGTCGGGCCGTTGGATTGGGCGCTTCCACGTCGCGATCCAGTCCGAAGGGCCGATTCGGCGCGACCGTCGTTTGTCCAGCAGGCGCCTCTGGTGGAGGCGAAAGACCGAGTCAACGCCCCCGAGGAGCAAGGCCGCCATGGAGGCGAAGGCACAAAACGCGCGGTCTCCCAAGGCGATGTCGCCGGGCTTGAACAGGTCGAAGAACAGCTTGAACATCCGAATGTCGTGGATGTGCTGGCCGGTTTCGCGGGCGGCGAGAACGGCCCCGCTGGCCAACGAGCTCAGCGCGAGCACCTTCATGTTCGGGAACCCGCAGCCGGGCTTTTGTCCGGGAGCATAGGGGTATGCCTCCCGGTTGGCCGCCGTGTCGGGCAGGGTGACGGAGGTGGCATCGACGACCTTGACAGGACGGTTCCATCCGGGCACGCCCGCATGGCTGAGTTGGGCGGCAGCTTTGGCGGTATCGGCCATCGCCTTGCGCAGGGTGCTCTCGGGCAACCGGGTTCTGGCCTGGCAGTAGGCGCTGGTGCTTTCGTCGTACTTGAAGTTCTGGGTTTCGCGGGTTGCCTGGATTTGGCGGACGACTTCCCTGCAGGTGGTGCGCGGCTTGAGGACTTGCCAGATGAAGCTCCAGAACACCATGGCCGGGGGATACTTGCGAACTCGCCGACGGGGACCGTCCGCCGGGAATTCGGGACCGCGATTCGGTAGGAACCGGCTGAACTGCGCTTCGACGTCGATGGGCGACGAGGGGGCCGCGACGGCGCTTGCTCGCTTGCCCATGGCGGCCACTTTTGCGACGAACTGCGGGAAACAGGGGGTGGTATTGCTTTTCATAGGGCGGTATATATACCGCCCTATTGACGAGCATGCTAGTCTATTTTCATGAAACCGAGCGAAAAAGAATTGAAAGCCGAATACCGGCGCCTGCGCGCGCGACTGGGCAAAACGGGATGGATCAGCCACGGCTACGTGCAGGACCGCGGACCCGGAGCCGGTGGCCCTTGTTATCAGTGGACTCGCAAAGAGCGCGGCAAAACCGTTTCCGTCGCCCTGTCCAAAGAGCAATACGAACAGATGAAGAAGGCCATCGAGGCGTGGCGCGACGTCCAGGCCGTCCTCAAGCGCATGGAGCAGATAAGCCGTACCTTGATCTTCGAAAACACGCCCGGTCC
>JAQUJC010000047.1 GCA_028681135.1 Kiritimatiellia bacterium | reverse complement strand
GACCGACGAGGTGCAATGGATTGTTGACGCGGCGAAAGGCAGCACGCTGGAGGCCACGGTGGATCTCGATGCGCAGACGGTGACGGTGCGGGGCGAACAGGAGCGTGTCTTTACGTTTGAGATTACTGCTGATGTGAAGGAAAAACTCCTGGGCGGGCTGGACGCCATCGGGCAGACGCTGACGCATGAGGCAGCCATTACCGCGTTCGAGACGACCCACGATGTGCAGATGGCCTGAATCGTCGGACTGCCGAAACTACGACATTCGCGACGGGTGCGGCAAATAGAACCGGAATCCAGATGAACTTGATTCTGTTGGAGTCGGACGAAGTTCAAGCCGACGGCACAGCCCTCTTGAGCGGTCATCGCGCGCGGCATATACGCGAGGTGTTGAAGACGGCTCCTGGCGAGGAAATCCAAATGGGTGTCATCGACGGCCTGTTGGGCATCGCTACGGTTTTGGACGAAGGGCCTCCACTCCGGGTGCAGTGCAGATTTAACCCCGATATACCGCCACTGCCATGCGTGGATTTGTTGCTCGCCATGCCACGTCCCAAGGTGATGAACCGGCTATGGCCGGTGCTGGCCTCGCTGGGTGTCGGCCGTATCCTGATTTCTAATGCGTGGAAAACGGAACGCCATTATTTCGATACGCACATCCTGCGGCCTGACCATATCCGGAAGGGCCTGATCGAGGGCTTGCAGCAGGCGCGGGACACGCGTCTGCCCAAGGTGAGCGTCCATCGGCAATTCAAGAAGCTGGTGGAGGATGATCTGGATGCATTCGGCCCCTACGCGGCACGCTTTGCCGCGCATCCGGGGGCGCAAGGGTGTGCTCTAACACCGGTGGCGGAGCGGCTCCCGGATGAACGCGTTCTGCTCGCGGTGGGACCGGAAGGCGGTTGGACGCCTTTTGAATTGGACCTGCTGGCGGCACATGGTTTCACGACCCTCTCCTGGGGGCCGCGGACACTGCGCACCGATACGGCCTGTAGTGTTTTGCTGGGCCTGATCCATGCGGTAGAATCCTCGCGCGTGGCGTTGCGAATGGGCCGCGACGTCTAATGATTCCCAGGCGTTTGCTCGAGTTCGGACTGGCATTTGAGACAGTATCGGACCCCCGGGATGGCGGTGCGGCGCGGCTCAGGAATGGTTGTGTTACATCGCGCACAGCACTTCAAGCTCTTGCCCTTTGGTAATTGGCTTCTGGCCAATTGGACCGCCGAATCGACGGTGGCGTCGATCTGGTCCTGTACGGCCCCATCGCGAGTCCAGCCAACCGCCATGATGTATATCCCTTTCTTTTACTGCCCGCCAAGGCGACGTTCACCAATTCGGTTGGATGGTAACAGCCGCAGGAACAATCTGGAAGTCAGAAATCAGGATAGGGGGAGGGGCAACAGTCCGCTTCAACCACCACCCACCACCCACCAACCACCACCCACCAACCAACAACCATCACCCACCAATCACGCCTCGGCAGCGATGCGCAGGTGTTCCATGATGAATTGGCGGCGGTCGGGGGTGTTGCGTCCCATGTAGAAGCGCAGCAGATTGGGGATTTTATGCTCGAAGGCCACTTCGACGGGGGTTAGGCGCATTTGGGGGCCGATGAAATGCTTGAATTCATGCGGGGAAATCTCGCCGAGCCCCTTGAAGCGGGTCACTTCGGGGCCGCGCAGAGCCGACATGGCGTCATCGCGTTCGGTCTCGGAATAGCAATAGCGGGTTTCTTTCTTGTTGCGCACCCGGAAGAGCGGCGTTTCCAGAATATAGAGATGCCCCGCCAGCACCATGGGCTCGAAGAAGCGCAGGAAAAAAGTCAGCAACAAATTGCGGATATGCAGGCCGTCCACATCGGCATCGGTGGCCATGATGATTTTCTGGAAGCGCAGGCCGGCGAGCGATTCTTCGATGTTGAGCGCGCGCATGAGGTTGTAGAGTTCCTCATTGGTATAGATGGCGTCGCGGTTCAGTTCGGCGACATTCAGCGGCTTGCCGCGCAGGGTGAATACCGCCTGGGTCATCACGTTGCGGCATGAGGTGATCGAGCCGGCCGCCGATAGGCCCTCGGTGATGAACAATAGGCTGTCAAGACCGCGCTTGCGGCGGGGATCGAGATGGTGCTTGCAGTCCTTGAGCTGGGGAATGCGGATGCTGACGGCTTTGGAGCGTTCGCGCGCGTGCTTTTTGACGGTCTGCAACTCTTTGCGCAGATTGCGGGTCTCTTCGATTTTATTGACGAGCACCTCGGCGGCGTCTGGATTGCGGTGCAGCAGGTCTGCGACAATGTCGCGAATCTCAGCAACGAGAGTGGACCGGATTTCCGTATTGCCCAGCTTGTTCTTGGTCTGCGACTCAAATACGGGGTCCTTGAGGCGGATGGCGATGGCCCCCACCATGGATTCGCGCACGTCATCGCCATCGAACCGGGTTTTGGCGAATTCGTTGACCCCCTTGAGAAAGCCCTCGCGAAAGGCGGAAAGATGCGTGCCACCATCGGCCGTGAACTGTCCGTTGACGAACGAAAAGAAGGTTTCGTTGAAGCGCTGGGTGTGGGTGAAGGCAATTTCGAGCATGGGGGACCGGTGGTGCAGGGGGCCATAGACCGCTTCATCGCCGACTTCCTCCAGCACCAAATCGGTCAGGCCATTTTCGGACACAATTGCGGTGCCGTTGTAATGGAGGGTGAGGCCGGCGTGGAGGCAGGCATACAGGCGCAGGCGGCGGGCCACCAGCTCATCGAGATAGGTGAAGGGTCCAAAGATGTCCGGGTCGGCCTCGAATTCGATCAAGGTGCCATTGGGTTCGTTCGGGCATTTGCCGGAGAGTTTCTTGCTGAGTTCGCCGCGTTCAAAGCGCGCTCCGGCATAGCGCCCCTCGCGGCAGGACTGCACGTGAAAGGCGGCGGAGAGGGCATTGACGGCCTTGGTGCCAACCCCGTTGAGTCCGACGGAGAACTGGAAGACGTCGTCGTTGTACTTCGCGCCGGTATTGATGCGTGAAACGCACTCCACCACTTTACCAAGCGGAATGCCGCGTCCATAGTCGCGCACCCGCACCGTGGTGCCCTCGATGGAAATATCAACCTGGGTGCCATAGCCCATGATGAATTCATCAACGGCGTTGTCGATGACTTCCTTGAGCAGGACATAGATGCCGTCATCATATTGCGTCCCGTCGCCCACGCGCCCGATATACATGCCGGTGCGTTTGCGGATGTGCTCCAGCGCGGAGAGCGTCTGGATTTTGCTTTCGTCATAGGTATGGAGGGGCTTGGACATCGGGAAATCTCAACAGGATATGAAATCAAATTCGGGGGGAAAACGCAATCTCAACCGCGTTTCGTGCGCTTTCGTGGGGCTCATGGGCGCATGGGAGTTCTGCGGAGCAAGGATTGCGGCGGTGCGGGTTCTGCTGCCTTGGGCGTCAGGGGAGCCAACGGTGGCCTCCAGCGATACACGGTCGCTGGGCGGCAACAGCCGCGACATAACGGTGAATTTCCTCGCAGAACAATAATCCAGGCTAAGGTCGCCAGAGGTAGAGGCGGCGGGGCGTGGTGGCGGCAGACAGCAGGGATTGGAGGGAGGGCAGCGGGGAGCGGACGCCAAACAGACGCTGAAACAGGCCGGTTTCATCCCGGTAGGCCACCACCCGGATGCGGTCGACGCCGAGAAGTTGGGCCATTTCTTCCAGGGCATCTTCCCAGTAGCCGATGGCATCGACCAGATGCTTGTCCAGCGCTTCCTGAGCGGTGAAGAGTCGGCCATCCGCCAGCGGGCGGACCTGCTTGGCAGACACGTTGCGGCCCTGAGCGACCAGATCAACAAAGCGGTCATGCATGGCATCGATGGACTGTTGCAAGAGCTTGACCTGCTCGGGGTCTACAGGCTGAAATGGGTTCAGCATGTCTTTGTTGCGGCCGGACTTAATGGTGGTGTCAGTCACGCCGAGCTTTTCTCCGAGTCCCTGGATGTTGAGCGTTTGCAGTAGGACGCCGATAGAGCCGACCAGCGCAGTGGGCTGGGCAACGATGCGATCGGCGGGCAGGGCAATGTAGAAGCCGCCCGATGCGGCCATGTCGTGCACGAGCGCCGTAATGACCCGCCCATCACGGCTTTGCTTGAATTGCATCAGTTCGCGGTGAATCTCGTCTGCGGCGGTCACCTCGCCACCCGGCGAATCGATCTCGAGCAAGATGCCGACCACAGACGCATCCTGGCGCGCAGCCCGAATTTGACGGAGGGTGGACTCGATCGGGTCGATGCTGCCGAAGAATCCGCTATCCAACTGGCGAGTGATGACACCGCTAAAGGCGATACGCACGACTTTGGCGGTGCCGGTGCCCCAGGAATGCCGTTCAGCAAATACCGGAAATTCATCTTCGCCCTGGCCCGTCGGACTGGATTGTGCGGGATCGCTCAGAACCCCGACCGCCGCCAGATTGATCAACAGGCTGAGGCCCAAGACCGCGGCCAGAGCCACGATGACGGTCCAGAAGGGCCAGTGGCGACAGGCGGGGGAGGGTGTATTCATCGGGGTTCCTTGTTTCATGACCATGCCGCACTCTAGCAAATCGGGGTGGGGCGATGAACTCAAAAGCGCACTTTCTCATTCAAAGAATGTACGCGGGAGGGTAGGGTGTTCCCCTATGCATATGGCTTACTACATTTCGGCGCATGGCTATGGTCACGGTGTCCGTACGGGCGATATTTTGACGGCTTTGCTGACGCGCCATCCGACCCTGCGGGTGACGGCGATAACGGATTTACCCGAGTCGTTTCTGCGCAGCCGGTTGCGGAATGCAAACGGTCGCCTGGTGGTGCGGCGTGGGGCCTTTGATGTCGGCATGGTCCAGAAGGACTCGATTCGCGTGGATGTGGCCGCCACCCTGGACGCGGCGCTGGAGCTGCTCAAGCAGCGGCCCGAACTCGTGCGGCGCGAAACGGAATTCCTGCGCAAGGCCAAGGTGGATGTGGTCGTGGTGGATATTCCCTCCATCCCGATCGAGGCCGCGGCGAAAGCCGGGTGCCCGGCCGTCGCCGTAGGAAACTTTTCGTGGGATTGGATTTATTCGCCCTTTGTGACGCGCGATCCACGCTGGCGCCAGGTGATTGATCTATTCGAAGAGGGCTACCGGCAGGCCCGGCTGCTGCTGAAGTTGCCCTTTTCGCCCCCGATGCCAATTTTTGCCCGGCACGTAGACATTCCGCTGCTGGCGAAGGCGGGTCGCGACCGGCGGTTGGAACTGGCCGCGGCGACGGGGGCCGATGCCACTAAGCGCTGGGTGTTGTTATCCTTCACGACTCTGGATTGGGGACCATCCGCCCTGCGCGAAATCGAAGCACTGAGCGGCTGTGAATTTTTCGTGGTGAAACCGCTGGATTGGCCGGACCGCCACGGCATTCATGCGGTGGATCGCGAACAGGTTAGCTTTTCCGATGTGCTGGCCAGCGTGGATGCCGTGATCACCAAGCCGGGCTATGGCATCCTGAGCGACTGTGTGGCCAATGCCAAACCGATGATTTATGCAGAGCGTGAAGACTTCATTGAATATCCTCTGCTGGAGCGTGAGCTGAAACGTTACCTCCGAAATGTGCACATTCCCGCCGCGGATCTTTATGCTGGACGGCTGGCGGCTGCGCTGGAGGCCCTCGACACGGCACCGCCCCCGCCAGACGTATTGCCCGGGGGCGGGGCGGAAGTGGCAGCCGATTGGCTGGCGGGCATACGATGACCATCATCTGGAATGGGCCACCACGCACGTTATCGGACTTTATAAAGTCCGATAATTTTGGGTGTGCGTATCCGGGACGCCAGCGGTGTGATTTTGGGGGTGATTTTGGGCGGTCGGCGGTCGGCGGGGGCTGCCTTTTCTTTTGGCGGAGGGCGGCGTAGGATGCGGTCAGGATGAATCCACGTCTAGCTCATTTCACAACCTTGCGTCTGGGCGGGGAGTGTCGGGAATTGGTGACGGCGGCGGGCGCCGAAGACGTGGCGGCGATTCTTCGGCACTGGACGGCTCAGGGGGTGGCCTGGCGCGTGATGGGCGGGGGATCGAACGTGCTGGTGGCGGATGAGGGCATTCCAGAGGCCGTGGTGCGGATGGTGGCGGAGGCGGCAGAGTGCCGGATGGACGACGGCTTGGTATGCGCGTCGGCGGGAACCGCGTTGGATGATCTGGCACGGTTTGCGGCCGAGGGCGGTTGGGAGGGAGTGGGGTTTTCTACCGGGATTCCGGGGACGGTCGGCGGGGGCATTGTTGGGAATGCCGGGGCGTTCGGGGCGGCGCTGGGCGACCGGATGGAGCGGATCGAGTTGCTGACGCCGACGGGAGAGCGGCGAGTGCTGGGGCGCGGGGAGCTGACGTTCGGCTATCGCTGTTCCTCCTTGCAGGCTGGCAGATCGGTGGTGCTGCAGGCGTGGTTTCTGGTGAAACAAGGCGATCGGGGGCGACTGATGGCCGACCGGGAGGACATCCTGGCGCTGCGGCGGGAGAAGCATCCGGATTGGCGGGTGCTGCCGACAGCGGGCAGTTTCTTCAAGAATTTATCGCCGGAAGTACCTGGAGGGCGGCGGCGCGCGGCGGGATATTTTCTGGAGCAGGCCGGGGCGAAGACGATGCGTGAGGGCGGCGCGCGTGTCTTCGAAAAACACGCCAATATCGTGATTGCGGAGTCGGGCGCAACGGCGCGGGATGTGGCGCGACTAACCACACGAATGGCGGCAGCGGTCCAAGCCCAGTTTGGTTTTGCCTTGGAACCGGAAGTGCGGTGTTGGGGCGAGGCGAACAGCCCAACATAGCCGCTTTTGAAGTAGCCGCCGATTAGCCCAACAGGCGCCCACCGTCGCCAAGGCTAAGGTGGACAAGCAAAGAGGCGTAAACGGCACGCAAACGCCGGACAGGGAACAACAGGCGCGAGCCGAGCGGCGGATGGCGCGAATTTCACAGATGGGACCATTTTACCAGTGGCCCCCACCACATGAATCTGGAAATCAGGAAGGCAGGAAAATGGGGGGCGGGGAGGGAAATTTTTTGGCTATAAATTGACAAATGATGGGGGGCGGGCTACGTTGTGAATGATTATTCACATCAGGAGATCACATGGCCGCCCCCAAACAACCGACCGAAGTCCGCCAGCAGGAGATTGCCCAAGCTGCGCTGAAGATCATCGCCGCGCACGGGATGAAGGGATTGCGGGTGTCCGCCGTGGCGGACCGTGTGGGTCTTGTGCCATCCGGCATCTATCGTCACTATCGCAGCAAGAATGCGCTGATCGATGCCGTCCTTGATTTTATTCGCGCCCGCCTGGCGGCCAATGCCCTCGATGTGGCGCAGATGGAAGGCGATACCGCCACCCGCCTGCACGCCTTGCTGATGAAGCAGGTGGACTTGATCAGTGAGAATGAGTCGATTCCGCAGGTGATTTTCTCCCAGGAGGTCTACACCGGCCATCCGGAGCGCAGAGCCAAACTCTTGGGCATTATCCAGGGGTTCTTGGCGAAAGTCGCCGGCATTGTGGCCGAGGGCCAGCAGGCGGGAGATGTTCGCCGCGAGATCGATCCCGCGGTCGTCGCCCTGATGTTTCTGGGACTGTTTCAGCCCCCGACTCTCCTCTGGCATCTTCAGGGCGGGAGCTTTGATGTTCAGAAGCAGGCGGAAGCGGCCTGGGCGATATTTCATCGGGCGATACGATCTGAGAGGTCGTCAACGGATGTGCTGCAAAAAAAGGGGGGGGCATGAAGACTGCGGCGATGCAGCGGTCCGGTGGGAACACGACCAGGATCGCATATGGATGGAACGGCCAACGGGAGATCACGGGCAAGGAGCCCTAACCAACTAGTTTTACCAGTGTTATGAATCTGAAATCACATAGAGGAAACCAATGAAAAAGAAAAAGATAGTGATCGTCATGCTCGTGGCCGCGGCCGGCATTTTGCTGGGCGTCCGCTGGATCCGTGGGTGGACGGAAGATGATACGGGAGTGATCCCGGTTTCGGGAAACATTGAAGTGACCTCCGCCCAGGTGAGCTTTAAGATTCCGGGTCGGGTGGTGGAGCGGCTGGTTTCCGAAGGCGAGAGCGTGACGAACGGCCAGGTCGTGGCGCTGCTGGACCCGACCGAACTGGAGCAGGAGGCCGCCATGCGCCGGGCCTACGCCGAGACCGTTCAGGCGGAACTGGCCGAACTGGAGGCGGGCACAAGACCCGAGGAAATCGACCAGGCCGCGGCTGCGTTGGAAATTGCCAAGGCGGAGGCCCTCCGGGTCGAGGGCGAATTTGCACGCCAGAAGGAGCTGTTTGTGCAACAGGTGATTTCGCCCCGCGAATTCGAGGTGGCGGAAGCGGCGATGCGCATTGCACAGGAAAAAGTTCGCGAGGCCGAGGCGCGTTGGACGCTGCTCCGGAAAGGGCCGCGCGCGGAGACGATCCTCGCGGCGCGTTCCCGCCTGGAACAGGCCCGGCAGACCGTGGCGCTTGCGGAAACCCGTCTGGGCTACGCCGTGCTGCGCTCCCCCCTGAGCGGGATGGTTCTGGCGGAGGGGATTGAGAACGGGGAGTACGTTGTCCCGGGGACGCCGGTCGTGACGGTAGGCAATCTCGAGCAGGTCTGGCTGCGCGCGTACATCAACGAAACCGATTTGGGCCGAGTCAAGATCGGCCAGGCAGTGCAGGTCACAACGGATACCTATGCCGACAGAATATATGAAGGGCGCTTATCGTTCATTTCGTCCCAGGCGGAGTTTACGCCCAAGAACGTGCAGACCACCAAAGAACGGGTGAAGCTCGTGTACCGCATCAAGGTGGATATCGCGAATCCCGACCAGGAGTTGAAACCGGGGATGCCGGCCGATGCCGCAATCGATGCCCACTAAAGGATGCCATGGACGCGATTCGACTCCAAAATCTGACCCGCCGCTTTGGCGACGTGACGGCCGTGGATCAACTCACATTTTCCGTGGCCGAAGGCGAGCTGTTCGGGCTGGTGGGCCCGGATGGCGCGGGCAAAACGACGACGATGCGCCTGCTCACCGCGATCATGGACCCGACCGATGGCGATGCATGGGTGGCCGGCCACCACTCGGTGCGTGAGGCAGAGGCGATCAAGGATTCAATCGGCTACATGAGCCAGCGGTTTGGTCTCTACTCCGACCTGACGGTCCTGCAAAACATGAATTTCTATGCGGACATCTACGGCGTCGCGCGGCGCGGACGGGGGGAGCAGATCGACCGCCTGCTCGACTTCAGCCATCTGGCGCCATTCAAGCAACGCCTGGCGGGCAATCTCTCGGGCGGCATGAAGCAGAAGCTGGGTCTGGCGTGCGCGCTCATCCACACCCCGAAGGTACTGTTTTTGGATGAACCCACCAATGGCGTGGACCCGGTTTCCCGGCGGGATTTCTGGCGCATTCTGTACCAGTTGATCCGCGATGGGGTCACAATCTTTCTCTCCACCGCGTATCTCGACGAGGCCGAACGGTGCTCGCGGCTGGCGCTGATCGATCAGGGGGGGCTGCTGGCGATGGGCACGCCGGACGAGGTGAAGCAGATTATGCGCGACAAAATTCTTCAATTGCAGACCGTGGATGCGCGCCGGGCCGCGGCCGTGCTGCGAAACGAACTGCCGGAGAGTTCCGTGGGCTTGTTTGGAGATCGGATCCATGTGGCGACGCGCGACCTGGACGCCACCCAGAAAAAAGCAGAGGCGATCTTGCGCAGTGCCAGGATCGAGGTGTCCTGTGCCCGGCCGGTTCCACCCACGCTCGAAGACGTATTTGTTTCTGTGCTGGCCGACAAGGAAGGCGGCGATCATCATGAATAGCCCCGAAATTGCCGTCAGGGTGAAGGACCTGGAGAGACGGTTTGGTTCTTTTGTCGCCGTGAATCGCGTCTCCTTTGAGGTCAAAAAAGGGGAAATCTTCGGTTTTCTGGGTCCCAACGGCGCCGGAAAATCCACCACCATCCGCATGCTCTGCGGCATTCTCGCCCCGTCGGGCGGCACCGGGTCAGTCGTCGGTCTGGACATTCAAACGCAACAGGAACAGATCAAAGCCCGCATTGGCTACATGAGCCAGAAATTCTCCCTGTATGAAGATTTGACAGTGGAGGAAAACATCGACTTTTACAGTGGCATCTATTGCATCTCGGCAGAAAAAAAGCGGGAACGCAAGGCGTGGGTGCTGGAAATGGCCGGCCTTCAGGACCACCGCCATATACGTACGGGTATCCTCTCCGGGGGATGGAAGCAGCGGCTCTCGCTGGGGTGCGCCATTCTCCACGAACCGCCTGTGATTTTCCTGGATGAACCGACGTCGGGCGTGGACCCCATCAGCCGCCGCCAATTCTGGGACCTGATCTATGACCTCGCGGGCAAAGGGGTGACCGTTTTTGTGACCACCCACTACATGGATGAAGCGGAATATTGTGACCGCATTGCCTTGATCTATCGGGGCGAAATGATCGCCCTGGGCACGCCGGCCACACTCAAAACGGAAACGATGCAAGAGGATGTTATGGAAGTTCTCTGTGATCGTCCCCAGGATGCGATGGGATTCATCGAACATCTGCCTGGAATCAACGGGGTGGCCCTGTTTGGCCGCGGATTGCACGTGGTGGTCGCGGATGTCGACCAGGCGACGCAGGTCATTACCGCGGCACTGCAAGAGCACAATTGCGCATTCGAGCGGATCGGGAAAATCGTGCCTTCGATGGAGGATGTCTTTGTTTCGCTGATCGAGGCCCAAGACCGGCGTGAACAGCCTCAAGAGGAGGTGCACCGATGAAATGGTTTCGCATCTGGGCCATCGCCCGCAAAGAGTTCGTCCACATCGTGCGCGATCCGCGCAGCCTGGGCATGGCCATTGCCATCCCCATGCTGCTGCTGGTGCTCTTTGGCTATGCCTTGACGCTGGATGTCGATAATGTGCCGGTCGTGGTGTGGGACCAGAGCGGCTCTCACGACAGTCGGAACTTCATCAGTCACTTCGAGGGGTCCCACTACTTCAGTATCCGCGACCATGTCCGCAACTATCCCGAAGTCGAGCGGGCCATCGATTCCGGACAAGCGCTGGCGGCGCTGGTTATTCCCTCGGACTTCGCCGACCAGATCGTGGCGGGCCGCAACGTACCGGTGCAGATGATCGTGGACGGCAGCGATGCGAACACCGCGACGATTGCCATGGGCTACGCCCGTGTCGTGGCGCTCATCTATTCGCAACAGATCGCCCTTCGCGAAGTCCAGCGGGCGGGCGGGCGGGTGTTGGCCGCGCCGATCGAGGTCCGGCCGCGCGTCTGGTACAACCCGGATCTGGAGTCCAGAAATTATATCATTCCTGGGCTAATTGCGGTGATCATGATGGTCATTGCGGCCCTGCTGACCTCGCTGACCGTGGCCCGGGAATGGGAGAACGGGACCATGGAACAGCTCATCTCTACCCCGGTTCTGGGGCCGGAACTCGTGCTGGGGAAACTGCTGCCGTATTTTGCCATCGGCATGCTGGACGTGCTTCTGGCCGTGCTGATGGGCGAATTCCTCTTCCAGGTCCCTCTGCGCGGCAACGTGGCCCTGTTGTTCGGCATGGCCGCCCTCTTTCTGGTGGGCTCCCTCTCGCTGGGACTGCTCATCAGCATCGTGACCAAAAGCCAGCTCCTGGCCAGCCAACTGGCCATGGTGCTTACGTTCCTACCCTCGTTTCTGCTGTCGGGCTTCATGTATGCCATCAGTAACATGCCGCGGCCCATCCAGATCATCACCTACTTGATTCCGGCGCGCTACTTCGTGGCGCTCCTCAAGGGGATCTATCTGAAAGGCATCGGCATGGAGATCTTGGCGCTGGAAGCCGGCCTTCTCGCTCTGTTTGGGGCCGCAGTGATGGCGGTGGCCATCGCCAAATTCAAGAAGAAGGTGGCCCTATGATCTGGGAACGCGTCAAACGCATGTTGGTGAAGGAGTTCATCCACATCTTCCGCGATCCGAAGATGAAGGGCGTGATTTTTCTGATGCCGGTCATCCAGGTGTTGATCTTTGGCTATGCGGTAACCACCGACGTCAAGAACGTCGCCACCGCGGTAGTCGACCTCGACAACAGCAGCGTCAGCCGGGAGCTTGTGGCCCGCTTCGAGGATTCCGGCTACTTCGATGTGGTGACCTTCATCGAGAACGAAGACCAGGTGCGCGACGTCCTGGATCGCGGAACGGTGCACGCCGTGTTGCGCCTCAATAAGGGGTTTGAAGCGGAGCTGCGCGCGGGCCGCACCGCGCAGCTTCAAGTCCTGTTGGATGGCACCGATTCCAATACGGCCGGCATCGTATTGGATTACAGCGCGCGCATCGCGGGCGAGCTGTCGCACGCCATCCTCATCGAGCGAATTTCGCAATTCAAGGGCGTACACAGCCCGCCGGCCGGCGTGAATATCCAGACGCGGGCCTGGTTCAACGAGAATCTCGAAAGCCGCAACTTCTATGTGCCCGGTGTGATCGCCATCCTGGTTATGCTCATCACCCTGATGCTGACGAGCATGGCGGTGGTTCGGGAGAAGGAGGTGGGCACCATGGAGCAGATCATGGTCACGCCCATCACGCCCGCCGAGTTCATCATCGGCAAGAGCCTACCGTTTGCGTTGATCGGGTTCGCCGACGTGATCGTCATCACGCTGATCGGCGTATTCTGGTTTGAGGTTCCGATTCGCGGCGACCTGCTGCTGCTGTTTCTGGCCACAGCGCTGTATCTGATGACCACGCTCGGCATCGGCCTGCTCATTTCCACCGTCAGCCAGACCCAGCAGCAGGCCATGATGAGCACCTTCTTTTTCTACTTTCCCGCGGTCCTGCTCTCCGGCTTCATGTTTCCCATTGCCAATATGCCGACCCTGATCCAATGGCTGACCTATGCGAATCCGCTACGTTACTTTCTGGTTATCATTCGGGGAATTTTCTTGAAGGGGGTGGGCCCAACGGTGCTGTGGCCGCAGATGCTGGCGCTGGCCATTATGGGGGGCGTGACCCTGTGGGCCGCCTCGCGGCGTTTTCAGAAAACGATGACGTAGGAGAGAATGAGATGAACACGAAATACAGACGGAACAAGGCGGCGATAAGACGGTGGTGCACGGCGGCGCTTTGGGTGGTCGGCGGTGCGCTGTGTGCCCCGGGGTTCGCGGCGGAGCCGCCCCCGGTCCAGCGCAGGACGCTGGCGGAGTGCACCGAACTGGCGCTGGAGCAAAGTCCGCTCCTCACGGCTACGGCCCAGGATCAGGCCATGGCTCGCGAAGCAACCGGCGAGGCGCGCGCGTCCTATTATCCCACACTGGGTGTTCGCGGCGGCGTCAGCCGCTGGCAGGCCCACGCCTTTTTACCCAGCGGCATCGACGCCCCGAACGTGTCCTCGACGACCGGCCCCACGGACGACTGGAGCGCCAGCGGTTTTGCGCGTTACCTGCTAATAGATGGCGGCATTCGCCGGGCGAAACTGGCGGCGGCCCAATCGCTCGAAGTGGAGGCGCTCCAGAGGGCCGACGCCGTCCGCCTGACGGTGGCCTTCGATGTACACCGGGCATTTTATCAACTGGCGACCGCGTCCGAACTCCAAATTGTGGCGAGCAACAGCCTGGTCAATGCGCAGTCTCATCTCGGCCTGGCGAAGCACCGACAGGCCGTCGGCAGCACCACGGAAGCCGATGTGCTGCGGACCCAGGTCGAGGCCGATAACGCCAGGGCTGAACTCATTCGAACCGACAACCTCATTCGCATGGCCCAAGGCGATCTGAATGTCGCCATGGGGCTGCCCGCGGAACAACCGCTTGAAATTGTCCCGGAAGAGACCCACCCGCCGTCCGACGAGGAGTGGGCGCTTCCGGAACTCCTGGAACAAGCCCACGAGACCCGGCCCGAAGTCGCCGCCGCACAAAGCGCGGTGGAGGTCGCTCAGCATCAGGTCCGGGCGGCCAAAGGCGCCATGGGTCCCAAGGTCTATGCGGATGCCAACTACGGCTGGCGGGATGACTCCTCGGCGCTGCAAGACGAGGCCTGGTTTGCCGGTGTCAGTGTTGAATTAACCGTGTTTGAAGGCTTTTCAAAGCGTCACGGATTGGCCAAGGCCCGCGCCGCGGTCGCCAAGGCCGCCGCCGCGTTGGAACAAGTCCAGTTGGCCGTGCGGCAAGACGTCTGGGCCGCGTTTGCTCGCATGCAGACGGAAGGCGAACTGGTCCAGGCGACGCGAACTCAAGTACGCGATGCCGAGGAAAGCCTGCGGCTCATGTCCTCCCGCTACCAGGTCGGGGCGGTGACGGTCACGGATTTGTTGGATGCCCAGGTGGCCGCCACCGCGGCCGCGGCTCGGCACGTGCAGGCGCGCTGGAACTATCAACTGGCCCAATCCGCCTTGCGCCGCGCCACAGGCACGTTGACCGACGAGCAGAAAAAAACTGCGGATGACACCGATGGGCATGGGGGGGGGTAGGAGGCTGAAGACAGGCGCGAGCCAAGCGGCGGAGGGCGCGCATTTCACGGAGTGAACTGTTGGATTCGATCAACCATCGATGACCAAGGACCAACGATTTTCCCTCAACCAACTCCCTTTGCAAGAGCGCTCAGATGCGAATGAGGGCGAGGACCTCGTCGCGGCGCTGTTTCATTTCAGCCTCAGTTTTGGCTTCGAGGTTGAGGCGGACGAGCGGTTCGGTGTTGGAGGAACGGACATTGAACCACCAGGTGGGATACTCGAAGCTGAGGCCATCAAGTTCGAGGAGATCGGCATCCGCGTACTTGACGCGCAGTTTGGCTAAGACAGCCGCGGCATCCTCGACCGTGGAGTTGATTTCGCCACTGGCGAAATAGCGCTGAATGGGGGCGATCAACTCGGAGAGGGGCTTGTCCGATTGCGACACAAGATTGGCAATATACAGGACGGCCAGGGCGGAGGACTCAGCGTAGGAGTTTTCCTTGAAGTAGTAATGGCCCGAGAGTTCACCAGCAAAGAGGGCGTCTTTTTCGCGCATCTGGGCCTTGATGAAGGCGTGGCCCACGCGACTTTGGTTGGGGATACCGCCGGATTCCTCGATGATTTCCTTGACGGCCCAGGACGAGCGCAGGTCGTAGAAGATATTGGCGCCGGGATTCGTCGCGAGCAGGGTGCGGGCGATGAGGGCGGTGATCATGTCCATGGGAATGATGTCGCCCTTTTCATCGAGGAAACCGACGCGGTCGGCATCGCCATCGAAGCAGGCAGCGAAGTCGAATTTGCCGGCGCGGACGGCTTGCTGGGCGTCGACAAGGGTATCGGTATTGAGGGGGTTGGCTTCGTGATTGGGGAAGGTGCCGTCGAGGGTATCGAAGAGCGGAGTGATAGCAAAGAGGCCCTCGAAGACCTTGGCTTCGAGAATGCCCACGGCATTGGCGTAGTCGACGACGACATTCAAGGGGTGGCGGATGTCGGCAAAGGCGCGGAAGTGGTCGACATATTCGGGGATGATGTCATGGCTGGAAATCTGGCCTTTGGCGGGGGCGGGGGGGGGGAAGTCTTCCTCTTGGACGATGCGTTCGAGGTCGAGGATACCGGTGGCACCGGAGAGGGGGGTGGCGTTGTCGCGGCAAATTTTAAAGCCGTTCCACGGGCCGGGGTTGTGGGAGGCGGTGATCATGATGGAGGCGTCGGCACCCAGGCGTTTGTTGGCGTAATAGGACATGGGGGTGGAACACAGACCCAGGTCGATGACATCGGCCCCGTGCAGGGTGAGACCGCGGGCAAGGGCGTCGAAGAGGGGTTTGGAGTGCGGACGCATATCACGGCCGATGACGACTGTTTTGCAGCCCAGGAAGGCGTAGATGGCTCGCCCAATCTTGAACGCCATGTCATCGGTAAGAATCTCGCCGTAGATGCCGCGGATGTCGTATGCCTTGAAAATGCCTGCCATGATGTGTGCTCCTGATCTTGTCTGGTGATCTTGTTCTGGGGGGGTGATTGGTGAACACATAACTCTAGTGCGGATGACCTGCGGAGGCAATGCCTAAATCGCAGGATTGGCAGGTGGGGCGGGGGGGTGTAGCATGGGGGCATGAAGAACACATGGAGACTCTTGGTCCTGTTGGCCGTTGCACTGGGGGTGGGCCATGGGGATGTATGGGCACAGGAGGAGGTCGGGGAATCGAGCGCATCTCGTCTGCTGACCCTGCAGGCCTCTGCGGTGCTGGACGGCTTGGACAAGGTCCATGTGGAACTGCCGCTGGCGGCGCGGCTGCCGGATTTTCGGTTGAAGGTGGTACAGCCGGACATGCTGGACTTGACTGCGGATGTCTTGGAACCCCAACTGCGCGGGATCGAGCTGCAAGTGCCGCGATCGTGGATATGGGTGGGATACGACTGGTCCGACGAGAGGGAAGCTCCCCGGGCTACGTTTTCCATCCAACGCGATTTTTAGCCTGAGTTAATCAAAGTAGGCGGCCCGATAAGCACCGCCCCGGCTCTGCAATCGTCGCGGTCAGGGGCCCCAACCGCATCTCGCCTATCCGTTTTTCACCAAGTGGGACTCACGGCCATCTCAGCCGCTCATTTTATCGGACTTAATAAACTCCGATATATTGAGCCAAATTTGGGTTTTTCAATTCCCTTTATTTATAGGGGTTTTATAGCGAAGAAGTATCGGACTTAATAAACTCCGATAAATATGGGTAGCGTCGGGGGGCATGGGCCTATTCGCCTTACCCCCCCTTTTTTGCTGGGTATCTGGGCCAAATGTATTGCGTGAATTATCCCAGTTGGCGGGCGGGCAGATTTGCGCGGGTATCTTCTTGCAGGTGTTTGAGTTTGTTGCGGACGGCGAGTTTCTTGACGTAGCTGAAGCGGTCAACGAAGAGCGTGCCAGCAAGGTGGTCCATTTCGTGCTGGGCGGCGCGGGCAAAGAAGCCTTGCAACTTCGTGGTCGTGGGCTGGCCGTCGAGTCCGAGATGCTCTACCACAATGGACCAGGCGCGCTCGACGCTGCCGGTAATGTCGGGAAAGCTCAGGCAGCCTTCTTCAAGGCCCCAGGTGTTGCTGGATGCTTCGATGATTCGCGGATTGATAAGGACCAGACGAAGGGGGACATCTGGATTGAGCCGGGGGGCTTCGTCTTTTTCTTCCTCCAGGTCGTGACTTTCAGGGATGTCGATGACACAGACGGCTTCGGTGCGGCCGATTTGCTGCGCGGCCAGTCCGCAGCCCTGCGAGGCCTTCATGGTGGCAAACATGTCGTCAATCAATTCGTTGATTTCAGGGGTGATGGCGTCGACGGGGCGGGAGGGTTCCCGCAGTATGGGATCGCCATAGGTTCGGATGGGGAGAAGATTGCTCATAACGGCAAGAACTATACGCCTGGGAGGGCCGGGGTGCAACCCCGCGCACCGTGGCATGCGTGAGGCATGCGTGAGGCCGGGTTCTGTCGGCGGGTTCTGTCTTGCGGCTGTGCCGGGGGAAGCTACACTGTGTTCTCGTATGGAAACAACTGTGAAACAGCGTCGGTCTTTTGCCTGGTCGGCGGCTCTGGGGGTGGCATTGATCGCCGTGCTGGCGGGGGGAGGACTTTTTGTTCTGCATCGCTGGCATAATCGAGCCGTCCACGAGATGGCCGCCCAAGCCGTGGCGGAGCGCGGCCATTGGGTGGCCATGCATCTGGCCTTGCGGGCGGCAGCAGCGGCCGAGGGGCCGTCCAGCGCCTGGCAGGATTTTTCGGAATTACTTCGCTCGCTGCGCGAAGTGGAAGGGGATTTGGAGGTGGTCTCGGTGCGGCGCGACGGCGTGACGTTGTTCCAGGAGCATCTCGAGGCCAGGCCTGCCTTGACCGACGCAACCGACTATTCTTTTACGGGGCCCGTTCGGATTGGGCGTCAGAATTTGGCGGCGGACGAGGGGCAGATTCCGGTGGTGACCTTCACGGTCGCCATGGCATCTCCGCAGCAGGAACCGCTCGAGTTGGAGTTGGGGATGCGGCGGCGCGCGGTGGAACGGGAGGAATGGGCGGCGGCCAACGCAGTGGAATCGATGTATCGCCTGAGTCTGGCGACGCTAGCGGCCTGCTTCGGGGTCTGTCTGGTGTTGGTGGTGGGAATGGTGCGCCGTGAAGAGCGGCGGGAGCAGGCCCGCCGCCGCGAGGAGCATTTGGCATTTTCGGGGATGGTGACCAATGGCATCGTCCATGATTTCCGCAATCCGATGTCGAGCTTGCGTCTGGATGCACAGATGCTGGCCAAGGAGGCCGAGCGCGGGGCGGGGGCCCGTCCCGACCGCATGGGAGAACTGGCGGCACGAATGCGCCACACCCTTGACCGGATGGAGAAGGTGTTTCAGGAATTTTTGGTGTTAGCCCGGCCGGGAGAGGCGGCGGCGGAGCGGATCGATCTGGTCGCCTGCGTCCGTGAATGCCTGGATATGCTGGCACCGCGCTTTGAGGCGGTGGATGTGACGCCGATCCTGCGTGCGGAGCCTCCCGAACTATATATCCGGGTGTCAGCGTCGGCCGTGAAGCGGGCACTGCTGAATGTATTGCTCAATGCCCTGCAACACGCAGGGACGGGGGGGGGGGTGCGCGTGGAGGGGATGCAGACGGGGGGGCGGGTGCGGTTGGATATTTGTGATACCGGGCCGGGTATTCCCCGCCAGAACCGGAAAAAGGTGTTTGATATGTTTTTCACAACGCGTCCTCAGGGCACAGGATTGGGGTTGTTTTTGGCGCGGACGGCGGTCGACAATAATGGCGGCAGGTTGTTCGTCAGCGATGCGGGGGGGGCGGGGGCCCGGATACGGCTGGAATTTCCGGCGGCGGAAAAGGAGTCGGTATGAGCCCGCGCATTCTGATTATTGAAGACGACGCCGACCACGGCCAATCGTTGCTGGAGGCGGTTCGGGGAATGGGTTTCGAGGCCGAATGGGTGTCCAGCGGACGCGAGGGGGTGGAAGCATTTCGTGAGCGCGGGGCCGATGTGGTGCTCTCGGACCTGGTGATGCCGGACATCGACGGCATCGAGGTGATGCAGCGCCTCCGCGAGATGGACGACGGGCGCACGCCTGTGATTGTGATGACGGCCTACGGCTCAGTGGATTCCAGCGTGCAGGCGATGAAGGAAGGCGCCTACGACTATTTGCAGAAGCCGCTGGACATCGATGATCTGGAGGCCAAATTGAGCCGGGCACTGGAGGCCGCTCGACTGCGTGGGCAGGTGGAACGGCTGAATGCGGAGGTGCGTAACCAGTGGGGGGCGCGCTCATGGGTGGCCGAATCGCCAGTGATGCGCGAGATAGTGCGCCAGACGGTCACGCTGGCCCAGACCCATGCGACAGTATTGATCCGCGGCGAAAGTGGCACAGGCAAGGAATTGGTGGCGCGGGCGCTCCATGCGGACGGGCCAAGGACGGGCGGGCCGTTTGTGGCCGTCAATTGCGCTGCTTTTGCCGAGAGTCTGTTGGAGAGCGAGTTGTTTGGACACGAGAAGGGCGCCTTTACGGGAGCCGTCGCGCGGCGGGCAGGGGCCTTCGAGCGGGCTCAGGGCGGCACGCTGTTTCTCGACGAAATCGGGGATGCGCCGCCCGCGGTACAGGTGAAGTTGCTGCGGGTGCTCGAAGACCGCGCCATTGTGCGGGTGGGAGGGCAGCAGAGCTTCCAGGTGGATGTGCGTCTGGTGTCGGCCACCCACCGCGATTTGGATGCCCAGGTGGCGGCCGGGACGTTTCGGCAGGATGTGCTGTATCGCCTGCAGGTGGTCGGCATCACCCTGCCGCCTTTGCGGGACCGGCGCGAGGATATCCGTCCGCTGGCCGAGCACTTTATGGCGCTGGCCCAGCATGACCACGGGCGTTGCATCCAGGCAGTTGAACCGGCCTGGTATGAGCGCCTGAAGGCCTATGCGTGGCCTGGCAACATCCGTGAACTGCGTAATGTGGTGGAGGCGGCGGTGGTGATGACGCCCGATGGGGTGCTGCGGGTGGACCGCCTCCAGATGGGGGGGGGGGCGGCTCCGTCCGTCCAGGGGGAGTGGTCAGTTCCGGAAGGTATGACGCTTGATGACATGGAAAAACGCATTCTGGCGGAGGCCCTACGGCGCAACGATGGCAACCGCAGTCTGACCGCCGAGCAGTTGGGTATCTCGCGCCGGACCATCCAACGCAAAATTCAGGATTACGATTTGCCGTTCTGACCTGAATCCGTCCGGCCCACCCGCCACGGCCTATTTCCCCCGGGGGGGGGGGAGGAATGGCACGAATGGGCACGAATTCCCTTTTTCGCTTTTCGTTGCGCGGGGGGGGGGCTAAGATGCGCAGGTTATTATTTAGCGAATCAAGCAGGAATTGAGTCACAATGAGAATTTTGTCGGGCATCCAGCCATCGGGCAAACTGCATATTGGAAATTATTTTGGGATGATGCGCCCGGCGTTGCGCCTGCAAGAGCAGGGCGAGGCCTATCTCTTCATTGCCAACTATCACGCGTTGACGTCCGTGGCAGATGCCGAGGCGATGCGCCAGGGGACCTGGGACGTGGCGCTGGATTTTCTGGCCTGTGGCTTGGACCCGGAACGCACGGCCTTCTATCGCCAGAGCGACCTGCCGGAAGTACACGAGCTGACGTGGCTGCTGTCCAACGTGACCCCGCTGGGGCTGTTGGAGCGGTGCCACTCCTATAAGGACAAGCTGGCCAAAGGGATCGCCCCGAACCACGGGCTGTTGGCCTATCCGGTGTTGATGGCGGCGGATATCCTGATCGTACAGGCGAATGTGGTGCCGGTGGGTAAGGACCAAAAGCAACATGTAGAGGTCACGCGCGACGTGGCGAACAAGTTTAACCATGCCTATGGCGAGACCTTCACCGTTCCGGAGCCGTCCATTGCGGAAGATGTGGCGGTGGTGCCCGGGCTCGATGGCCAGAAGATGTCGAAGAGCTATGGCAATACCATCGAAATTTTCGGCGATCCCAAGCAGGCCCGGAAACGGATCATGAGCATTGTGACCGACAGCCGGACGCTGGAAGAGCCGAAAGATCCGGAGACGTGCAACATCTTCAAACTCTACAAGCTATTTGCGACGCCAGACCAACAGGCGGAGCTGGCGGGGCGCTATCGCACCGGGGGGATGGGCTACGGCACCGCCAAGAAAGAACTGGCGGAGATGTTTGAGGCGCATTTCGCGCCGATGCGGGCCACGCGCGCCGACCTGGCTGCGAATCCGGACTACGTCGAAGAGGTGCTGCAGGCGGGGGCGGCTAAGGCGCGGATTCTGGCGGACGAAACCGTGCAGAAGGCCCGCCGGGCAGTGGGTTTAGAGTGATGGGTAACCAGAACAGCCCGGCTCGGCAGGGACGCCTCGCCCTACCGGGAGCCATTTGGATTTACGCGTCTCAGGTCGGGCGAACCCTCCGGGTGAGCCGCGGCCAGTTGTCATTGCTCCAACCCTCAAAATTTGGAATCCGTTGATGTCGCACGAAGAATATAAAGTTCGGCTGGAGGTGTTTGAGGGCCCCCTGGATTTGCTGCTTTACCTGATTAAAAAGGACGAGCTGGAAATTCACAACATCCCGATCGAGACCATCACGACGCAGTATATTCAGTATCTCGACCTGATGAAGATGCTGGACCTGAACATCGCGGGGGAATTCCTCGTGATGGCGGCAACACTGATGATGATCAAAAGTCGCATGCTTCTGCCGGTGGAAGAACGCCCGGAGATGGAGGAAGAAGAAGAGGACCCCCGCTGGGATCTTGTGCGGCAATTGGTTGAATATAAGAAATTCAAGGATGCGGCGATGCATCTTGAGGCCCTTGAACTGCGTCGCGAAGATATTTTCGGGCGCGATGGGGCCGACGTGGTTCTGGATAAAAATCCAGAGGTGGCCTTGCACGATGTCGGGCTCTTTGACCTGATCAGTGCCTTCAACGATGCACTCAAAAAGGTCAAAACCGAGGAGCTGCAAGAGATTTTTGCCGAACGGTATACGGTGGCGGAGAAGATCGAAGTCCTGAGTGACCGGCTGCAACGCGGGGGCCCGTTCTCTCTGTCGAAGATGTTTGCGGGGATGCGCTCGCGCAACGAAATTGTCTGCACGTTTTTGGCGCTGCTGGAGCTGATCCGCCTGTGCCAGGTGCGGGCGGTGCAGCAGGAAACCTACGGGGAAATAGTGATCGAGTCGGCGGAAGGGATTCTCGAGAAAGTGCCGCCGTTGGTGGAGGAGCTTGTACCCACGACGGATGATGGGCCATAAAGGAATGACCATGAACGAGTTTGTGTTGCCGGAATTAAAACAGATCATCGGGGCGATGCTCTTCGTGCGTAAGGAGCCGCTGACGGTGGCGGAGATTCGCCGGGTATTGACATCAACCGCCGAGCGGCGCGGGGGGATTACCGTGGATTTTGCCAAGGCCAATGAGAAGCGAGTGCGTGAGGCGGTGGCGGAGATCGAACACGAGCTGACAGAGCGCAAACTGGGGTTCCACATCATCGAGGTGGCCGGGGGCTGGCGGCTGGAAAACGACGCCAACTGCGGCCCCTGGCTGCGGGTGATGCTGCAGAAGGGGCGCGGGACACGGCTGTCGCTGCCCGCACTGGAAACGTTGGCGATTGTCGCTTACCGGCAGCCATGCGTGCGCTCGGAGATCGAAGCCGTGCGCGGTGTGGCGGTCGATGCCATTTTGCGGAATTTGCTGGAGATGCAGTTGGTCCGTGTGATAGGGCGCAGCGAGTTGCCGGGCCGGCCGTGGATGTTTGGCACGACCCAGAAGTTTATGGAGCACTTCGGGCTGAAGAGTCTCGACGACCTGCCGGGGACCGACGAGCTGCGACGGATGGAGGCCCAGCAGAGCGCTCGCGCCAAAAAGGCGGCGGCGAACGCAGAGACGGATTCCGATGAGGAGGACGGCCAGATGACCCTGCCGACCAGTGATGAGACGGTCGCGAGCGGGGCGAATGGTTCCGACGCGCAGATGCCGGCGGCCGAGGCGGAAGACGAGGAGACGCCCATTGAGCGCGACGAGATATCGGAGAACGATATCGTCGGCGGCGAGGAAGAGACCGACGCCGTTGAAGAGAAGGGGGAAGATGACGAAGATGAATTTGACGATGACGACGACTTCGATGACGATGAGTTTGAGGACGACGAGAAGGAGGACCAGCCATGAGTTTATTTGCACCGTTGGCGAAGGCCTGGATTGCCGAGCAGAAACCGTACCAGCCGGGACGGCCACTGGAAGAGGTGGCGCGCGAACTGGGCTTGGGGGATGTGGCGGGTATCGTCAAGCTGGCGTCAAACGAAAATAGTCTGGGCCCTTCGCCCAAGGCCCAGGTGGCCATGCACCAAGCGATTGAGCACATGCATCTGTATCCAGATGGAGGGTCGTTCTACCTGCGCCAGGCCATTGCCCGAAAATTTGACATAACCGACGACATGGTCATGCTCGGCTGCGGGTGCAATGAACATGCAGTGTTGCTGGCACATGCGTTCATGAGCAAGGGGGACAATCTGGTGGTGTCGCAGCGCTCCTTCGTGGTCTACAAGCTGGTGGCAGCACTGTATAACGCGCAGTGCCTGGAGGCCCCAATGAAAGGCATGACGCACGACCTCGATGCCATGCTGGCGGCCGTGACCCCCCGGACGCGTATGATCGTGGTGGGCAATCCGAACAACCCGACCGGCACCATGGTGGGGCAGGCAGACATCGAGCGCTTTATGGAGCGGGTGCCGGACCATGTCCTGACAGTGTTTGATGAGGCCTATATGGAGCTGCTGGACCCCGCCGATCAGGTGGACACCATCCGCTACGTGAAGGCGGCCCAAAAGCCGGTGGTGACGTTGCGCACGTTCTCGAAGGCCTATGGACTCGCGGGGTTGCGTGTGGGCTATGCCATCGCTCCGCCGGATGCAATCGATCTGCTCAATAAAGTCCGCCAACCCTTCAATGTCAATGCCATGGCCCAGGCGGCGGCCGTGGCCGCCTTGGAAGATGACGAGCATTTGGCCGCCACGCGCCACATGTTAAAGGCCGGGCGCGTGCAGTTAATAGCTGGCATGCGCCAGTTAGGGCTGGACCCGGTGGAATCAGTCACCAACTTTATCCTGTTCCCATGTGCTAAGGCGGGCGAACTGACCGAAGCCTTGACGAAGCGCAAAGTGATCGTGCGCCCCATGGCCGGTTTTGGCCTGCCGCAGCATGTCCGCGTGAGCGTGGGCACGGCCGCAGAAAACGACCAGTTCCTGGCGGCGCTGGCGGCGGCGCTGGCCGAACTGCAATAGCGGCACACCGGGCGCCGGAAAAGTTACTTTTCAGCGCGATTGATCGAGGAGAAGGTATGCCCCGCAGAGACGACCTATCAAAAATTCTGATCGTGGGCGCTGGGCCAATTGTGATTGGTCAGGCGTGTGAATTCGATTATTCGGGGGCGCAGGCGTGCCAGGCTTTGCGCGAAGAAGGCTATGAGGTGGTGCTGGTCAACAGCAACCCGGCCACAATCATGACAGACCCCGGGTTTGCCGACCGCACATATATCGAACCGCTGACGGAGGAGGCGCTGACGGCGATCATCCGTCGCGAGCGGCCGGATGCGCTACTGCCGACAATGGGTGGGCAGACGGCGCTGAATCTGGCGGTGAAACTGCATGATCAGGGCATTCTCAGGCGCTACCAAGTGGAAGTGATTGGGGCGACGGCGGAGGCGATTCATTGCGCGGAGGACCGTGGGCTCTTCAAGCAGGCCATGGCGCGGATCGGGTTGGCGGTGCCCCGTTCGGGGTCGGCTCACAGCCTGGAGGAGGCGCGCGCGCAGCAGGCGCAGATCGGCACCTGGCCGGTAATTGTGCGCCCGGGCTTTACGTTGGGCGGGGCGGGCGGGGGGATTGCCCGGGACCCGGAGCAGTTTGACGCCATTTGCACCAATGGCCTGGCGCTGAGCCCCGTCCACGAAGTGCTGATCGAGGAATCGGTGCTGGGCTGGAAGGAATTTGAGATGGAGGTGATGCGCGACCGCAAGGACAATGCGTGCATCGTGTGTTCGATAGAGAATCTCGATCCGATGGGCGTGCATACGGGCGACAGCATTACGGTGGCCCCGGCGTTGACGCTGACGGACCGGGAGTATCAGGCGCTGCGGGATGCCAGCCTGGCGGTGATGCGGGTGATCGGGGTCGAAACGGGCGGGGCCAATGTGCAGTTTGCAGTGAATCCCGTGGATGGCCGCCTGGTGGTGATTGAGATGAATCCGCGGGTCAGCCGCAGCTCGGCGTTGGCCTCCAAGGCCACGGGCTTCCCAATTGCCAAAATCGCCGCCAAGTTGGCGGTGGGCTACTCGCTGGATGAACTGCCCAATGATATCACCCGCTCGACATCGGCCTGCTTCGAGCCAGCCCTGGACTATGTGGTGGTGAAAGCCCCGCGCTTCGCATTTGAAAAATTTGCGGGCGCCGATGACACGCTCGGCACGCAAATGAAGTCGGTGGGCGAGACGATGGCGATCGGGCGTACGTTCAAACAAGCGTTGCAGAAGGCCCTGCGCTCGCTGGAAATCGGCCGGGCCGGCTTGATGCGGCGTGCGGAGGTGGAGGGCGCCTTATCGGATGCCGAGTTGGAACTGGCGGTGGCCCGGCCCAGCCCGCTGCGGCTCTTTCAGGTGCGTGAAGCCCTGGCCCGCGGCTGGGAGGTCGCGCGCGTGACGGCCCTCTGCGGCATCGATCCGTGGTTCCTGCGCCAGATCGAAGAAATTATCGCGTTTGAAGCGGAGATTCGTGGCGCAACAACCATTGCCGAATTGGAGGCCGACCGTGCGCGGTTTGCGCAGGCCAAGGCGTTCGGATTTTCGGACCAGCAGCTTGCGGCGTTGCTGGGCGCGAGTGAAAACGAAGTCCGCGCCGCTCGTGATCGCCTGAAGCTGTGGCCCACGTATCGGCCGGTCGATACGTGTGCGGCTGAGTTCGCTGCGGCCACGCCCTATTTCTATTCGTCGTATGGGGGCGACCCGCAACCGCCCCTGCCGCCTGCCACCCAAAAGAAGATCATGATTCTGGGGGGCGGACCGAATCGCATCGGACAGGGCATAGAGTTCGATTATTGCTGTGTCCACGCGTGCCAGGCGCTGCGGGCGGCGGGGTATATCACCGTGATGGTCAACAGCAATCCCGAAACCGTTTCCACCGACTACGACATCAGCGACCGGCTCTACTTCGAGCCGGTGACCTTGGAGGATGTCCTGGGCATTTACCATCGGGAAGCCTGCGATGGGGCCATCGTTCAGTTCGGCGGACAGACCCCCCTGAACCTTGCCGCGGAACTGAAGGCGGCGGGGGTCCAGATCATTGGCACCAGTCCCGACAACATCGAGAAGGCCGAGGACCGCGAATTTTTCAAGCAGTTGGCGGAGCGGGTGGGGGTGAAGCAGCCAACCAATGGCACGGCCCTGGACGCGGCCGGGGCCTTGGCGATTGCCCGGCGCATCGGCTTCCCCGTGTTGGTGCGGCCGTCGTTCGTGCTGGGCGGACGGGCCATGGCGATTGTCTATACGGAGCCATTTTTTGAGCGCTTTTGCGCAGAGGCCTTTGCGGCCTCCGAAGGCCGCCCGGTGTTGATCGATAAATTTTTAGAAGATGCGATTGAGGTGGATGTGGATTGCCTGGCCGATGGCGAGATCGAGGTGATTGGCGGGGTGATGGAGCACATCGAAAAGGCGGGCATCCACAGCGGCGATAGCGCCTGCCAGATTCCCCCGCAGGGGTTGCCGGCCGAAATGGTGGAACGCATTCGCGAGTACACCCGGGCGCTAGCGCGGGGACTGGAGGTGCGCGGGTTGATGAACGTGCAGTACGCGGTGCAGCAGGGGGAGGTCTATATTTTAGAGGTGAACCCGCGCGCATCACGAACCGTGCCGTTCGTGGGCAAGGCCACCGGCGTCCCACTGGCCGGCCATGCCGCGCGGGTGATGGCGGGAGAATCGCTTCGCGACATCGGCTTCACGCAGGAAGTCGCCCTGCGCCATGTGGCAGTGAAGGAGGCCGTGCTGCCCTTTGCGCGCTTCCCGGGTTGCGATGTGCGCCTGACGCCCGAAATGCGCTCGACCGGCGAAGTAATGGGCATTGACCTGGAGCCCGGGATGGCCTTCATCAAGAGCCAGCAGGCCGCGGGCAATCCTATTCCGCTGGCGGGCGGTGTCTTTATCAGCGTCTCGGGCGAACGGGCCTCCGACCGGGCCGAGATGGTCACGTGTGCGCGGGAGTTGGACGCCTTGGGCTATGGCATTTGGGCCACCTGCGGCACCGCCACGCTACTCCGCGATTCGGGGGTACGCGCCCGCGCCGCCTTTGCCCTGTCCGACGGGCGTCCGCATGTGGTGGACCTCATCCAGGATGGCTCGGTGGACTGGATCGTCAATGTCCCGTCCGGGTGTCAGCCGCAACTCGATGAGATCACGATGCGCACCGAGGCCGTGCGGCGCAACCTGCCCATGACCACGACCCTCCGCGGCCTGCGGGCGGCGTTGGATGGACTCCAAACCCTGCGGGCCCATCCGCAATTCGAGGTATTATCGCTGCAAGAATACCATCGGGCATCGGAGCGAAAGGGGCCACCGTCATGAACCGATTTGCGGACAATTGGGCGGCGCAGCGTAACGCGGCGGCCTTTCTGGCATTGGCCGATGGCACGGTGATGCGCGGCTGGTCTTGTGGCGCTGCGGTCGACCGCCTCGGCGAAGTCGTCTTCAACACCGGCATGACCGGCACCGAGGAAATCCTGACCGACCCCTCCTATGCCGGGCAGATCGTCACGCTGACGATGCCCGAAATCGGCATTACGGGCTTCAACAGCGAAGATTTCGAATCCGGCACCATCCATGCGGCGGGCCTGCTGGTCCGCGAAATGAACGAACCCTCCAATTGGCGCTCCGAAGAAAGCCTCACCGAGGCTCTGCGGCGCCATGACGTCCCGGCGCTGGCCGGACTGGATACGCGGGCGCTGACACTGAAACTCCGCGAAGGCGGCACGCAGAAAGCATTTCTCTGCACCACGGGCGACGTGACCCCCGAAGAGGCGGTCGCCAAAGCCAAGGCCTGGGAAGGTCTCGATGGACAGGATTATGCCTCAAAGGTGTCCACGAAAGAACCCTACGACTTTGCTTCAGATGTCGGCGTGGATGCTCCGCTCGTCGCCGTGTTGGATTACGGGGTGAAACGCAACATTCTGCGCCAGTTGGCAGGGCAGGGGTTCCGGCTCAAAGTCCTCCCGGCCAAAACAACCGCCGAAGAAGTCCTGGCCCTGAAACCCGCGGGGGTCCTGCTGTCCAATGGCCCCGCCGATCCCGCGGCACTGCCGTATGCCGCCGAAACCATCCGCGGCCTGCTGGGAAAAGTCCCCCTGATGGGTATTTGTCTAGGTCACCAGCTCCTGGGACTCGCGCTCGGTGGAACGACCTGCAGGCTGAAATTCGGGCACCACGGCTGTAATCACCCCGTCATGGATTTGCGGACCCAGGCTGTCGAAATCACTTCCCAGAACCACAACTACATGCTCGATGCCGA
>JAQUJC010000046.1 GCA_028681135.1 Kiritimatiellia bacterium | reverse complement strand
GCCGGGCGGTTCTTTTTGGATGCCCAGACCACTAGAAACTCGCCGGGTTGAATCGTGACGTCGCCGAAGGTCCATTTGAAGGGACTCGAATAACTGTCGGAGAGTCCCCAGCCGGTCAAATCCACGGCGGTGGCACCGGGGTTGTAGAGTTCGAGCCAATCCGAGAAGTCGCCGTCTTCGTCCTGCTCGCTGTCGTCGTTGGAGGCGAGGACTTCGTTAATATATATCTGGACCGGCAGAGGCTCGCCCGGGACAACATAAGAATAGGCGGCACCCGCGTTGTCATTCCAGCGGAGGGCCTGGAGTTCCGCATCAGCATGGGCCGGTTCAGCAACCGTGCTGGAAAGAGCATAATAGGCGCAGGTTTTGCCCGCATCGACCGGGGCATGCGCGATGACGGCCGACCAATTTGTGCCGCTACCGGCGGCCTCGGCGAAGGCCGATGACCCCCAGTTGGCGGTTGTGTGGCGCACCACGACTTTCTCGCCGGTGCTGGGAACGGCGGATGTCTGGAGCGTGATCGTGGCATTACTGGCGCTGACATCGTGCGTGACAACAATGATATCCACCGGTGTCGTTTCGGTTTCCTGAACAATCATCCGGCCTTGGCTGCCGTCATTCACGTTGTCCATGGCAAAGGTATAGAAATAGCCCGGGACCGCTTCTATTTCCGTGTTCACTCCACTGGTGTAGGCTGCCTTGATCTGGGCAAGCGGGAGGGCCGCGGCATGGGTCCATTCGTTCGTCCAATCTTCGCTGGCAATCTTGAAGTCATTGTCGTTCGTGGCAACAGCTTGAACAGTGACGCGCCAAGCACCGTGGTCCAGCGTCATGGGGGCATAGGCCCAGTCATTCCAGCGCCCTCGATAGCCGCGGGGAACTTGGGCGTGGGTGGTGGTGGCCAAAGCCATCCAAAGGGTGAGGCAGGCCGGGAGGACCGCCAGTCGGCGAAGGGAGGAGTGGAGTGGGTTCATGGAACCCGTACCCTACCGGCTCAACGGGGGGCGGTAAAAGATAAATCGACTGGCGCGACTAGCGCGAGGGGACGCAACGCCGTGGGGCTCCAAACGTGAATTCTAAATTCAAGATTCAAGATTCAAGGGCTGACCCCAAAGAAAAATGTGGATTTAGTAGCGGGGGGGGCGCTCCTGCGCTTCGTTCACACGCACGGCGCGATCCACAATCTCGGCATTATTGAGCTTTTCAATCGCTGCGTTGGCTTCATCCGGATTCGGCATTTCAACAAAGCCAAAACCACGGGAGCGGCCGGTATCCCGATCTTGAATCACTCGAGCAGAAACCACATCGCCGAACGGCTCAAACGCCGCCCGCAGATCATCATCAGTAGCGCGAAACGAGAGATTCCCAACATATATTTTCACAGTATCATCAACTCCATCTAACCCTAGGCTGCCGGTTCACCTGCCCCCCCGCAAATCGGCAGCCCATGCACCTGCGGAAGGGTTGGTGCGCACGATAGGTGAGGGGCGCATGGTGTCGCAAGACAATTTTGCATATATTTTTGCGGCAGGAAGCGGCGGATACGGATTGAGCTTTTCGCGCGGGGGGGGATTCGTCATACTGTTGTTATGAGTACACCATCTATTCCGCCCTTGCCGTCTCGTCTGAAATGTGAGCGCCCCTTGGTGGTGTTTGATCTGGAAGCAACGGGATTGAATAAACGGTTGGACCGCATTGTATCGCTGGCGCTGGTGCGCTACGAGCCGATCGGGACGGCTGAGCAAGTGCATTATCTGATCAACCCCAGCATCCCCATTCCGGAGGAGGCGACGGCCATTCATGGCATCACGGACGAGGATGTGAAGGACGCGCCGAGCTTTGCGGACATGGCGGACATTATTGAGCGGCATTTCGCTGGGGCCGACCTGGCCGGTTACAATATCCTGGGCTATGACATCCAGATGCTAACCGAGGAATTTGCACGGGTGAACCGGACGTTTGAGTTGGAAGGGCGGCGTATTCTGGATGCGCAGCGGATTTTCTTTCGCAACGAACCGCGGGATTTATCGGCGGCGCTTCAGTACTACTGTGGACAGACCCATGAGAACTCGCACGACGCGCTTGGCGATGTGCTGGCGACGATTCGGGTGCTCGGCGGGCAATTCGAGCGTTACCCGGAATTGCCGAATCAGATGGATGCGCTCAATGACTACTGCGATCCGCGCGACCCATCGTGGGTCGACCGTGCGGGACGGCTGAAGTGGGCGAAAGGCGAGGTCGTCTTTAACTTCGGCAAGTTCCAGGGGCAGTCGCTACGCGAGGCGGTGATCCACGATCCGAATTTCATCACCTGGCTGCTGCGCTCGGACTTCCCGCCCGACACCAAGCAGATTGTGCGCGACGCCGTCGCGGGCTCTTTCCCCTCGCCGCCGCCGCCCGCGTTGTGATCCGTCGCGGCTCGGTTTTCCACAGTGTGGAAAAATAGGGCTGACATTTTCCACAGTGTGGAAAAATAGGGCTGACATTTTCCACGGTATGGAAAAAAGTTTTCCACAGTGTGGAAAACGAAGGAGAGACATCAAGAGGGGGGGGCTGCGACTCGTGCAGCGGCAGCGTGGGCGGAGGCCGTATCAGTCCTCGTCGATGACGCGCTCGACGGTCAGCTCGGGGGAAAGACGCTCGCGCATTTCGGCCTCGATGCCGTTTTTGAGAGTCATCATGGCGTGGGGGCACGCGTGGCAGGCGCCATGGAGACGGAGATAGACAGTGTGGCCATCCATGGAAACAAATTCCACATCACCACCATGGCCCTGAATGAGGGGGCGGACTTCTTCGATATAGGCTTGGACTTGTTCTTGCACGGACGACTCCTTGTCACTGAAACGATGGCAGGAAGATAACGCAGGAGAAGGGGGGTTGCAAGTGGGCAAAAAAACGACGGCGAATCAGAGGGATTCACCGCCGTCCATGTACCGGACCGCCTTGCGCGATTCGGTGTTGAGGAAGAATTACTTCTTCGCTTTCTTTGCCGCCTTTTTCTTGGCTGGCGCCTTCTTCGCTACCTTCTTCTTAGCCGGTGCTTTTTTGGCGACTGCCTTCTTGGCGGGGGCCTTCTTGGCGACCTTCTTTTTAGCCGGTGCCTTCTTAGCGACTGCCTTCTTGGCGGGGGCCTTCTTGGCTACCTTCTTCTTAGCCGGTGCCTTTTTAGCGACTGCCTTTTTGGCCGGGGCTTTCTTGGCTACCTTCTTCTTAGCCGGTGCCTTCTTAGCGACTGCCTTCTTGGCCGGTGCTTTCTTGGCTACCTTCTTCTTAGCGGGTGCCTTCTTAGCGACTGCCTTCTTGGCCGGTGCTTTCTTGGCGACCTTTTTCTTAGCCGGAGCTTTTTTTACTGCCATGGTGTATTTCCCCCCCTTCTGTCCTGACGCTCAAAGGCAGTCAGGGTATTTAGAGTGTTCATTGGAAACATTGTCCTGTGGTTTCTGTTCGCTTAAATAGCACAACGAGGCGGAAGGTTGAGGGGGGGCGCGTGGGCGTAGGCTTCGATTTCCTTCTTCGTTTTCACACTCTCATCTCGTTGATTGAGACACTAATGCGAAGTTATTAACAACGTCAATAGATTTCCAAACTATTTTTCATATTTTTTTCGCGTGCAGTTTTTCCATCCGCGCGATTAATTGCGCGGCGCAAACTGATTTGGGTGCAAGCGGGAGAGGCTGGCGCTGGCCAGCGGCATCAAAAAAAGTCAGCGCATTGGTGTCGGCTTCGAACCCGCGGTCGTGTTGTGAGACATCGTTGAGAGCGAGGAGATCGAGATTCTTGTCACGGAGTTTGCGCATGGCTTCGCGCACGAGAGGCCGGGTTTCGGCGGCGAAGCCACAGAAGAGTTGCCCCGGTTTTTTGCGTGGGGCGATCGTGGCAAGAATGTCGGGCGCGGGCTCCCATTCGATGCAGGGCGGACCATCGGCTTTCTTGAGTTTGTGCGAGGCGGGATGACGCGGGCGCCAATCGGCGACAGCAGCGGCCATGATGAGCCAGTCGCACCACGCCAGATTTTTTTCGACGGCGGCGAGCATGTCGGCCGCGGAGGTGACCCGGACGAGGGAGACGTCGGCGGGCGGGGGCAGGGCGACGGGACCAGTGATGAGTCGGACGGTGTGGCCGGCCGCGCGGGCCGCCTGGGCGATGGCGGTGCCCATTTTGCCGCTGGAGCGATTACTGACAAAGCGGACGGGATCGATGGCTTCGCGCGTGGGGCCAGCAGTCACCAAGACGTTCATGACTCAGCCGGCCGTGAGGGCGTCATCAATGGCACATAGAATGTCGGGCAGGTCGGCAAGACGGCCGGGACCGCTATCGCCGCAGGCCAGTTCACCGGATGCGGGCAAGATGATGCGTGCGCCGCGTTGGCACAAGCGCTCGACGTTGTCCTGCACAGCCGGGTGGCGCCACATGCGCGTATTCATGGCCGGGGCGATGAGCAGGGGCGCCTCGAGGGCGAGAGCCGTGGCCGTGAGCATGTCATCGGCGAAGCCATGAGCGAGCCGGGCGAGGGTTTGAGCGGAGCAGGGTGCCACGACCATGGCGGCGGCCTGGTCCGCAAGGTCAAGGTGCAGAAAGGTCTCGGGGGGGGCGTCGACGAATGTGCCGCAGGGAACGGGGTGGCCGGTGAGGACCCGCAGGGGCAGTGGCCCGATGTATTGAGTGGCGCAGGCGGTCAGGACAACCCACACATCCCAGCCTTTTTTCTGCATGAGGCGCACCAACTCCGCGGCCTTGACGGCGGCAATGGAACCGGTGATGCCCAGAACGATCTTTGGGGCGGACGACTTAGGCATGATAGGCCTCCCGGCGGTTTTCGATGCGATGGCGTTCAGCCAAAATGATGGCGCGCATGTTATCGTAGGCTTCGGCCAGATCGTCGTTGACCACCATGTAGCTGTAGTCTTTCCAGTGCGAAATTTCCTCGCGTGCCTGTTTCATGCGTTTTTCGATGACCTCGAGGCTGTCGGTGCCGCGGATAACAAGGCGGTTGCGCAAGACTTCGGTGGAGGGCGGAACAACAAAGATATCCACGAGGGTGTGTTTGAGCGGATCACCATCGGGAAGAGCGGTGAGAGTATCCCGCACGGTCGCGGCCCCCTGGACATCGAGGTTCATCAGAACATCGCACCCTTCTTCGAGGGCGGCCACCACGGGCGCTTTGGGGGAGCCGTAGAGGTTGCCATGCACGACGGCGTGTTCGATGAAGCCGCCTTCGGCCAGGCGTTTTTCAAATCCTTCGCGCGTCATGAAGTAATAGCTTTTGCCGTCGATTTCACCGTCGCGGGGGGCGCGGGTGGTGGCGGTGACGGCATAGTGGATGTCTTTGAATTCCGTTTGCAGTTTGTCGCACAAGGTGGTTTTACCAGCGCCGGACGGCGCCGACACGACGAAAATGAGGTTGTTCCAACTGGGCTTGATTCCCTTCATGGCGCTTGCGTTCTCCTTCTATTCAATGTTCTGGATTTGTTCGCGAATGCGTTCGAGTTCGGCTTTGATGTCAATGACGCCGCGGGTGATGTCACCATCGTTGGCCTTGGCACCGATGGTATTTATTTCGCGGCCCATTTCCTGCACAAGAAAATCGAGCGTGCGCCCGATGAGCCCGCCGGTCTTCAGCAGGTCGCGGGCCTGGGCCAGATGGCTGTGCAGGCGAACGAGTTCTTCAGTGATATCAGAGCGGTCAGCAAAGAGAGCCATTTCTTTGACGATGCGCTCATCATCGGCCAAGTCGGTGTCGGGCAGAGCATCGCGAAGACGGGCGAGGAGGGCGTCACGGTAGCGATTGGCGACGCCGGGGGCGCGGGTTTCAATGCGGCCAAGCACGCGGCCGAGGGCGGTGAGGCGTTTGGCCAAATCGCGGCTGAGCGTCGCGCCTTCGCGCCGGCGCATGGTTTGCAACCGGGTGAGGGCGGTGGCGAGCGCCTGTTGTATCAGCGGCATCAGGCGTTCGAGATCGGCGGGGCGCTGCTCCACGCCCAGGACGTCGGGGAGGTCCAGAAGACATGAGGCCTGGAGGTCATCGGGCAGGTCGAGCTTGCGGGCCGTGGCCCGGAGTGCCGCAAGATGGGCGCGCGCCAGCGATTCATCCACGCGGACGGAGGCCGCCTGGGCGCGGGGCGTCCAGATCACGCGGACCTCTCCCGAGATGCGTCCACGCGCGAGGGCTTGCTGAATCTGGCGTTGAATGGCGGCTTCGTACGAGCCGAGCGGGCGGGGCAAGGTGACGGCAATATCGAGGGATTTGCGATTGACGCTACTGAGTTCCACCTCGACGCGCGCCAGGGCGTTCGTCGCGCTGCCGCTCCCCCGGCCTGTCATGCTTATCACACTCATCAACGATTCCGTTCCGGCCGACAGCGGGCCGACCTTGGGGGGTATCCTACGCCGAGGCCGGGTGCGACGTCAATCCGCAGGGGGCTTGGATGCCGATGCCGCGGCGTCGTGAACCTCGTCAGAGACAATGGCATCCCAGGCCTGCTTGTATTGCTCGGCCATGTCGGGCGAGTCGAGCCAGAGCAGATTTTCCCAGTTGGAGACCTGGGCCGTGGTGGTGAAGTTATAGCTGCCGGTCACCACCCAGCGCATATCAAACACCATGAATTTGTTGTGCATGGCGGAATACTCGCCGGCGGTGTGGATGAGCGTGACGGGGATGCCCTCGCCGCGCAGATACGCCAACAACCGCTGCGCACCAATGAAGTCGGCCTGGTTGACATCCATCTTGATTTCGATGCGCACCCCCCGTTGATGAGCTTTGACGAGGGCGGCAGCCATGCGAGTGCGTGTGAAGGCGTAGGCGGCGACAAAAATGCTCTCATGCGATTTTTCGATGGATTGCAGGATGATCGGTTCACATTCCTCATTAAAGGCGCACAGCGCATTGACCGTGGTTTGAATGGGCAGGGGTGAGTCGAACACGTCCTCGCGGGATTTGCCGTACTGGCGTTCGTAGCGTTGGCGAATGCGCGTGGAATAGAACGATCCTTTTGACTCAGCGGCCTTGAACGCCTCCCAGACGGTGGCGGGCACTTCGAAATAGCGGATCAGGGCGGGATCCTGGCCCAGACGCAGTTGCAGCGTCCCGGTGTCTTCGCCGTCCTCGCAGGCATAGGCGATATCGCGCAGCCAGTCGTGCTCGATGTCGAGACGGTCGGTGACGGGTGCCGCGGTGGCGATTGTGGTCCATGCGCACAGAAGTGCGAGTAATGTCATCCAGCGTGTTGCCATGTTGTGCCTTGGGTTGTGCTTCGGGTTGGGGTGCGCTCACCATAGGCGAAGGCACCACCGCATTCAAGACCCGGTTTTGCAGTTTGCAATCGGCAGAGGCATGGCCTACTGTTCGGTTTTTCACATGAAAAACGTCATGGAACAATTGAAGGTCTGGGGCCGTGGATTCCGCTGGTCGCGGTTATCGGCGTCGGCCCAGCGGGAAATCGGGTTCTGGGCGATCGTGGCGGGGGGGCTGTTTTTCCTGTTTCATCTGCATGGCAATAGCCAGGAGGTGGCGACGGCCCGGCATTCGGTCTTTCTGTGGCTGCGAACACGGTGGACCGGGGATTATGCGTACGGCATGTTTCTGCCGCTGGCGAGCTTGGCGGCGCTATGGATGCGACGCAAAGAGATCGCAGCCGCGCCGCGCCGGGTAGACTGGCGCGGGGCCGGGGTCGTGGCACTGGGGTTGGCGCTGCATTGGATGGGCGTGCTGGCGCAACAGCCGCGCATTTCTGTGGTCGCTTTCATCCTGCTGCTGTGGGGCCTGCCGTTGCTCATGTATGGCTGGGGCCTAGCCCGCTGGCTCATTTTCCCGTGCAGCTATCTGGTGTTGGCCATTCCCTTGAATTTTATCGACAGCATGACCGCCCCGTTGCGCTTGCTGGCAACAGCGGCGTCGGCGGGCATCCTGAACGGGTTTGGGCTGGAGGTTCAGCGGGTGGGCTCGGGACTCTATTCGGGCAGTGGCAATCCCTTCGCCTTTAACGTCGCGGCGGAGTGCAGCGGCTTGCGCTCGCTGTTGGCCATGACCGCCCTGATGGGCTTTTATGCCTGGTATAGCCAGAAAACACTGGTGAAAAAATGGATTTTATTTGTGTGTAGCGTGCCGGTGGCCGTCATCGCCAACATCTGTCGCGTCATTCTGGTGGTGGTGGCCGCAGCTCTATTCGGGCAGGAAGCAGCCATGGACCTATGGCATGACTACTCGGGCTATCCCATTTTTCTTATCAGCATTATGTTGATGCTGTTGCTGGACCGTCTCCTGAACCTGGATTATATTACCGCATGGAGTTTCATCAAAAATCGATTTTTCGCGCCCGATTCTTTGTCATCGTAGCCTTGGGCGTTGCCGCCTGGGCAATGGTCTACAAGACTGGAGTGGCGAACACCGACGAAGCCGGTATTGTCCTGCATCTGCCGGATCAAGTGGGCAGTTGGCGGGGGGTGGATTTGCTCTTTTGCCCCAGTCGCACCTGCGGAGGTCAGTATGCGGCCACGCAGCTCGAGGATCTGGCCACCTGTCCAAAGTGTGGAGAGCCGTTGAGTCATATGAACTGGGCAGAGCGCTCCATGTTACCGGCGGATACCGGGATGGCGCGCAAATACTATGTCCGTAACGGGAATGTTGATCCTGTGCATACAACCATCGTGATGAGCGGCGATGACCGCTCCAGCATCCATCGCCCCCAGGTGTGTATGACCGCCGCTGGCAATGAAATTCAAAAAGAGCGCATCATCCGAATCCCGCTGGAAACCCGTTCCGAACCGCTGGAGGTGATGGTCATGGATATGATGCGGGATATGACCCAGGACGATGGCACCTCCCAGGCCGATTATTCCTATTATGCGTATTGGTTTGTCGGGAAAGACCGCGAAACGGCCTCGCATATCGCCCGAATGGGCTACATGGCCATTGACCGAATCTTCCATGGGGTCTCGCATCGCTGGGCTTATATCGCCTTGTCGGGCAACCGCGATCCGCGTCACGAGGGCCACTTGCAGGTAATTGCCGACTTTGCCAGCCGACTGCATCCTGCCTTGCTCAAACCCGAGTAATGTGACACCCTTGCGCGCGATGACTACTTCCACGCAATCCCCTGTCACGCTCGTCACCGGCGGTGCCGGCTTCCTTGGCTCTCATCTGTGCGACCGCCTGTTGGCCGAAGGCCACCGCGTGGCGGCGATGGATAACCTCATCACCGGCAACTTGGAAAATATTGCCCATCTGCGTTCCCGAACAGATTTCCAATTCATCCATCACGACGTCACCACCTTCATCGATTGGAGCGGGGAACTGGACTATATTTTCCATTTTGCCTCGCCGGCGAGTCCCATTGACTACCTGGAACTGCCGATCCAAACGCTGAAAGTGGGGGCGCTGGGCACCCATAATGCGCTGGGGCTGGCGAAGACTAAGGGCGCGCGCCTGCTGCTGGCTTCCACCTCTGAAGTCTATGGCGATCCTCTGGTGCATCCTCAGGTCGAATCCTACTGGGGCAACGTGAATCCCATCGGACCGCGCGGCGTCTATGACGAGGCCAAGCGCTTCGCCGAAGCTCTGGTGATGGCCTATCACCGCTATCATGGCGTGGATACCCGGATCATTCGCATTTTCAACACCTATGGACCGCGTATGCGCCCCAAAGACGGACGTATCGTGCCCGCGTTCTGCTGCCAGGCCCTCAAGGGCGACCCCATGACAGTCTTTGGCGATGGCTCCCAGACGCGGTCCTTCTGCTATGTGTCCGACCTCGTCGAGGGCATCTTGCGCCTGATGATGAGCGAGGAATCCGATCCGGTGAATATCGGCAATCCCCGCGAATTGTCGGTCATGGATTTTGCAATCAAAATCAAAGAGTTGACGGGAACCACATCGACCATTGTCCATCAGCCGCTGCCGGTGGATGATCCCAAAGTGCGTCAACCCAACATCGACAGGGCCCGTGCGCTGCTCGACTGGGAACCCGCCATGCCTCTGGAAGATGGATTGAAACGGACCATCGACTATTTTGCGACGCTCATCCAGAAGGGTGTCGTATAATGAAAGGACACGCCATGCATCTGCGCTATATCAACAAGCTCGGAATTTCCAAGGATATTGAACTGACGGGCGAACCGCTGTCGATTGGCCGCAGCCGAGAGGCGGATATCCCGTTGCTGGATGATAAAATTTCACGTGTTCATTGCGGTATCCGCCTGTCGGAGGGCGAGTTTTATCTCAAGGACCTCAAATCGCGCAATGGGACCTTTGTCAACGGCCAGCGGGTCGAAGATACCGTCAAGCTGAAACCTGGCGATCGGATTCAGGTGGGGTCCACTACGTTTGTTCTGGACTCGGTATCTTCCAAAGAGGGCGATGCCCAGGCGTTTGGCTCAATGGAGGCCCAAATGGGCGATGGCAAGGGCTATAGCACCATTTTGAAGGAAATTGTCGAGGATATCGCCCCGCAGATTGGCGTGCCTAAGCCATCGGAAGCCCAAGCGAACGCCGACAACGCTCCCGCGGATAAGGCCGACGCAAAACCGGCTGCCAAAGGCCGCCCACCCCTCAAGATTTCGCTCAAGGGTAAGCCGGACGCCTCGGCCAAGCCCGACACCCCGGCCGAGCCGGCGGCCGATGCCCCGTCCGCTCCCGCCACCGGCGGCAAAAAGAAGATCATCATCAAAATCTAAAGGCAGAGGGACACCATGCGCTTCCAGTAAGAGTGTCTGGAAGACAATGGCAGATGGCGTGTCGATGGGGACGGCCGTCATTTGGCTGTTTAGCAAGTCTACCGGAGATGGCCGCGCCGTGGGCGCCGTCCTGATGTTCAATCACGTGTTCAATCAACTCCATGCGGATTGGGATATTCATGTCGTTTGCGGCGGACGGGCAGCAGGGCCACCGCGATCAACAGCGCCCCGGCGGCCACCCCCCAGACGCCAGCGACCTCGCGAAAGAACAGTAACGAGACAGCCGCGCCCAGTGGAATCTTAAGATTGTTCATCACCGCCAGGTGGCCGGCCGAGACCTGGCGGGCACCGCGATTCCACAGGAAAAAACACAGGCCCGAGGCCACCAGTCCCAGATAGGCCAGCACCGCCCACTGCTCTGGAGTGGGGGCCGGGGGGGCGTGTGCCAGGGCCAGGGGCAGCGCAAAGGGCGTCAATGCCGCCCAGCCACCCAGATGCAGCCAGAAAAAAATATGACGGTCCGATACCGGGCGGGGCAGGCGCGCCATGACGGAGCGGTAGGCCAATTGGCCAAACGCAAAGCAGAGATTGGAAAGCTGAACCAGCAGGATTCCCTTCAGCGGCGCCACGGTGTCCAGGCTTTGCCACTTAATGAGCGCCGCCCCGCAGACCGCCAGCAGCGCCGCCAGCAGATTCCAGGGTTTGAACCGACGACCGCTCACGTCGTCCAACGCCGCAACGAATAGGGGGGTGGTCACCGTGAACAAGGCAACCTCGTGCGACTGCAAGTAGCGGAAACTGGCCAGATAACTCCAGTACATCACCCCAAACTGTATGGCCCCGATCCCGAATAGCATCCCCGCCTTGCGGACGGGAATCCGTCGGATAAACGGCAGAAAGAGCGCGGCACTCAGACCCAAACGAATCCAGCCCAGCCACGACGGCGGCAACCCGGCAAGCAGATGGCCAATCAAGCCAAACGAAAAGGCCCACACCAGGGATACAACAACCAGAGTACTCATGCGCCCACCAGTATGAGGAAACACAAGCCCCGGGGCAAAAGATATCCGACAGCTTTCGCAAAACAGGGCGCTTCTGCGATTCAGTGCAGGAATGGCCTGGTGGGCCCCGCCAACGGCCAGGCTGATCCGCCCCACCCCATGACGCACATGCGCGCCCTCGGCCAAGTGAATCGTTCCAGGCAAACCAAGATGGGCGAACGAAAAATAATGGTGCCCACCATCACAGGTATGCCAGACGAAAATATCGGAGTTTATAAAGTCCGATAAATTCTTGTGCAATACCCCCTGTAAACAAAGGAAATTGTTAAAATTAAGATTGCCATAAAATATCGGAGTTTATAAAGTCCGATAAAACAGGAGAATGAGATGGCCTTGAGTCCAACCTTATGGAGAACGGCACGTGTGGTGGCAGGCGAGACGCGGCTGGAGTTATTACGGCACATCTTGGCGGAGCCTGGCCTAAGCGTCACCGAGCTGGCTGACTCGTTGGATTTAAGTCTGTCGCGGGCGAGTCAGGAATTGCGTCGATTGCAATCCCGTGGCCTGGTACGGGCCAGCCCTTCTGGTGCCAGGGTGCACTACAGCCCGGTGCCGGACCCCTTGGTGGCGTCGGCCCGACCAATTCTGGAGGCCATGGAAAAAGCTCTGGCGGAGACGGCGCCCGATGATGTCGCCCCCCTGATAGCGACCGCGCGGGCCTTTTCTCATGCGCGCCGTCTGGCCATCATTCAGGAACTGATTCAGCATCCGCGCAGCATTCAGGAATTGCAGCGGTTGCTGAAGTTGTCTGGTATGGCCGCCCACCGGCATCTTCAGGTTTTGCAGGAGGCCGGATTGGTGAGGCGCCAGGGAACCCACTGGAAGTGCGATGCCGGGAAGAATCCTCTGGCACAGTGCATGATTCGCCTGCTGAAAAAACAATCCCAAAAATCAGGTGGTTGACGCAAAACGACTTGAAGGGCCGTCAGGTTTGGGCCAAGCTGGGCCACGGTTTACAGGCGAAAGGATCCGCAAAATGAAAGGTATCGTATTGGCTGGGGGATCGGGGACACGGCTGTACCCCATAACGCGCGTGGTGAGCAAGCAGCTTCTGCCGGTTCATGACAAGCCGATGGTCTACTATCCGCTATCCGTCCTGATGCTGGCGGGCATCCGTGACATCTTGATCATCAGCACCCCCGAAGACCTGCCACGCTTCCGGGCGCTGCTGGGCGATGGGTCAGCGCTGGGGTTGAAACTGGCGTATGCCGAGCAGCCCAAGCCGGAAGGGCTGGCCCAGGCATTCATCATCGGCCGCGATTTCGTGGCGGGCGATCCTGTGGCCCTGGTACTAGGCGATAATATTTTTTACGGCATGGGGCTCACGGGTATTTTACGTCGCGCGGGAACGTTGACGGAGGGCGGCCTCGTGTTTGGCTATCTGGTCAAGGACCCTGAACGCTACGGGGTCGTTGATTTTGACGCCACGGGCAAAGTGCTGGGAATCGAAGAAAAGCCCCAGAAACCGAAATCGCACTATGCGGTTCCCGGGCTCTATTTTTACGACGGGACGGTATGTGATGTCGCCGCCGCGCTGAAGCCCTCGCCACGCGGTGAATTGGAGATCACCGACCTCAACCGCCAATTTCTTACACAAGAGAAACTGCGCGTGGAACTCTTGGGCCGCGGCTTTGCCTGGCTCGATACCGGCACCCACGAATCGCTGCTGCAGGCATCCAACTTCGTGCAGACGATCGAAGAACGCCAAGGACTCAAAATTGCCTGTCTCGAGGAGATTGCTTTTCACTCGGGCTGGATTGATGCCGCACGCTTGCGTCGACTTGGCCACGAAATGGAAAAGAACGCCTATGGTCAGTATCTGCTGCAATTGGCCGACGAGGCGGAGGAGTCCCGAAAATGAGCGTTATTTGTGAACCCACCGCCATTCCTGACGTCTGTTTGTTTACCCCGCAGGTGCATGGCGATGCCCGGGGGTTTTTCCTGCAAACCTACCAAACGATTGAGTACGCGGCCGCGGGTCTCGATCGTGTTTTCGTCCAGGACAATCTGTCCCGGTCGCGCCGAGACACCGTACGCGGCCTGCACTATCAGCTTCGCCACCCCCAAGCTAAACTCGTCAGTGTGATGCGCGGAGCCGTTCTTGATGTCGCGGTGGATATTCGTCGTGGCTCGCCTACCTTTGGGACATTCGTCGTAGCCGAGCTGTCGGAAGAGAATCGCCACCAGCTCTATATTCCCGAAGGCTTCGCCCATGGATTTCGCGTGTTGAGCGAGTCCGCTGACTTCTTCTACAAATGCACAGACCATTATGCGCCCGGCGATGAATACGGCGTCCGATGGAATGATCCGGCCCTCGCCATCCCGTGGGGTGATTTGAGTACGCCGGTGGTGTCCACCAAAGATCAGCAGTTGCCCCGGTTAGCCGACGTCCCGCCCGACACCCTCCCTGAATTCAAACGAAAAGAGGCGTAATCGGCCTTTCGTTGTGGGCGCAGGGGCTATACGCTGAGTGAGATGAATGCCATGCGACCGGCCGTGATTTTGGGGTGCGCCCTGGCCTGTGGGCTGGGATGTCCTTCTGGGCGGGCGGCAGGTGTGCCAGGCACCACCAATCTGATTTTTGCCGAGGGAACGACCGGCGCGAGCTATATGCTGTATCTGCCGACGGGATACAATTCAACCACCCCGCCGCCGCTGGTATTGTATTTTGACCCAGGTGCGGATAGCGGGTACGGGTTAAGTCAGTTGCAACCGAGTTGCGAGGCGGCCGGGTGGGTTTTGGCCTGCGCCAACGGGTTGGGCAACACGGTGATTCCCAACGAGGCCATTGTGCAGCGTGAGATCATGGACGACGTGCGTCGGCGGATTACGTATGACCGGCGGCGATTCTATCTGGCGGGTCTGTCGGGCGGGTCCTGGCGCGCCAATTCCGCCGCGCGTGAATACTGGGACGAAGCCACGGGCTTGCTGCTTTTTGGCTGCTGGATCGGCGACTACGACGATTACACCATCTTTCCCGATCGCCTGGCCGTCGCGCGGGTCAATGGATGGGATGATACCAGCAAGATCGCGCGGGAACCCAAGGACTTGGCCTATTACACCCAGACCTTGGTGCGGGTGCATGACGTGCATTTTGAAGGGGGGCACGAGATCGGACCACCCGCCGCAATCACCGAGGCCATGGCGTGGCTGGAGGAGGATTTTAACTCGGTTGGGAACACCTATATCCCCGCCGATTTTGAAGCGGCGGCGGCTTCCCTAGTAGCCGAAGCGCAGGCCGCTTGGGACGCGGAGAACTATGCCCTTGTCGTCAGCAATGCGGCGGTCACGATGCTGCGCTATCCCATGTCCAGCTCCGTCCGCGAGGCCGAGCGCCTGCTGTTCTTTGTTTTCACCAACGAAACCTTGCGGACCGGGGTCGCGTTCGATCTGGCGCCAGCAGACGTGTGGCCGATATCGTGGATGCTGATGGAGCGTGGATTCGGAACCGACCGGTATTTTCCGGCCTCGTTCGCCACAGCATATTTCGAGGCGGCGATCCGGGCCTGCCCGACCAATGCCCGGGCGCTGGCGGAATGCGCCCACCAGATTCTGAGCGATCCGGAGCGAACCCGGCAGGAGTGGCCCCGCGCGGCAGGACTGGCCGATAACGCCGTACTGTTGAAGCCAACCCACTGGCGCGGGCCGTATGTGCAATACGAGCTGGCGGCGCAGATGGGCGACCTGCGCGGGGCTTTGTCCCATCTACAGACGACGATTGACCGCCTGCTCGAGGTGGATTATTCCACGCGTCCGCGTATCTATAGTTCGTGTCAAACCATCAAACGCCGCTACGAGGAATGGATTACGCAAATCCAGTCGCTTCCCCTTCAGGAAGATTTCGAACGATTGCCGATGGGCCGAAGTGTGGCCGAACGGCGAGGCTGGATGGTGCCATGGGGCCAGGCGCTCAATCAGACACAGACGGTCCATAACGGACTGTGTGCCGTGTCCATCACCGGTCAACAGAGCCTGGTCTTTCTGAATTGCGCCACACGTACCAACGAAGCCATCTGGATCGATTTCTATATTCAACCCCCGAGCGGCGGACAGGATTTCACGAATCCCTTGCTGCCGTTGGCCACCGCCGTTTTTCAGGTGCAAGGTAACGGCCTGTTGCGTGTCTATGACAGAACTGCCGGCGCTTGGGCGACATTGGCGCACACCCCGATTCCTACCGCCCAATGGTCCCGCATGTCTGTTCGTGCCGATTGCGGCAGCCAGCAATGGTCGATCCGTTTGAATGACGTGGAGGTTGGCTCAGGGCTGGGGTTTGCACAGTCCAACCGGGTGTTCGCCGGCGTCACGTTCCTGCACGACGGAGAGGGACCCACGATCCTGGATTCCCTGACGATTTCCACAAATGAGCCGTTGGCCGATACCGACCGGGATGGTCTCCCGGACGTGTGGGAAGAAGCTTACGGGCTGAATCCTGCCGATCCCGCCGATTCCGATCTGGACCCAGACGCCGATCTCTACGCCAACTACGAAGAGTATCGGCTGGGCACATCTCCAAACGAGTGGAACGCCCCGCCCGCGACGTCGACGGGTGCCATGATGGTCCGTTCCGACGCCGCCATGCTTATGGGCGAATTGAGCAAAACGAATAGCCTGCACCGCCATCATCGCTGGGAGGGGGAGGTGATGCTGATGACCACCAACCAGGCCATGCCGTATTTCATGACGTGGTCCGGTCTCGACACGCTCTGGTGGGGGGCGGAAGAAGCCGTCACCCTGACGCCACCGTGTGCGGGAGTCGCAAAACCAGGCTATGCGTATATCGACAACCTGACGCTTCAGGGGCCGCTCAATGCGCGCTACCACGTCATGGTGGACGAGAGCACGGGCGAATTTTCAATCGAATGGGCGGGATTTAACGACGCGGATGGTGACACGATGATGGATGAATGGGAAATGTACTACACAGGGAGCACCACCGGCCTCACGCCCTACGGCAACCCCGACCAGGACGCCTATCCCAATCTTGTGGAATATTTCAGTGGGACCGATCCACAGCACCACGATCCGTACTCTGGCTATTCGAGTATGTCCATCGCGGGGTCCTTCAATGATTGGTCCACGACGCGCTATGCCATGCAGTTGGTAGGCGACCATGTCTGGCACTATTCCCTGTGGCGCACCGCCACGACGTCTTCCTTCAAATTTGTGGCCAATAATTCCTGGGATGTCAACTGGGGTGAAAACCAGCAACTGTCTGCCACCGTCTCCTTTCGCGATACGGCCGATGTGAATGGAGACAACATCACGCTGATCACAACCACGTCGGCCAATGTCAGGATTACCTTCAACGATCTGACCCGGACCTACGCGGTAGTGTCGCAGATTCATGACTCGGACAGCGACGGTATCCCGGACGAGTGGGAGGTGGATCGCTACACGAATATCTGGGCTTATGGCGCCTCGAGCGATCCGGACGGAGACGGCTGGGTGAACGTTGCAGAATATTTGGAGGACACCGATCCCCTCGTGATGAATATCGGCATGACGACAAACACCACGATCTCCGTAGCGGGCACTTTTTCGGGATGGAACACGGCGACCCATCTAATGCAACCTGCCGGCAACCATCTATGGCATTTGGACCTGGCCTTCACTAATCTGGCGGATGCGGAATTCAAGGTCGTGGCTAACGCTAGCTGGGCAACGGCGTGGGGAGCTTCAAACGCCACGGCATTTGCCCTGCCATTACAGGCGGTGGGTAATCCGCAGGGTGGTTCGCCCAACTTCAAACCCAACGCCCCGCTCGATGGTGTCTACCGGTTTACCTTCAACGAGGCCTGCGCTCTATGCACCCTCGACTATTCGCCACACTACATCCTGCATCATACGCCCGAGTGGACAGCCATCTCGACCAATCGCGCAGTCGTGCTGAAATGGCTCAGCTCGTCCGATCAGCTCTATTCGCTCTATCTCTATACCAATCTGCTTTCTGCGCCCGAGCGGCTGGGAGCGTATATTCGAGCCACACCGCCGCTCAACGTCATCACCCAGCTCATCGATCAAGACCTTCGGTTGGGTGTTTTTCAGATTCGTCTGGAGGAATGAGGCGACGAGGAGCCAGGGGGGGCGCCTCGCCCCTGGATTGGAGGCAGAAACAGTCATCCCCGACAGCGTGAAGGGGTCATGAAGGGGTCAGTCCTATGATATAATGTTTTTGGGTTGACGAGGTGGGTCTGATGGGGGTCGAATGAGAGCATGCCAAGAAAACCGCGAGTCGAATTCGCTGGGGCGGTCTATCACGTGATGAGCCGAGGGAACCACCAGCAGAAGGTGTTCCGGACGGATGAGGATTGCGAAATATTCCTAACCACCTTGGGGGAGGTCTGCGGGCGCACCGGCTGGAAAGTACATGCGTATATCCTGATGGGGAACCACTACCACCTGCTGTTGGAAACGACTGAGGCGAATCTGGTGGTCGGCATGCAGTGGCTTCAGAGCACGTATACCAAGCGGTTCAATGCGAGCCACCGCGAGTGGGGGCATCTGTTCCAAGGGCGGTATAAGGCGATCCCGGTGGAACCGGCCGGCCACTATTTCTTGACGGTGGCGACCTATATCCATCTCAACCCGGTTCGCATGAAAGGATATGATTTCAAGTCGAAGAAACTCCAGGAGTACTCTTGGAGTAGCTATCCGGCATACACCGGCAAAGTTTCCCGGCCGGAGTGGCTCAGCATAAGGCGCGTGCTGGATAATCTCGGACTTGCCGACACTCAGGCTGGTCGGCGGAAATATGGGGAGTACATGGGCGGCCGGGTCGAAGAAGTCCGGCACAGCGATCAGCCCTGGCTAGCCGACGAGAACTGGCGAAACATCCGGCGCGGCTGGTTTCTGGGGGGCGATAGATTTCGACAGGAAATACTGGATCGGCTGGATGGCGCGCTGAAGAAGGGCAAGCGTGATTCCTACAACGGGGAGGAAGTTCTCAATCATGATGAATCCCGGGCGGAGGCCTTAATTGTCGCCGGGTTGGCCAAACTGGGCCTGAAGGAGTCTGACCTGGCTGCCATGATCAAGAACTGTCCCGAGAAATATGCCTTGGCTTGGTTGGTGCGACGGAATACCTTTGTGAGCAACGGATGGATCAAGGAGCACCTCCACATGGGCAAGGCTACAAATTTCGCAGAACTTCTGAAAAAACTGGCAGCGGCAAAGCACGGCGGCTGGGGTTATGATTCCTTTGCCAAGGTTAAAAACATTAAATCATAGGACTGACCCCTTATGCTAGCAAAGGTCTATTCGGGCGCGGTGTTTGGGGTGGATGCGTACGAAATCGAGATCGAGGTCAATTCCGGGTCTGGCGATCCCAAGGTGGTAGTGGTGGGGCTGCCGGATGCCGCCGTCAAGGAAAGCGGCGACCGCGTCTGGACAGCACTAACCAATTCGGGATTTTCTTCCCCGATCAATCGCATTACGGTCAATCTGGCACCGGCCGACATTAAGAAAGAGGGGCCTAGTTTCGACCTACCCATCGCGCTGGGGCTGCTGGCGGCCGAAGATCAGATGGATGGCGAGCACTTGGCGGACTACTGCGTGACGGGCGAATTGGCGCTGAGCGGCGAAGTGCGCCGCGTGCGCGGGGTGCTGCCGATCGCGTTGCGGGCGCGGGCCGAGGGCCGCAACGGTATCCTGGTGCCGCCGGAGAACGCTGAAGAGGCGGCCGTCGTCGAGGGCCTGGCCGTGTATCCGGTGCGAAATCTGCGCGCGGCGGCCGATTTCATCGAGGGCCGCAAGGCCATTGCTCCGGTTGTCGTAGATATGGAAACGGCTTTTGGCGGCGGGACGCTCTATGACGATGACTATGCCGACGTGAAGGGGCAGGAATTCGCGCGGCGGGCCATTGAAGTGGCGGTGGCGGGCGGACACAACATCCTGTTGGTGGGGCCCCCAGGAACAGGAAAATCCATGCTAGCCAAACGGGTGCCGACCATCTTGCCGCCGCTAACGCTGGAGGAGGCGCTGGAAACGACTAAAATCCATAGCATCTCCGGGGCCCTGCCCGCGCATCAGGCGGTTGTGCATGGGCGTCCATTCCGTGCGCCGCACCACACCATTTCCGATGCCGGGTTGCTGGGGGGGGGCACGCACCCGATGCCGGGCGAAGTCAGCCTAGCCCATAACGGGGTGTTGTTCCTGGACGAACTGCCGGAGTTCCATCGCAACGTGCTGGAAGTCATGCGCCAGCCGCTAGAGGACGGGGTGGTGTCCATCGCACGCGCTGCGGCCTCGGTGACCTTTCCCTGCCGTTTCATGCTGGTGGCAGCCATGAATCCATGTCCCTGCGGGCACTTCGGTGATGCCAAGCGGCAATGCCGGTGCACGCCGATCCAGATGCAGCGCTACCGCAACAAAATTTCGGGGCCGCTGCTAGACCGGATCGATATCCATGTCGAGGTGCCGGCAATGGAATATCAGCAACTGTCCTCGCTGGAGAAAGGGGAACATTCCGCAGCGATTCGCGAACGCGTGGTGGCGTCGCGCGAGTTGCAACGGGCGCGGTTCGCAAAATACAAGGGCGTCCATGCCGTGCATTGCAACGCGATCATGCGCGCGAAAGATGTCCACAAATACTGCGTGTTGGAGGATAACGCGCAAAGTTTGCTCAAGGCGGCCATGGCGGATTTGCACCTGAGCGCGCGGGCCTATGACCGGATTCTCAAGGTGGCGCGCACCATTGCCGATTTGGCCGGGACGGAGCACATCGCCGCGGACCATGTGGCGGAAGCCGTCCAGTATCGCTCGCTGGACCGTAGCTACTGGGCATAAGGCGCAGGCCATGGAACGGCTGAACTATTTTTTACGGCGCTTGCTGTTGGCGGTGCCGACATTTTTGGGCATCACCTTTGCCTGCTTTGCACTGGCGCAGGCGGTACCGGGTGGGCCAGTGGAGCAGGCGCTGGCGCGGATGCGCGGAATGGGTGCGGGGGACGCCGGGCAACGTCCGCAGGCTGGGGCGTCGGTTTCTCTCGAACAACGCAAAGCGTTGGAGGCGCACTTTGGATTCGACCGCCCCCTGCCACAACGCTACTGGACCTGGCTGGTGCGGGACAAAATGGGGTTGGCGGCGCGTTCCTACAAGTATCCCAACAAGACCGTCGGCAGACTGATTCGTGAGCGTTTTGCCGTTTCGCTTGTGTTTGGGATTTCCGGTTTCGTCCTGACGTATCTGATTTGCATTCCGCTGGGCATCGCCAAAGCACTCCGGCATGGCAGCGTCTTTGACGCGGCCAGTAGCCTGATCGTGTTCACGGGCTACGCCATCCCCGCGTTTGCCTTCGGGATGTTGCTGAAAGTGCTTTTTGCGGGGACCAGCGACCGATTTTGGGATCTGTTGCCGGCGGCGGGGATTGTATCGGTGAACTATGAACTGTTGTCGCCGTGGGGCCAGGTCAAGGATTTGGCAGCCCACTTTCTTCTGCCGGTGGCCTGCTACGTCATCGGCAACTTTGCGGTGTTGACGCTGCTGATGAAGAACTCGCTTCTCGAACAGATCGGACAAGACTACGTCCGTACGGTGTTGGCGAAAGGGGGCAGCCTGCGGCGAGCCGTATGGGGCCATGCGTTCCGCAATGCCCTAATTCCCATCGCCACGGGATTCGGCGGCGTGCTGGGTATCTTGTTTGCCGGTTCTGTGCTGATTGAAAAGGTGTTTGAAATCCCCGGCATGGGGCGCCTGAGCCTCGATGCCATCGTCGGCCGCGACTACATGGTGTTCATGGGTATCCTGGCCGTGACCTCCCTGCTTGGTTTGCTGGGACGGCTGTTGTCCGATGCGTGTTATCTGTGGATCGACCCGCGAATTCAGTTTTAGTGAAGTCGGAAGAGAAGCCTATGAACATCCAAGCAGGAAAACAGGAAACCCAGGAAAACAAGAATAGGGGAGTAGAACTGACGGCCAGGGGAGTAGAGACGGGAATCCTACTGAATTTCCACTCTGTTCCGTTGTCGATCAAACGGGTGGGGCGTGAATTCTGGAGCGCCGAGCATTGAGGGCCTTCCTGTGTTCCTGGGTTTCTTGTGTTCCTGATGGGATCGGGATGAGATGCGCATGAAATGGTCTTTTCATCCAGTGACGCGGCAGCGGTGGGCGCGGTTTCGAGCGATGCGTCGCGGTTGGTGGGCGTTCTGGATTCTGCTGGGTGCCTACGGGGGTAGCCTGGGCTTAGAATGGATTGCCAACGATAAGCCACTGTGGATTCGCTTTGAAGGCCACACCTATTTCCCCATCGTGAAATTTTATCCGGAGGACGTGTTTACCGGCAGCGGGCAACTGACGCGTCCGGACTATAAGGCGCTGGCGGCGAGCGATGCGTTTTCCCCGGACAGCGGCAACCGGATGCTATGGCCGTTGATTCCGCATGGCCCGCTAGAAAGTCTAAAGCCGGAGGCTATCCCGTTGCCATCGACGATAACGGTGGTGGCGGTGCGTGACTCGCGGGTAGCCGCTGTGGATGTGGAGGCCACGGGGCGCATGGTGCGTATGGCGGGAGTGGCCGATTTTTTCGGGCTGGCGGCGAATGAGCCGTTGGAAGCGAACTGGCCCATGCCGGAGCCGATTCGCACGGGTTTGGCCGCGCGCTGGGCTAACCAGGCGGCGGGAGCCGTCGATGCGCAGGTCACGGCCCTGGATGGCCGTCAGGCCTGGGTTTCGCTGTCACCTTTCGCCTCGCGTGCGGCACCGCCGGAGCGGGTGCGGTTGACGTTTCGCGAAGAACTCGAGGCGCCGACGCGCCAATCGGCAGTCGTTGCTGAAGACCACCCGGTCTATCCTGAAGGATTCCCCATACCCGGCACGTCAGGCTGGACGTTCACACGCGAAAAAGAACAGGTCCGTTTTCCGTTTCGCCCGGTGAAGGCGCATCCGCTGGGAATTGATTCGTCGGGGCGCGACGTGGCCGCGCGTATGCTCTATGCTTTCCGGACATCGCTGACATTCGGGATGGCGCTGGTGCTGGCGACCATGACGCTGGGGACACTGGCCGGGGCGATACAGGGCTACTACGGCGGACGAGTCGACCTGTTCGGTCAACGTATCATCGAAATCTGGGAGTCATTGCCCTTCATTTATATTCTGATCCTGCTGGGATCGATTTATGGCCAGAGCTTCCTGCTGCTGCTGGGGGTCTATGCAGTGTTCAACTGGATTGGTATTTCCTACTACATGCGTGCTGAATTTTTACGGCTGCGCAAACGGCCGTTTGTCGAGGCAGCGCGGGTCGTGGGGCTGCCGACACGCCACATCCTTTTCCGTCACATGCTGCCCAATGCGTTGGTGCCACTGGTGACATTTTTTCCATTCTCGCTGGTGGGAGCGATCGGAATCATGGCCGCGCTGGATTATCTGGGGTTTGGCCTGCCCCCGCCCACACCTAGTTGGGGCGAACTGCTGGCGCAGGCCCAGGAGTTTCCACAGGCGTGGTGGCTGGTGCTCTATCCTGCTTTGGCGCTGTTTGTCACCATGCTGGCGGGCGTCTTCGTGGGCGAAGGTCTGCGAGCGGCCTTCGATCCGCGCACCTATGGCCGGATGGAGTAACGAGCGCGCATGCCCCCCTCCCAGCCGGGAACAGGATTGCACGGGGGGGAGGATTGACGCATACTCAACACACTTATGAAGACAACATTCAGTGGATTCCGATGCTTTCGTTGCGGGACACAACAAAAGGCCCTTTTTGATGGGTATGCCTGCCCGGCCTGCGGCGGCAATTTAGAGGTACGGTATAGATGGCCAACGGAGCCAGCAGACCGCTGGTGGATCGACGACTCACGTCAGGATATCTTCCGTTACAAGGCCCTGCTGCCGGTCTCGAATCTGGACCTGGCCTCGCCGCTGCGCGTGGGCATGTCCCCCTTTTACACGGCACAGCGGCTCGGGGCCGCGGTTGGCCTCCAGCGCCTCTATTTAAAAGATGACGGCCAGAATCCCAGCGCATCGTTCAAGGACCGCGCTGGCGCGGTTGCGCTGGTGCGAGCGCGCGAGATCGGCGCAACCGTATTGTGCGGAGCCAGCACGGGCAACGCGGGTAGCTCCATGGCCTGCCTGGCCGCGAGCGTGGGTATGCCCTGCGTGATCTTTGTTCCCGAAAAAGCCCCAGCCGCCAAGATTGCCCAACTATTGATTTTTGGAGCCACGGTGCTTGCCGTCAAAGGCTCTTATGACGATGCCTTTGACTTGTGCATGCACGTCTGTGCTCAGCGGGGCTGGTTCAATCGCAATACGGGCCACAACCCCTTCACCCGCGAGGGCAAGAAAACGGCCGCATTTGAGATGTATGAGCAACTGGGCGACATTCCCGACTGGGTGGCAGTGCCAACCGGTGACGGCAATATCATCGCGGGCGTGTGGAAAGGGTTTTGCGACCTGAAAGAAGCGGGCATCGCAGACAAGATCCCCCGGATGCTCTGTACCCAGTCCGAGGCAAGTGCGGCCATCAGCCAAACCGTGTGGACGGTGCAGCAAACGGACGGGAACCTGCCAGACTGGAAAACGGTGGATGTCGCGAATGTGTCGGCCACGACGGTGGCCGATTCGATCTCAGTGGATCAACCCCGGGACGGACTGGCGGCGGTACGCGCCGTGCTGGAGTCTGGCGGCGCGGCTGTGACCGTGCCGGATTCGGATATTCTGGCGGCCATTCCGGAGATGGCGCGCGGATCGGGGGTGTTTGCGGAGCCCGCGGCAGCCTGCGCGTGGGCGGGGGTGAAGCAGGCCGCTCGCGAGGGGATCCTCACCGCCGAGGAAACCGTGGTGTGCCTATGCACGGGCAACGGATTGAAGGATGTTGCCAACGCCCGGAAAGCGGCCGGTGAACCCGTGAGGGTCGAGGCAACTCTCGAAGCCGCCCTGGCGGCGACCGATGGGATCGGATAGAAACGTGTCCGGGGGCAGAGTACCAGTCCTTGAATCTCAACTGATGACCAGGCGACCAGGGCGCGCAGGACTGACCTTTATGGCAAAATGCGCGTGCCGTTTTGGCCGGCAATGGCCTCTTCAAGCAAATGGGGCTGGGTGATGAGAACTTCCTTGCCGCCTCCCTTGAGAAACTCAATGGCCGCTTCAATTTTGGGCCCCATGCTGCCGGCGGGGAACTGTCCTTCAGCCAGATAGGCCTCTGCCTCTGCGACAGTCAGGGAATCGAGTTGACGCTGAGTCGGTTGCTTGAAGTCAATGGCGACCTTGTTTACGCCGGTCGAAATGATGAAGAGATCGGCCTTCAGATTTTTAGCGAGCAGGGCGGAGGCAAAATCCTTGTCAATGACAGCGGCGCTGCCCACTAATTCGCCGTTCGGATTTTCCACCACCGGAATGCCGCCGCCGCCCACGGCAATGACCACGACATCATGATCGAGCAGTAGGCGAATCGTGTCTTCTTCGACAATACGCAGCGGTTTGGGCGAGGCGACCACGCGTCGCCATCCACGCCCTGAATCTTCCTTGAGAACCCACTGACTGGCGGCTTGATGCTGCTGGGCCTCTTCCTCGGAATAGAAGGGGCCGATGGGTTTGGTGGGATGGGCAAAAGCGGGATCGTCCTTGTCCACCAGGACTTGAGTGACAACGGTGGCAATCGGTTTGACGATCTTGCGACGCTGCAATTCGTTGGCCAGGGTCTGCCCGAGCTGGTAGCCAATGGCCCCCTGCGTATCGGCCACACAGCTATCCAGCGGCACTTGATGAAGCACGTCTTTGGCTAAATCGGAGCGCAGAAGAATGAATCCCACCTGGGGGCCATTGCCATGTGTTACCACCACGCGATAGCCGGCCGCAACCAGCGCCGAAATGTGATGCGAGGTTTCCATCGCGGCGTGGTACTGATCCACAATGGATGCCTTGGCATTATCGGTGATAAGAGAATTGCCTCCAATGGCAATGACAGCAAGCGGTTTTTTCATAAGAAATTCTCCGGGGGGCGGTTGATCATTGCGCGGTGAGCGCCTCTGTCAGGACGTTGGCTTGGCGTAGGCCGACAAAATCGGCAACTTTTTCCCCATTCTTAAACATGACCAGGTAGGGAATGGTCCTGACCCCGAAGTCCGTGGCGAGTTCGCCATGATCATCCACATTAACTTTACCGATTTTGACCTCAGACATCTGCTCGGCCACCTGCTCCAGGATCGGAAGTTGCATGCGGCAGGGCCCGCACCATGGGGCCCAGAATTCCACTAGCACCAAACCCGTTGCAACAAAGTCGGGAAAGCTCTCCTGGTTCAGCTCGGTAATCATCGCGTCTCCTCAATTAAAGGGGTAGGCGAGGAGTATAGCATGCCACCTCCAAAAGAGACAACCGGTGAATCAGAGAGGCGAGAGGCGAGAGGGGCGGCGAGAGGGGGGGGCAGCGCAAATGCTACAATTCACGGGCTGGCCCCTTGTGAGAGAAAGCGCTGAAGGGCGGCCTCGTCAAGCAAGCCTGCGCCGTAGCCGGCACCGACGGAGGGCGAGAGGGCGGCGCGCAGGGCGGCGAGGACATCTGTCATCGAAGCCGTGGGATGCTGATTGATATATTGGCCGAGAGCGTGGGACACGGTGGCGGATGAAATGGACGTGCCGGCATAGGCACCGGTGACGCCCTCTGCTCCGCCCGGCAAAATGGCCGCCGCAGGAGCCGCCACGTCCACGAAATCGCCAAAGTTCGACTGCGTCCACGGGTGCCCATTGGCGCGGGAGCCCCCGACCGCCAGAACCGATGGATAGGCCGCAGGATAGACCGGCTGACCCGTGGGGGCGTTGCCGGCGGCCGCCACCACAATCATCCCCTGAGCCGCAGCATTTTCCACGGCGGCCCGCAAGAAATCGCTGTCGGTTTCGGAGCCCCAGCTCAGATTGACGACCTTGGCACCGGCCTGTGCGGCATAGGTCAGCGCTTGCAGAAGGGCAAAGTTGGAGGTGACACCTTCATCGTCGAACGCACGGACAGAAACCAGGGGGAGCATCCGACCATCGGAGGAGAAGCCTTCCGCCGCCAGTACGCCTGCGGCCAGAAGGGCCATCTGGGTTCCGTGACCATTGGAATCGGACAGGGTGCGGTCCGGATTGACGGCATCCCAACCGGCAGTGACCAGCGAATCGATGCCTATCGCCGGATTCAGGCCGGTATCCAATACCGCCACGGGAATGGCGCCATCGGCCGGTGGGGAGACCGGCGGAATGGACCGGGAGGGAACCGGCGGAATGGAATGGACGGGCAGCCGGGTGGCCTGATTGAGTTCGGCGTGGGCCACGAGGGGATGGCGGGCCAGCCGCTCCAGCAATTCTTCAACATGGGTGCCGGGAGGAAACCGGATTTGATATACTCCCGTGGCGGGATCGACATCCACGATCATGCCGCCCACCTGATCGAGCAAGTGCTGGAACTGGGCATAGGTCGTGCCCGGACGGACGCCGATCAGCAATTCATCGCGGATGAATTCAGGCCGGTTGCCGGCCACCCCCCGAGTCGTATCAAAGGAACGCTTTGGCGTAAACAGGGGACGGGCCGTGGTACGGTTCCCCGGGTGAAATATCTCAATCTCTTGCAGCTTGGGAACACGCCCCAGCGGCCCGCGCAGCATTTTCCAGGTCACCAGATAGTCATACGATCCCAGAAGTTCGGATAGCCCCTCATCCAAACGAACGCCGCGGAAGGTGGCCTGGACAGTGGCCTGGATAGCGGGGTCCATCCGTACGGTCACCCCCGCATGAGAAAATGGCCGCAGCACCTCCACCAGCGGCGTTTTTTCCGCTTGGAGCCAAAGTCGGTCGCCATCCAGGCGGAAATAGAGCGCCTGCGCGGGAGGGGGGGCGATACACACCAGGCCGACCCACACCGCAACAATACCTGTTAATCGCGAGACACGCATCGGGAATTCTGATAGTCGATCCAGTCGTAATAATCGGTGATATCCTGAAAATGGTGGCGTTCCAATTCCGGTGCTGATGGGGAAAAGGCCAACACATAATGGCCATTCATTTTCGAGGGTTTGTGTTCAATGTCCGTTGCTACTGAAATCTCAATATTGCCTGGAACTGAAGACGATCGCCGGAACCCTTTACCCACCACCATCCGGATGGGGTGGTCCGCCTCGAGCGACCCCGCCATCAGCGCAGCGGTGGTGTCGGGTGCCAGAGCGCCCTGAATAACGCCATTTTTAGCGCGTGTCCATAGCAATGCGGCCATACAGCGCGACGCCGGCGTTTCGGGGATCGTGGCCAGGCGATACACCCCCCGATATAGGCGAATCCAGTGGCCAGCCTTGACGTGGTAGAGGTGAACACTATCGGCATAGCCGGTTTCGACGGCTTGCGCCGCCGTAAAGCATCCATGCTGACGCCTGGCCAGATGGTGTAGTTTACGAGCTAATGCTTTTGAGGATGTACCCATGGCGAATTCCAATTCCTGATGCGAATTGGTTGTCCCAAGCATAAAACCATGAATCTCATGGGAAGGGCAATAGTAAACAACGGGAGATCGCAGAGGCAGCGCGCGAAAAATTATCTTCAAGGTTCCGTCCTGCGCCTGTTTTGTAGGGGCATCCCGACTCTTTCTCGAAAATGGCGGCGCCCTTGGCCTTTGGCCTCCGCGAGCAGGGATCGAGCAAGCTCGACCCCACCACTTCAACGCGTCATCTTATCCGTTTTTCGTCGTGCGTCCCAACAGGGGGAGGGGGGGGGGAATACTGATAGGACGCACTTGGAAAAGAGTAATTTTCGGACATTCGGATTGCGCTAGCGACGGGGGCTGCGTAAAGTAGTCACCCATGTTCCGAGATATCTTTCATAATCTTCCCCTGGTGGCCGCGGTCGCGGG
>JAQUJC010000045.1 GCA_028681135.1 Kiritimatiellia bacterium | reverse complement strand
TGGAGTCTTGCCGCATGCTGGACATCAATCCGCAGGAATATCTGCTCGACGTCCTCCCCCGCCTGCCCACCATGACCAACCAAACCGCCAAGCTCTACACCCCCGCCCAGTGGAAGGCCAACAGAGCTGCGTCAACAGGGCAGTAGCCCGGACGCTTACGCACGAGGCAGGGGGTTTGTCACCAATGAACACGGGTGGGGGAATGGGGGGGCAATATCCAATGTCCAATGTCCACTATCCAATAACCAAGTGAGGGGATGGGCATTTGTAGGCCGGGGTTACATCCCCGGCGGAGTCCCGCCAGCCGTATAAGGCTGGCCTACAATGGGAAGGAGGGATATCAATATTCAATATTCAATATCCAATAACCAAGTGGGGGCGGGCCTGATTCACCCACGGGGCGAGCCCGTGGGGGTCTGAGGGGGGGGAGGGGGGTCAGTGGAGGAGGGCGCCTTTGGGGCCGGCTTTGGTGTCCCAGTTGCGGGGTTTTTGAGTGGCAATGGAGGTGACGCGTTTGGTGGTCATCTGGATACCGCGAGTTTTGGGGGTGCGGATGGCGACTTTGGTGGGCTCAAATTCCTGCTGATGAATCTGCTGGCCTTTGCGAGGGCCGTATTTGACATAGAGCGTGGCGGGCTGGTTATCGGCAAAGAACAGGGCTTTGGGATTTTCGGCTTTGGGGGCGCAGAAGTAGTCCTTATTCTGAATGATGCCACCAAAGGTGAACCGTTTAAGATGAGTAATCTGATTGGCGGTATACACCAGCGTCATGACGCGGTCGCGGTCATAAATAGCGGCATAGATGAGATTCTTATCAACAAAGAGCTTTTCGGGGGGGGGGATGACGCGATAGCTGCAGTCGTCCCAGACCAGGATGAGTTTGTCATAGGAGGAGCAGCGGAAGACGGGGTCGCCATCCACGTCGTCATAACCCAGGTAGCCGCGTTCGCGGTCCAGGACAATCGGTAATTCTTTGGCGGTGAGTTCGCGCATTTCGATGGCATCGAACTGGGCTTCCCGGGTGCGGCGGGGGAACAGGTCCGCATAATCGCGGTAGAGATTCTTGAGGTATTTGATGGTATAGGCGGTGACATCGGTGAGGCTCTTCTCGACGGCGGCAAAGTCGGCGAGGAGGTCGTCTTCTTCTTTGCGGGACTTATTGATGTCGTAGAGAGAAATGCGGCGGATGGGAATGCCGAGCAGCATATCGAGATCGGCCTTTACGATGTCGCGGCGGAGTTGATCGCGGAAGGGTGCGAGCCCGTCGAGGATGGCCTGTTTGACATCGGCAGCGGTGTTACATTCTTCGATGCGCTTATAGATGCGATGGACGATAAACAGGCGGACCAGAGAGGCAGTCTGGAGGGCTTCATCGATTTTCTTGCGCTCGATCTGGAGTTCCTTGCGCAGGAGCTGCAGCAAACGCCGGGTGTTGTGGCGCAGCATGTCGTGAACGGACATTTCGACCGGGCGCTGATCGCGGATGACGATGGGGCGCAGGCTGGAGGAAATTTCGCATTGGGTAAAGGCATAGAGGGCCTGGATGGCCTTGGGAATATCGGTGTCGTTGGGCAGGGCGACTTCGATTTCGACCTGGCCGGCGGTATAGTCACGAATGGCCTTGGTCTTGAGCTTGCCTTTTTTGGCTGCGTCTTCGATCGAGTTGATGAGGCTTTCGGTGGTGACGCCAAAGGGCAATTCGCGGACCACGAGGGTGGCTTCGTCCTTCTGATCAATGACGGCGCGCAGTCGCACCTTACCGCGGCCTTCATCATAGTCACGTGCATCGATCAGACCGCCCTGCAGGAAATCGGGGAGCAAGGTGAACGGTTTCTTTTGGAGGATGGCGATTTGGGCCTTAAGCAGCTCGCCGAAGTTGTGGGGGAGGATGCGGGTGGAGAGGCCGACGGCAATGCCCTCTGCGCCCAGCATGAGCAGGAGGGGCAGCTTGGCGGGCAGGACGACGGGTTCCTTCTTGCGACCGTCATAGGTGGGGATGAAGTCGGTGAGATCATTGTTAAAGAGTTGCGTGGCGGCGAGGTCGGTCAAGCGGCATTCAATATAGCGCGCGGCAGCGGCGGGATCGCCGGTATGGATGTTGCCGAAGTTGCCCTGGCCTTCGATCAGGTAGCCCCGGTTGACGAGCGCGACCAAGGCATCGCCGATGGAGGCATCGCCATGCGGATGAAACTGCATGGTGTAGCCCACAATGTTGGCGACCTTGATAAAGCGTCCGTCGTCGTTTTGGTTCAGCGAATACAAAATACGGCGCTGCACGGGTTTGAGGCCGTCTTCAATCTCCGGAATGGCGCGGTCGCGGATGACATAGGAGGCGTATTGGAGAAAATTGTCGTCCATCAAGCGGTGCAAGGGGCCATCGTGGGACCCTTTGTCATCGGCAGAGGGGAGCGCGGGGGGGGGCGTGGGAGGGGGGGGGGGGGGGGGGGGGGGGGGGGGGGGGGGGGGCGGTCTTGGGTGTAGTTTTGCGCGACGCCTTGCGCTTGCGGCCGGAGCGAGGCGCGTCGTCAGAATCGTCGAAGAGAGATGGTTGTTGGAAGTCGGTCATGATGGTGAACAGGGGCGGATTATACCGAGGTGGCAGGGAGCTGACAATCGTTGATCGTTGAGTGTTGAGTGTTGGTCGACAGATTCGGAGCGCGTTATTGATCTAGAAATCCGGATCTGCGTATTTTGGACGCAAAGGCCGAACTGTGGACCACCGACTGTGGAGCTCGCCCCCCCTTCGTGAAGGGGGGGGGAGGGGCTATTGCAGCACAGCACCGATATCGGCCGGGCCTACCAGCCGCTGATAGCGGGACAGCCAGCCGGTGGTGACGTTTGATTTAAAGGGCTTGAGTTTGGCCGCACGGGCTTTGAGTTCTTTCTGTGTCACCCGCAAGTTGACCTGATAGGCGGGGATATTTAACTCAATTTTATCGCCGTTCTTGACCAGGGCAATGGGTCCGCCATCGGCCGCCTCGGGCGCGGCATGGCCGATGGCGGCACCCCGCGTGGCGCCGCTGAAGCGTCCGTCGGTGATGAGCGCAACGTCCTTGTCGAGCCCCATGCCGGCCAGGGCAGAGGTGGGCGAGAGCATCTCGCGCATGCCTGGCCCGCCCTTGGGGCCTTCATAGCGGATGACGACGATATCGCCTTTTTTGATTTTACGGGCATAGATGGCGGCAATGGCGGTTTCTTCACTGTCAAACACACGGGCGGTGCCGGTTGTGACCAGCATTTCCGGCGCGACGGCCGAGCGCTTGACGACAGCGCCACGCGGAGCAATGTTGCCAAACAGCACGGCGAGACCGCCGGTCGGACTGAAGGGATTTTGGATGGGGCGCAGCACCTTGGGATTGCGATTGAGCGCGCCGGCAATATTCCGGGCAACGGTTTTGCCGGTCACGGTGGGCAGGCTGGTATCCAGCAGCTTGGCGTGGGCGAGTTCCTTCATCACCGCGGGCACCCCGCCGGCCAGATGCAGGTCCTGGATGAGGTCGGGTCCGGCGGGGCTCAAGTGACACAGGTTCGGGGTGGTGGCGCTAATTTCGTTGATGCGGGTGAGGGGGAGGGGGATGCCGGCTTCGTGGGCAATGGCACACAGATGCAATACGCTATTGGTGGAGCAGCCCAAGGCCATATCGACGCGCAGGGCATTGGTCAACGCGGCGGGCGTCAGGATATCGCGCGGACGCAGGTTCTTTTTCAGCACCTTCATGATGTGCATACCCGCCGCTTTGGCGAGGCGGTAGCGTGCCGCGGCGATGGCGGGAATGGTTCCGTTGCCGGGCAGCGCCATGCCAATAGCTTCGCAGAGGCAATTCATGGAATTGGCGGTGAACATACCCGAACACGAACCGCACCCCGGACAGGCGGTTTCTTCGTAGTCGGTCAATTCGCGTTCGCTGAGCGAGCCGGCCTTGCAGGCGCCGACGGCCTCGAAGACATTGGATAAGCTGAGATGGCGGCCATCATAATCACCGCCGAGCATGGGCCCGCCGCTGACAATAATGGAGGGAATGTTGATACGTGCGGCCGCCATGAGCATGCCGGGAACAATTTTGTCGCAATTGGGAATGAGCACGAGGGCATCAAAGCAATGGGCCAGTGCCAAGGTTTCGACGGAATCAGCAATCAATTCGCGAGAGGGCAGGGAGTACCGCATACCGGGATGACCCATGGCGATGCCGTCGCAGACCCCGATGGCTGGCACCAGGACGGGGGTGCCGCCCGCCATGCGCACGCCGGCCTTGGCTGCCTCGGCAATTTTATCGAGGTGAATATGGCCGGGAATGATTTCGTTAAAGGCGGAAACCACGCCGATGAGTGGGCGCTTCATTTCCTCGGCAGACATGCCCAAGGCATAGAGGAGGGAGCGGTGCGGAGCGCGTTCGGGGCCTTTGAACACCTGATCGCTGATACGGGGTTGGGTTGCCATGGTTGATCTCCTTGTGGGATTGATTGTCATATGGGTAACGGTTTTGTTTGGGACAGTCTGCCAAAATCCGAGGGGATTCAAGCGGAAATCATGAATGGGGAGGGGGGCGGGGGGGGTTAATACAGCAGCAGGTCGGCCCATTGGCGACCGCGGCTGGAAAAGTCCCATGTTCCCTTAACGGAGGTAAAGAAACGGCGTCCATTGCGCCCGATGGTTTCGGGATACGCGCGGACTACGGCATACCGCCGGTTGCCCAGCAATTTGACTTCCTCTGGCGTGGCATTACGTCCCGCCAGGGGGACACCCGACTCGGACATGGCGATCCACAGCGGGCGGCCATCGTAGGCGGCGCCGGACCACAGAGCTGGGAAGCGCCGGAAAAAATCTGGATAGCGTCCCCGCAGCACGACTTCGGCGGCGGGCGGGACCGAGGCCATATAGGTGGCCATGGTCAGGCCGGGATCGCGCACATGGGCGGCATAAAAGTCCAGCGGGTCCAGTCCGAACAAATTACCGCCATTGTAATTGCCAAAGGGGTTTTGTGTTTTGTGTTCGCGGGAGCGCGCCTCATAGCGCGACTGGAGCATGACGCCGATTTCCCAGTGCAGGTGTGAGCGCCCCCGGGGGATGGGCGGGCGGGTATTGCTGGTATGGCCCACGGTCCCGATCACGTCGCCGGGATCAACGGTTTGTCCCGGCCGTAGCCCAAAGCGAACATCGGCCAGATGGGCGTAGAGCGTATAGACCACCGCGGGATGGGTGGAACCATCGCGGCGGGAGATGTGTCCCAGCGACGGATCCGGATGCTCGAGCACGACATACTTGCCATAGTTGGAGGCCCCGGCACTGGCATTCACGAATGCCACCCGGCCGGCAGCGACCGCGTACACGGAATCTTCGGCGCCCCCGCGGCGATTGCGTTGTACGGGCGCGATATCCACGCCTTCATGAAAAGAGGCCAGATAGCGGCTGCCGCGTTTGACTGTACGGGTGCTGCCATATTTGGCTGAAACGAGGCGGCCGGATCCGGTGGGCATCAGTACGCCGGGTTCGTCAGGATGGAGCAGGTTGGTCTGTGGCGTTGGCGCTACCATTGCCTGCCAGACCGGCGGTGGCGGCAGAGAATCGGCATCCGCAACCGTCATGATGGGCAGGGGGGTGGGGGTCGGCTGACAGCCCCCTTGTCGCAGGGCCAGCCAACGGAAAATAAAAAAATCCAGCACCAACAGGGGAATGATCCAAACCAGGTGGCGCAGGGGGGACTTGCGCGCTCGATAAGGCATGACCGGTCAGACGGCCATGATATCTTTTTCTTTGGCCGCGACGAGATCGTCAATTTTCTTGACGTAGGTGTCGGTCGTTTTCTGCACGTCGTCGAGCGCGCGGGCACGGTCGTCTTCGCTGATGGCCGATGCCTTTTCCAGCGCCTTGATGCCATCGTTGGCTTCGCGGCGCACGGCGCGGATGGCGACGCGGGCTTCTTCGCCCATACGGCTGGCGACCTTGACAAGCTCCTTGCGGCGTTCTTCGCTCAATTCCGGAATGGGCACCCGGATGAGGCGGCCATCGTTGAGAGGCGTGACGCCGATATTGGCGGCTAGAATGGCTTTTTCGATGGCCGGGAGGGAGGACGGGTCATAGGGCTTGATAACGATCAGGCGCGGTTCGGGGGTACTGATCAGGGCCATCTGATTGAGGCGAGTTTGGGTGCCGTAGCACTCGATGTTGAGCTGGTCCACCAGATTGGTGGATGCTTTGCCGGTGCGGAGTCCGGAAAGCCCTTGTTGGAGATGCTCGCCACTTTTTTCCATTTTGTCGTCGGCTTCCAACAGGATATCGTCTAATGCGTCGCTCATAACAGTTCCTTTCGGTGGTTCAAGCCGTAACCAAGGTGCCGGCCTTTTCGCCTCGCACCACGCGGAGCAATTCACCGTGCTTAAAGAAATCAAAGACCAGTATAGGGATTTGGTTGTCCATGCAAAGGGAAAAGGCGGCGGCATCCATCACCTTCAGGCGGCGGGCGAGGGCGTCAGAATAGGTCAGGCGGTCGAATTTGACGGCCTCGGGATGGAGAACGGGATCGGCGTCATAGATTCCATCGACCTTCGTCGCCTTAAGCAGTACATCGGCACCGATCTCGGCTGCGCGCAAGGCGGCGGCGCTATCGGTGGTGAAGAAGGGGCTGCCGGTGCCGCCGCCAATCAGCACGACGGAGCCCGTTTCGAGCAGAGCGAGCGCGCGGCGAAATGTAAAGAGTTCGCAGAAGGCGGGCATCGCGGTTGCGGATAGTGTTGTGGCGGGCACGCCTACGGCTTCCAGGGCGGACTGCAAGGCCAGGCTGTTGATGAGCGTGGCGAACATGCCCATGTTATCGCCGTGGGCCCGACCGAATCCCCGGTCCTGCCCCTTGAGGCCGCGGAAAATGTTGCCGCCGCCGATCACGACACCGACTTGCACGCCCATCTGGCGGACTTCCTGAATTTGCGCGGCCATTTGTGCCAGAATATCATCGGACAGGCAATTGCCGGTTTGGGCATCGCGGAGTACTTCGCCGCTGAGTTTGAGAAGAATTCGCTTGTAAGAGGGTTGGGTCATGATCTGCATCTTTCGGGTTAGAGGGTGTGGCCGGGGATGGAACAGGTGGGAGGGTCCCCCTCCGGGGTTCCCAGTGTATAGACACCGCCGGCCGGGCACGTCGGATGGTCTGGCACATAATCGGGGACCAGCGCATCCAGGCGGTCCGGGAAGCGCCCCTTTTCCGAGGCGTGGGTTTTACAGGCCTGGGAAATGGCTTCCAAATTGATGGCGCAATGTGCCGCGTGCTTCTGGGTTTGGTTTTGAAAGAAGGCCGGCAGGGCGATCGCCGCCAGCAGCAGCAGAATCGCCACCACGATGGTGGCTTCGACAACGGTCATTCCAGCGGTACGGTTCATGTCAGGTGCTCCTTCAGTGGTCATGACAGGTTCGCATTAAAGGATGGACCTGCCCCCGAGTAAAGCTGAAAGCTCCCGCGGGGGGGGGGCGGGTCACTAAAAAATATCTTTGCGACGGGATACAATCCGGTAGAGTGCCGCAAACCCAACCCTATTTAGACGCAGGAGATTGTGATGCTGAGAACGAAACGTTTCGACTATGTGCCCTTCGATCAGGTGCATTTGCACCCCTCTGTGGCCAACCACCGGCCCTTGCAAGAGGCCAAAGTGGCCCATTTTGCGGAAGATATTCTACATAACGGGCTGTTGGAACCCATCGTGGTTTGGGAACGCAATTCGGGTGACTATTTTCTGGTAGGAGGATTTCATCGCTATGCCGCCATCCGGCGGATTCGGGCGAATAACGACGGCTACTTCGACCGAATCGATGTGCGAGTTGTCGGGGGCAATCTTGACGAAATCCAGGCATTGAATCTGAAATTGAATGCGGACCGGCTCGATGCGCGCATTACGGATTACTTCGATGGCATTTTGTTCATGTCCAACGCGAACTGGGAATCGGGACGCATTGCCCGTTTTCTAGACAAGAGCGAATCCTGGGTCGAAGACATTTTACGATATGCCCCGGGAATGGCTCCGCGCGTGCGGCATCTGCTGGAGCAAAACCAGATTAGCTGGAGCAAAGCCAAACGCATCTGCAAGGCCGTGCTGTCGGCCCCCCCCGGCGACGAACGGGAGGTGCTGGAGGCCCAACTGGAAGCGCTCCAAAAACCGAAGGCGCCCTCTGCCCCCCGCCCGTTGACCTATCGCGACGCCGCCAAGCGCCTGAAGAACAGCGATGAAACATTTGCGGTGTCCGGCCCTGATTTGCTGGCGCTTTTACAGGTGGTCCGCTCCAAGACCGTCCCCCGTGAGACCCTCGAACAGGTCCGCCGCGCTTTTCCAGGGCTGCTGGATACGTAATCGTCAAACCATTATGGGCGCGGACCACCGCGCATGTCCCATGTTATGGAATACTGGACCTACCCGCCCCATTCCCTGTTCAATTGCGCCGCCACTGCGTTGTCTCGGTTATTATAATATGTGAGACTCACTGAACATCGCTTTTCCCTATCGAATGGCCTGGCATGATCATCACGTTAAACCAAGTTTAGCTTGTGAGAGGGCAGGGGGGAGGGTAGATATGGGAACCAATATGAAACGTTTATCATCCCTTTCTTTGTTGTGCAGTCTGGTGCTGGCCAGTGTGCTGGGCGGCGGCTGCGCGCTCATGCGCAAAGGCGCCGCCCAGATGGTCTCGCCCATGGCCAGTCAGTTGTCCGAGGGCTTGATGCATCAGAACGATGTCGAGCTGGTGCGTGATGGCGCACCGGCCTTCCTGCTGGTGCTCGATGCGCTCGCCGAGGGCCATCCCACCAATCCCTCGGTGTTGTTAGCCGCAGCCGAAGCCCAATTGGCCTATGCCACCGGGTTTGTTGACAAGACAAACCGTGCGCGGAGCAAGAAGATGTACGCCAAGGCCAAGACCTACGGCCTGCGAGCGCTGGCCCATCGGCACAAGCGGTTTGCGGCCGCGATGGATGGCCCCCTCGATGCGTTTACCGAGTCCCTGCAGGAATTCCGCAAGCAAGAGGCTCAACTGTTGATTACCACGGCTACGGCCTGGGTGATGTGGATCATCGCCAATGCCGATTCGCCGGCGGCACTGGGTGAGATGCCCAAGGTGCTGGCGATGATGGAACGCGTGCGCACCCTGGCCCCGGACATTCGGCAAGGCGGGGTCGATCTGTTCTATGGCATATACTATACCGTGCTGCCCCTCGGGGGGGGGCGCGACCTCGATAAGGCGCGCGCCCATTTTGAACGCAGCATGGAGGTGGGAGGGCCTCAGTACTTGCTGAATCAGGTGACGTTTGCCGAGTTCTATGCGCGCTATGCCTTCGACCGCGACCTGTTCAAATCAACCCTCGATGCGGTGGTTCAGGCGGAGCCCGATGTGCCGGAATATACCCTGATGAATGCGGTGGCCCAGATGCGCGCCCGCACACTGCTGGAGGAAATCGATGAATTTTTCTAACCCAAAGGAGCCCCCCATGACTATCCGCCATTTTTCACTTCTGTTTGCCCTGGCCATCGCGGGTCTGATCGCCTCCCCGGCGTCGGCCCAGGTGCGGCTGAATCTGGCCACAATGGCCCCCGATGGCAGCATTTGGATGCAGGCGCTGAACGATGCCAAGGACGAGATTGCGGCCGCGACGGGAGGGGAGGTCAAGGTTCGCATTTATCCGGGCGGGATCATGGGCAGCGAGCAGGATGTCCTCTTTAAGATTCGCAGCGGTCAACTCCACGGCGGCGGCTTCATGGGCTATGCCATCAGTAAAATCTGCCCTGATGCGTCGGCGCTGATGTTTCCGTTGACCCTGCGAAACCACGACGAGGTCGATGCCGCACTGGATGCCATGCGCGAGTTTTTGGCGGCGACTACCCGCGAAAATGGATTCGAAGTGATGGGCTGGACCGAGGTAGGTTTCAGCTACGCCTATAGCATGAAGCCATTCTCGAATCTGAACGAACTTCGCGCGACAAAGGTTTGGGGGTTGGATTCGCCCATGCTGATTGAGCTTTTTTCGGCCGCCAACATTCCCTTTATTCCCGCCAATGTGACCGATGTGCTGCCCTCGCTGCAAACCGGGGCATTGGAAACGGTGTTTGGCCCGCCCACCGCTGCGGTTGCGGTTCAATGGCACACCCGCGTGCGCTATTATTATGAACTGGCGCTGACCTATTCCATTGGCGGTGTGTTTCTATCAAGCGCCGGGTGGCAGAGGGTCCCCGCCCAGCATCAGGAAGCAGTGAAAGCAATTTTTGACAAGCATTGCCGCCTGCTGACGCCCAAGGTGCGCAAGAGCGATGCCGACGCGCTGGACTTCATGCGCCAGCAAGGCATAGAGGCCATACCTGAAACGGCTGAAGGCCGCGCCGACTTTGAGCGGGTTGCTGCCCTGACGCTTGAGAAAATAAAAGGCACGGTATTTTCGGCGGACGCCTGGGACCTGTTGCAAACGACGTTGAAGGCTCTGCGCGGTTCATGAGCGGACGGCTGTCCAACCTCTGCCGCCGGGTCTGTGACGGGCTGGACCGGTTAGAGCGTGGTGTTTTGACACTGCTGATGACCGGCATGGTGGCGCTGGCCGCTGCGCAAATTCTTCTACGCAACATTTGGCAGACAGGGTTTCAGTGGGCAGAACCTCTGCTGGGAATGGGGTTGCTATGGCTGACCATGTTGGGCGCGCTGGCGGCCACCGGCTTGAAGCGACACATTGCCATTGATCTGGCGAGCGCACTCATGCCCCGGACATGTGCGGACTGGGTTAGCCGAGCCATTGCATTGGTTGCTGCCATCGCGTGCGGTATCCTCGCGTGGGCTGCCGGACGCTATGTCGGCTTCCAGCGCGGCATGGCCACGGGGGAGCTGCTGGGATTGGCGCAATGGACGTATTTTCTCATTATTCCGGTCACCTTTTGGCTCATGGCCATCCGCTTTGCCGGCCAGGTGGTCCTGCCGAGTGCCTGGCGCACCCCGCCTCCGCCGCTTGAGGGCCTGGCAGGGGAGGGGGGGGGAGGGGCATGACCTGGCTGATTATTGCCGTTGCCCTGCTCGGGGCACCTATGTTTGTCGTGTTCGGGGCCCTGGCCATGTTGGCCTATCAGTCCAGCGGCATGGATTTCGCCATTGTGATTGGGGAACTGACACGCCTGACCACTATGCCGATGCTGCAGGCGCTGCCGATGTTCGCGCTGGCCGGCTATGTGCTGGCTGGGAGCCGCGCATCAGAGCGCCTGCTGCGGATCACGCGTGCGGGCTTTGGCTGGATGCCCGGCGGGTTGGCGATGGTGTGTGTTGTCACCTGCACCTTCATGACTGCCTTTACGGGGGCCTCAGGCGTGACCATTGTGGCGCTGGGCGGCCTGCTGCTGCCGGCGCTGCTCAAGGATGGTTACCGCGAGAAAGCCGCCCTGGGGCTGGTGACCAGCGGCGGCAATATGGGCGTGCTCTTTGTGCCGAGCCTGCCCTTGATTCTCTATGCGGTCATTGCCCAGCCGATTTCGCCCACGGTGACCGTGGGTGCCGTTTTCCGCGCCGGCTTACTGCCCGGGTTGCTTGCGATGGGCGTTCTGTGTGCGTATGGCATTTGGGCGGGGGTCCGCGCCCGCATACCGCGCCATCCGTTTCGGGGCCGCGACCTGGCAGCGGCGCTGTGGGATGCCAAATGGGAGTTGCCGCTGCCGTTTGTGGTTTTGGGCGGCATCTATGGCGGCTGGCTGGTCGCCAGCGAAGCGGCCGTCATCACCGCCGCATATGTCCTGATTATAGAAGGTCTGGTCTACCGTGAAATTCCACTCCACAAACTCACCCGTATTGTCCGTGACACGGTGATACTGGTTGGCGGCGTGCTGCTGATTCTGGGCATGGGCATGGCCATCACGAATTTCCTTATTTTCGAGCAAGTGCCCCAAGTGATACTCGAGTGGGTAGGGGCCCGCATTGAAAATCCGTTGGTGTTTTTGATCACCCTGAACGTATTCCTTTTGGGCGTTGGCTGTATCATGGATATCTACACCGCCACGATTGTGATTGTCCCGCTGTTAGCGCCCATGGCCCTCCGCTACGGCATCGATCCGGTCCATCTCGCCATCATCTTTTTGGCAAACTTGGCCATTGGCTACAGCACGCCGCCGGTTGGGATGAATCTGTTTATTGCCGCCATGCGCCTCGATCGACCGCTAATGAAACTCGCGGCCGCCTCGCTGGCCCTCATGGGGCTGATGCTGGGCATCCTGATATTGATTACCTACTGGCCAGGGCTGAGTCTGGCCCTGGTGAATTAATTCTCGCCCGCACCCGGCAACCCATCCGCCTGGGGAAAACCGTTCGGTTATCAGGGAGATTGCACCCGGTTGGGAAATAGAATCACCCGCTTATGAGCAAGTTATCGTCGGGGCGTTAATCTTGAATCCGATGCCCATGCCACTACATGTAGATGGAGACGCAACCCGTTATGCAACATAATATGTATTATGCGACGTTGTCCCAGAAGTCAAAACAACACCCAGGGCCCGTGAGGAAGTTGAAGACATAAAGAGCAAACGCCCGCCAGCACGCGCGCGTGCTGACGGGCTATTGAAGAGAGTTTGCTTAGTCTTGCGGGATAAAGGAATCTTTCCCCACACCACAAACCGGGCACACCCAATCGTCGGGAATACTCTCGAATGGGGTTCCTGGCGCGATCCCGCCATCGGGATCCCCTTCGGCAGGATCATACACATAGCCGCAGACTGTACACAGATACTTCATCGTCATGTTTCCTTTAAGGGTTAGGGTTGTTGTTTTCTTATTTAAAGGATGGACTCCCGTTCGGATTGCTGACGCAATTGAGCCACCAACGCTTTAATCTCCTGGGCATGCGCCTTGTCGCAGACCAATGTGACGCCGTCTGCCTGAACAACGATCAGATCGCGTACTCCCACGAGAGCCGTCAGGCGGCCTTCGCTGACGACAATATTGTCTCCACTATCAACGACGGCACAGTCCCCCTGGATGGCATTCCCCTGCCCGTCCGTCGGCAAGTGGGCTTTGAGCGCCGGCCAGGAGCCGACATCGTCCCATGCGAAACGGCCTTTGCAGATGACAATATTGGTGGCTTTTTCCATGACCGCATAATCGATGGATATTTTGCACAATGCTGGAAAATCCCGCTCCAGCGCCGCTTCCAATGCCGCATCTGTCTCGCAAGTGGCCCAGGCATCGATTCGCTTGGCCAACGCGGGCTGGAAGGCAGCAAAAGCCGCCTGAATGCTGCGGATCGACCAGATAAACATCCCCGAATTCCAGGCGTAACGACCGGATTGCAGATAGCTTTTGGCGGTCTGCCGGTCGGGTTTTTCAACAAACCGTCGAACGTGAAAATAGCCCCTCTGCCCGTTCGTCTCCCAGGCGTCACCGGCTTCAATATAGCCATACGCGCTGCTAGGTTCTGTGGGTTCAATACCGATGGTCAGCAGGACATCCTGCTCGGCGCACAGGGCCATTCCCTGGGTCAGGGTTTCGCGAAACACGGGCAAATCGCCGATAATGTGATCGGCCGTCAGCACAGCAAATACGGCGTTGGGATCGCGCCGTTTGATCCAGGCGGCACCGGCCGCTATGGCCGCAGCGGTATCGCGGCCGACCGGTTCACCCAAGACGCCTACAGGGCTCCCCTCCCCTAGCAATGCCCGAATCGGTTCGACCAGCGCGGCGTTCGTGACAACCACTATCCGTTCAGACGGCACGACGCCTTTGAGGCGCTCAACCGCCTGGACAATCAGCGGCTGGCCGCCAGTCAGAGCCAGCAGTTGTTTAGGGCGACGAGCCGTGCTCAGCGGCCAAAATCGTTCGCCTTTGCCGCCCGCCATGATGAGTGCATACGCGTTTTCTGCTGTCATAACCATCCATGAGTTTTCCACGCTATGGAAACTATTTTTCCACAGTGTGGAAAACGAAAAAAGTCTGCCACTACATTACTTTCTAGAAAAAGACAGGTTGCATCCATTCGGGTTGATCGTCATCTGGGGCAACAGGAACTGCTTCATCATCCGCCGAGTCCTGAGGCTGTAGCGGCGGTGTCGCGGGTTCCGGCTCCAATTCAGGTTGCGCGAGCGTGACAGGGGGTTCTTCGTCCGCCTGACGCCGGGCATCGGCTTCCGCCTGCTCTATGTCGCGTTGCATCTCAGCCATGCGTGCTTCCGCGGCCTGTTCATCACGCTCGGCTTCTTCTGAGGCCAACCGAGCCGCTTCTTCAGCGGCCGCAGCGGCAGCCTTGGCTTCGGCTTCTGCTTGAATGCGCTGCAACTCCGCCTGACGCTGGGCATCGGCTTCCGCCTGCTCTATATCGCGTTGCATCTCAGCCATGCGGTCTTCCGCCGCCTGGCGCACGGCTTGTTCTTCGGCGATACGCGCGGCGATTTCTTCAGCGACTTGCCGTTCATGTTCGGCCACTTCTTCGGCAATGCGCAGGGCTTCAGCTTGACGCGCCTCTTCTTCAGCCAAGCGGGCGGCTTGTGCCGCGACCTTGGCCGCCGCCTTGGCCGCGGCGTCCTCCTGAATGCGTTTCAGGTCAGCCTCGCGCTGGGCCTCGGCCTCAATCCGCGCGGCTTCGGCCGCCGCTTTACGGGCTTCCAACTCGGCCATACGTTTTTCGGTTTCCTCCCGCATGCGGCGGGCTTCTTCTTCTTGCTTGGCCATGAATTCGGCATGCTGGATAGCCGCCAAGGCTTCCTTTTCCCTCAAAGCGAGTACGCGTTCTTGTTCCGCCAAAAAGGCCTTTGCTTCTGCTTCAGCGCGGGCGGCCTCTTTTTGGGCCTTCCATTCCGCCGCCTTGCGTGCGGCTTCTTCCTCGCGCAGCCGAAGGGCTTCAGCCTTCTCCCGGGCGAGTTCAGCCTTGCGTGCTTCAGCGGCGGCCTTCTTTTCTTCGGCGGCCAGGCGTTTCGCTTCGATTTTTGCCAGACGAGCCGCCTTTTTTTCTTCAGCGGCCCGGCGCTTAGCTTCGATGGCCGCCAGACGTTTTTCCTCTTTGAGGCGCGCCTTTTCTTCTTTCTGAAGTTGGGCAATTTCTGCCTTGGTCGGTTCCGTACTGACCATCGGGACCACCTCCGGCGGGTCATCCGTCAGCGGCCCTACCAACAAGCTGCTAGGTGGAGCGGCGGGGGCCGTTTCTTGCACCATGCCCCCCTCCTCTTCACCAAGGGGGGGCACGTCGACTTGCGGAGGAAGGGGCACTACATCCGGGATGGGCCCTTCTTCTTCAGGAAGAGATGCAATGGGGGCCGCTTTTGCCGTCGGCATATCATCCGGGACAAGAGGAGCGTCGTCCTGCACCATGTCCCCCTCCCCTTCTGGGAGCAGAGGGTCGGGCATCAGCTCAGTCGGTGTTTCCAACTCCAGTGCCACTTCTTGGACGGGGCTCTCGGCTTCTTCAGGAAGAGACGCGACGGGCTCACCTCCCTCATCTTTCGTTGACTCTTCCTCCGGGATAGGGTCGTCACGGTCCCGTTCAGTGGCGTGGGCGAGATCGACACCGGTTTCGGGCTCCACGGCTTCAGGCTGGGTCTCGGCAGGTATGTCCGCCGCTTCCTCGACAGGCGCGGCGTCGTCGGCCTCTTCAACCGCGGCGACTTCTGCCGTCGGAATATCTGAGGATTCCGGGACAGGTGTGCTCTGGGGGTCGGCGACGGATTCCGTGGCGGCATTTTCCTGGGCGATCCGGGCCGACTCGTCCAGGACTGCTTGTTTTTGCAGCAAGGCCAGAACGGCACCGATCATCAGTTCATCGGCGGTCTTTCCCTGAGCGCGCAGCTCGCCACGCAAGGCATCGGCGACAATTTGCTCTGCGATACGCTGTCCCCCATCGCTCTGGGCTTCGATGAGCTGGGCCACGGCGACATCCTGTTCTTCCGCTAGCTTAATCAAGCTGTTCTGTGCGCTAAGCAGCAGCGATTGCATGGCTGTTTCGGACAGCCCCTCCTCCGGTGTCATGACCGGTTCTTCTGGATGCAGCATGTCGATCCAGTGCTCGGTCATGTCTGTCGTGGTTTGAACGGTGTAACACGCATCAACAATCACATAATACCGCCGCGAAATCTGGTCGACTGTCCCGGCGAACGAATAGGTGGTGCCCTCCTCCAAGGCCGCAAACTTAGGGGCCAGATCCTCGGGCACCCAAACCGTGCCGGCCTCCTTCAAGCGGACCGGAAAATAGGTTTTGCGGTCGAGCCGCCGCCCGCGCTTGCCGGGCGGAGAAACCAACGTATCGGAGAATAAAATAGCCCGGGCCCAAGCATTTTGGGGCGTTCTCAAGAGTGAGTTGGCTTCAATTTTTGTGTAGGAGTCTGGCGCGCTGGCCGCGACAGCCCACGAGAGGCTGCCCGCCAGGATTCCGGCCGCGATACTCAAGGCCCATTTCATGTGATTCATCATCCCGCCACCTTTTCTAAAAGAATGCAACGAGGTATAGCCGTCCCCACCGCTGAAATCAAGCCTATCCTTGCCCGTGGCCATCCGTTTTGGACTCATGGTTGACCGGGGCGCGGGGGGCGGGAGACGGTGCGGCGCGGGCGGCTTGGCGCCGCTGGTCCCAGTACGCCATCCGCTTGCGAATCACCTCTTCATAGCCTTGGGAGGCCGGTCGGTAGTAGACCTTGTCGGTCGGCAGATACTCCTGATCGACAAAATGCCCCTCGTAATCATGGGCATACTGGTAGCCGACATGCCCCAACGCCTGCGCGCCCCGTTGACTGCCAGTGCTGCGCAAGGGCTTGGGAACGGGCAGAGTGCGCCCGTTCTTGATATCCGCCAGGGCGGCTTCGATGCCCAGATAGGCCGCATTGCTCTTGGGGGCCGTGGCCAGGTAGGTCGTGGCCTGGGCCAGCGCGATGCGCGCCTCCGGCATGCCGATAAAATCGACCGCGTGCAACGTTGACACCGCGACGGTCAATCCGCGCGGGTCCGCATTGCCGATGTCCTCGCTGGCGAGAATGACCAGGCGCCGGGCAATGAAGCGCGGGTCCTCGCCCGCATACACCATTTTGGCCAGCCAATAGAGCGCGGCATGGGGGTCCGACCCGCGAACGCTCTTGATGAAGGCCGAAATCGTATCGTAGTGCCCGTCCTCGTCGTGATCGTAAAGGACGGCTTTCTTCTGGATGCTTTCCTCGGTCACCGCACGGGTGATATGGATGCGGCCTGCCGCATCCGGTTCTGTGGTCAGTGCCGCGATTTCCAGGGCGTTGAGCGCGCGGCGGGCATCGCCCTCGCACACTGCGGCCAGGTGGTCCAATGCCGCCTCCTCCATCTGGATGGTGAGATGGGCAAGCCCCTCCGGACGGATCAATGCGCGCTGGAGAAGCGTGCGCACGGCGTCGCTCCCCAGGGGGTCCAATTGAAAAATCTGGCTGCGCGAGACCAGGGGATTATTGATGAAAAAGAAGGGATTATGCGTGGTGGCGCCGATCAGAGTGACGGCCCCCTCCTCCACATACGGAAGGAGCACATCCTGCTGGGCCTTGTTGAATCGGTGGATTTCGTCGATGAACAAAATGGTCTCGCGCCGCGAGACGGTCCGCCGCTGGCGGGCCGCTTCGAGCGACTTCCGCAAGCCCGCGACATTGGACAACACACCACTGGAGCGATCGAACGCGCGCTGGGTAACGGAAGCAATGACTTCCGCCAACGACGTTTTGCCGCAGCCGGGCGGGCCGTAGAGGATAATGCTGGATATCCGGTCTGCCTCGATGGCCCGTCGCAGCAGCTTGCCCTCCCCCAGGATGTGATCTTGTCCGGCAATATCTTCCAACACCTGCGGCCGCATCCGCGCGGCCAACGGACGGTGTACGGGCGGCCTCTCAGCGGGGGCATCGATCGGGCTGTCAAATAAGTCGCTCATGGGATATTGGGGAGCATGTCAAATCCCCCCCCCGCGCCCAATCCTTTTCTTGACGGCGGGCCTCACGGGGGGGGCTGCGCTCGCCCCGTCAGTCGCTTTTTCAAGGGGGGGGCCTCCGCACCCGGAGGACGTCAGGGGTTATCAGCGTCGTGCAGTGCGGCAACCGCCTTGGGGAAAGGGGACAAGACACGCGGCAAGACACCCTTGAGCAAGGAAATGACAACGCCGTAATTGCTGACGGGTACCTGGCGGTCGGCGGCGGACTCCAGGCGGTAGCGCATTTCGCGGCGATTGATCATGCAGGCGCCGCAGTGAATCACCAGGCGGTACTGTTCGAGATCGGCGGGCCAGTCGCGCCCAGCCACAACATCGATCGCTAGCGTTTTACCCGTCTTTTCCCGCAGCCAGCGAGGGATTTTCTGGCGACCGATATCGTCTTCGAGGGCATGATGGGAGCAGGCTTCGCCGATCAGGATTCGGTCGCCATCGCGCAGGGTATCGATAACGCGCGCCGCGCGGACCATGGCAGGCAAATCGCCTTTGAGCCGCGCCAGCAAGATGGAAAAGGTGGTACAGGGGACGGCTGGCGGGGTTTCGGCCACCATGCGCTCCACCACCTGTGAATCGCAGACCACCAGGTCGGGGGGAACGGCCAGTTTGGCGAGCGCCGCGAGGTAGTCCCGGTCGGTGACCACGAGGGCCATGGCCGCGCCATCGAGGGCCGCTCGAATGGCCTGGACCTGGGGCAGAATGAGCCGCCCCTTAGGCGCTTCCTGATCCAGGGGCACCATCAGCAGCACCAGCCCGCCAGGGGCAACAGCACCCCCATAAAACGCTGGCAGGTGCAGGGCTCGCTCTGGTGTGAGGCGGTGGAGGGCCTCCTTAAAGGTCCTGACGATATCCTCGCGCTGGTCCGGAACCATTGACGACTCTATTACCGCCGAGGTCACCGTGCGAACTCGATCCATGAATGCGCGGGACGGCGGATGCACATCGGTTTTACTGATGACCACCAGCAGGGGACAACGGGCGGCCGCCATCTCCTGGGCCAGGCGGTCTTCATGCTCGGTCCAGACCTCGGATTCGACCACCAGCACGGCCACATCGCTGCGGCGCAGGGCGCGGCGCATCCGCTGGCGACGCGACTCACCCAAGAGCGTTTCATCGTCCACCCCCCCTGTGTCGATAAATACCACAGGCCCCAGCGGCGGTAATTCCATGGTCTTTTCGACAGGATCCGTGGTGGTCCCTGGCTCGGGCGACGTAATCGCCACATCCTGCCCGGCCACCCGATTCAGGAAGGTGGATTTTCCGACGTTGGTGCGCCCAAACAGCCCGATATGCAGGCGCAGGGATGTCGGCGTTTTCTGCATCAATCGCGGCCAAATTTACGGTTTAATTCTTGGGTGCTGAACAAGATAACCGTGGGTTTGCCGCGGGGCGAGGTATAGGGCATTTCGGTGCGGGCCAGGTCGCGGATCAGGGCATGCAATTCGGCATCGGTCAGTTCGCGTCGAAGGCCGACGGCCTGCTGTCCGGCGATGGTCGCAATAATTGGGCGAGCCCAATCGCGGGCACGGCCCTTACCCCCCTGCATTAACCCATCGGCAATATCCGACAGCAGGGGGGCCGGGTCCGCCTCTGCCAGCCAGACCGGCAAGGCATCGACCATAAAGGTGTCTGTGCCGAACTCGGCGACACCGAATCCCATGCGCGTGAGCAATTCCAGATGCCGGCGAAGCGTCTGGCATTGGGCGGGCGATGGCTGGATGGTCACCGGGGGCAACAAGCCTTGAGACGGCACGGCCCCTTTTTCTATGGCGCCCAAAAGGCGTTCATAGAGCACGCGTTCATGAGCGGATCGGGGGTCCATCAAGACCAGGCCCGCGTCGGTTTCCAGCACGACAACCCCCCCCCCCACTCGGCCTAAAACCCGATAGCGTCCCCAGGGCGTGTCCCCGGGTTCGCTGGCGGGGGCGTCTGGAACGGGCGGGGGCGTCCAGTCCAGCCGCGGCTGAATATGGGCTACAGGCGCTGGCGGCGCAGCAGGTAGCGCGCTGGACGGGGGCGGGGGCGCGGATGGGGCGTGCGGGGCCGGGAAAGCGACGGGTGGTTTGGCCCGTTCCGGCATTTGACGTCCGGGCAAATCCGGACCGCTGATGGCCAAGCGAATGGCCTCGATGATGACATCGCGCACTTCAGTGGGACGACGAAATCGGACTTCTTTTTTGGCCGGATGCACATTGACATCCACCATCTCGGCCGGCAGGTCAATGCACAAAAACAATGGCGCATAACGTCCACCCGCCAACACACTGCGATAGGCGTTTTGAATGGCGTAATTGACGATCGGCGAGCCCGCGGGCCGACCATTGATAAAGATGACCTGCCATTCGCGGTCGAGCCGACTGAAGGGCGGAACCCCGGCAAAGCCGCCGATCTCCACCACGCCATTGCCAAAGGTCAGTGGGCGCAGATGAGTCGCCACCTCTTCGCCGTAGAGATCGCGGATGCGCTCGAGCAAACTGTCGGCGGCGGGCAAATGATAGACCTCTTCATCATCGGCACGCAGGACAAAGGCAATCGAGATATTGGCCAGCGCCTCCAGTAAGAATGCCTGGCGCACATGCGTGAACTCGGTCTGAGCGGTTCGCATGAATTTTCGTCGCGCCGGCACATTGAAAAACAGATTACGCACGGCAATTTCGGTGCCCGGCGGCACCCCGGCATCCCGTACATCCTGAATTTTGCCGCCAAAGATCAGGATTTCCGTACCGATGGGAGAGTCGGCGCGGTTGGTGGACAGAGTGAACTGCGAGACCGAGGCAATGGCGGCCAGCGCTTCCCCGCGGAAGCCCATGGTGCCGATGGTATCCAGGTCCTTCAAATCGCGCAGCTTGCTGGTCGCATGGCGTTCAATGGCCAGGAGGGCGTTGTCGCGATCCATACCGCCACCATCATCGCGAACCCGTATCAGACGGCGGCCGCCATCGACCACTTCGACCTCGATCCGGCTGGCACCGGCATCAATCGCGTTCTCCACCAGCTCTTTCAGGACCGAACCGGGGCGCTCGACGACTTCTCCTGCGGCGATCTGGTTGATCACAGCATCGGATAAGACTCGAATATGGGCGGGAGCAGACATGCAAGTTTGTTGTAGCAAACGGTTCCGCTAAATAGGAGAAAAAAAGGTCCCTTGAACACCCCCCCCCTCCCCCGCCCCACACGGGATACCATTCCTCTTCCCGCGGAATCATCGTATTCGTGGCTTTGCATTTGAGGAGGCTTATGGCAGATTGAGCTGCGACATGCCCCATGCCACAGCCAGAACAAAACTGAGCGCTTCCCGACGCATTGTCGTGAAGATCGGCACCCGTGTGCTCGTTCAGCGCAATGGCCGTCCCGATACGCGCCGCATGGCGCAACTGGTCAAAGGACTGGCCGCCCTGCGCCATGAGGGACGCGACATTATCGTGGTCTCTTCTGGTGCCATTGCCTGCGGCCTTCAGGCCCTGGGCATGAAAAAAAGACCCACCGATCTGCCGACCTTGCAAATGGCAGCCGCGGTTGGCCAATCGCGCTTAATGGCTGCCTACGACCGGCTGTTTACCCAAAAGAAGTGCCAGATCGGGCAGGTGCTGCTGACCCATGATGATTTGGAGCATCGCCGCCGCCATCTCAATGCACGCAATAACATCCTCAAGCTCCTGGACTATGGCGTGATCCCCATCGTTAACGAAAATGACGCCGTGTCCGTCGATGAAATCAAATTCGGCGACAATGATGCCCTGGCCTCCCGCACTGCCATGCTCGTCGAAGCGGATCTGCTCGTTCTGCTCACGACGGTCAGTGGGTTCCATCGACGGGATGCCCGCGGCCGTCGCCGCAAGATCAATTATCTGCCTGGCGTCGATGCCGAGACCCTGTCGCATGCCACGGATAAAGGCAGTGATTTTTCCACCGGCGGCATGGCCAGTAAACTGACCTCGGCAGCCGAAGCGGCCCGGATGGGCACGACCGTTGTCATTGCCAATGGCCGCAGCGACGACATCTTGCAGAAAATCATGACCGGCGCTCACGTGGGAACCTTGATGACTCCCATCGCCCCCCTCAATGGCAATGGCGTTCTAAATCGTCGCCGCCGCTGGGTCGCGTTCTTTCACCATGCCAAGGGGCACCTCACCGTGGATCCCGGTGCTTGCGTGGCACTGCTCAACAATGGCGGCAGCCTACTGCCCGTCGGTATTCGTGATGTCACCGGCGATTTTTTGCCCGGCGACCTGGTCGACATCCAGGACTCCGATGGCCGACTCATCGCCCGCGGCCTCTCGGAATATTCCAGTGTTGAAATCCGGTTGCTCAAAGGCCTGAAGACCGCCTCCATCCGGGATCGTCTTGGTCCGACTGCCCCGGATGAACTCATCCATCGCGATAATCTGGTCCTTACCCCCTGAATTGCTGTACTGTACGAAGTGAACCGTTGAACCCGAGGTTATCTATGACCCTACACGACACCATGATTGAAATGGGCGACCGCGCCGTTGCGGCCGAACGCCAGTTGACCACGCTAGGCACCCGCCGGAAAAATCTCATTCTGGAAGCCATGGCCGACTCGCTTGACGCCAGCCGGGCCCAGATCAAGGAAGCAAATGCCCGCGATATGGCGGCCGGACGCGAAGCCGGCCTGTCCGATGCCATGCTAGACCGTTTGCTGTTGAGCGACAAACGCATGGACACCATGATCAGCGGTGTCCGCGCCCTGGTCGCGCTCAAGGACCCCGTCGGTGAAAAAATCTCCCGCTGGATACGCCCGAACAGTTTGGTTATCAACAAAATCCGCACCCCTATCGGCGTCATCGGCATCATCTTTGAATCACGTCCCAACGTGACCGTCGATGCCGCGGCGCTATGTTTCAAAACGTCCAATGCGGTCATTTTGCGCGGAGGACGCGAGGCCATCGAATCCAATATCGCATTGGTCAATGCGCTGCAAGCCGGCGGCGCGCTGAAGGGGTTGCCCCCCCACTCTATCCAGCTCATTACCACCCTGGACCACGATGCCGTGCGCGAATTGGTCCAGCTCCAGGGGCGTGTCGATCTTGTCATTCCGCGTGGCGGCAAAGCGCTCATCCGTGCCGTGACCGAACAGGCGCATGTGCCCGTGATTAAACACTATCAGGGCGTCTGCCACATCTATGTGGATGTAGAGGCGAACCAAGCCCAGGCACTCGACATCATTGAAAATGCCAAGTGCAGCCGCCCCGGCGTCTGCAACGCCATTGAAACGGTGTTGGTTCACGAGGCAATCGCGGCCGAATTCCTGCCCAAGCTGGACGAGCGGCTGACCGCCAAGCGGGTCGAGCTGCGCGGTGATGAGGCCGCCTGTGCCATCGTCCCCACGTGGGTCCCCGCCACTCCCGAGGACTGGGACGCAGAATACCTCGATCTGATTCTGGCTGTTGGGGTGGTGCCCACACTCGACGACGCCGTTGATCATATCAACCGCCACGGCTCTCATCACTCTGATGGCATTGTGACCACCGATGAAGCCGCTCAGACCGCCTTTAACCAGCAAGTGGATTCCGCCTGCGTCTATTCCAATGCCTCGACCCGTTTCACTGATGGGGGGGAGTTTGGCATGGGTGCGGAAATTGGTATTTCCACCGACAAGCTTCATGCCCGCGGTCCCATGGGGCTCGAGGAGCTGACCACCTACAAATATATCATTCTGGGTGACGGTCAAATCCGCACATAGCCCCCCCCCCCCATGAACCGTCTCGTCATCGATAAGCGCCAACTCAGCGCTTTTGCGGCATTTCTGAAACAGTCCCCTGCGGCTGCGCCCTTCGATTTCTGCACCCGCAGCGAAGGCTTCATTTATCCCCGGCGCGATCAGGACGGCGTGCGGGAGACCTTTTTCTTTTCCTGTGCCCACCAGTTTGGGTTTTGGACGCTTGACGGCGACCGCTGGAAAGCCCCGATGATTGCGCGCATCGATGGCCATGACTTGAAGGGGTCCGACTATCTCTTCCGCGCCTGCACCCGCGCTTCACAGCATAATCCGTCGGTCTTTTTGCCAACCACCCTGGCCGCCATGAGCGACGCACAGCTTGCCGGCCTTTTCCAAGATGATGCCGGCCACAATCCCCTGCCCATGTGGCCGGAACACCTGGCGCTGATCCACGGCTATGCGCAGTGGTTTGTGCAACACGACACCTCGCCCGCGCAGGTGCTGCAGGATGTCGCCGCCAGCCCCACCCCCCTGCACGCCCTGCTGCACGTTCTCGCCGACATCCCCGGTTATGCCGAGGACCCCCTCCAGAAAAAGTCCATGCTGCTGGCCATCACCCTCGAAAATCGGCCCGAACACTTTCTGCACGTCACCGATCCGGAATCCGCGATACCCATCATCGACTATCATCTACAACGCAGCGCCCTGCGCACTGAGCTCGTCCGCGTGATCGATCCCGCCTTGCGTCGCAGCCTTATCGCTCGTCGCCAACTGCCGCCTCGCGACGAAGAACTCATCCGCGCGGCCACCTACGAAGCGGTAGCCTGCCTGATGGCGCAATCCGGTCTCTCCGCCGCCGCCGTTGATTGGTTTTTTTTCCAGAACCGCACCCGCTGCCCCGAAACCACGGCGCCGGACTGCCCCGCCTGTCCCGTCCAGGCCATCTGCGCCCAGGAAACGGACCTCTTTCAGCCCGTCTTTCGCACCACGGCCTATTGATCAGAATCCCCCGGCCCATCGGCCAGCACTGATAAGCACAGGCCCAGCCACCGACCACCCACTTGAAGCCCCGGTCTTTTCATGTATTCATTTGCTTAAGGTTTTTACCCGAGCCTGCCGCATCGTCCATCACCAGGATCGCGGCCCGCGCTTGGCCCAGGCGGGGGTATGACTGAAGCCCCCGGGGCGGTCCGTTTGCAGTAAATCACGGTCAATCTCATCGATGAAACGCGATGGCATACAGACCTGAATGCCGCCATCGCGGCTCTTGCGCATGCGGGGCACGCACAGCCACAAGTAGTCTTTGGCGCGCGTGACCGCCACATAAAACAGTCGCCGCTCTTCAGCGTCGCCGACCGCTTCTTCCAGCGACCGCATGGCCGGGAACATGCCATCGACCAGCCAGAGCACAAATACCGCTTTCCATTCCAGGCCCTTGGCCTGGTGCACCGTCGTCAAGCGTATGGCATCGGTGGCCTTGCCCGCATGGCGGTCTTGCTCGGCATCCATGTTGGTCAATAAGGCCATCTCCCCCAGAAATTCGGCCGTGTTCGTGTACTTGGCCGAAAACCGAATCAGTTCCTCAATGTCCTCCAGGCGGTTGCGGGCATTCTCAAAGGTGGTGTTGGCAAACTCCTCATAGAAAGCGCGGTTGAAGCGGAAGATCAGTTCATCGGGGCGCTCCAACACGTCGCCGCTGTCCTCGTCTGAAGCAAATACGTCGTTATCAATCACGGCCCACAACGGTTGGGCGTCTTTGGGCAACAGCTCGGCAACTTTCTGACGTTTGGCCGTATCGCGCAAATTAAAGTGTTCGCCCAGAGCTGTCCACAGCGACTGCGCCCGTTTCGGCCCCACCTGCGGAAGCAATTCGACCAGTCGGGCAAAGGCCAGGCTGTCCGCGGGGTTGGCGGCCAAGCGCGGCAGGGAGCAGACATCCTTGATGTGCGCCTGCTCAAAAAAGCGCACGCCGCTCATCAACACATAGTTCATTTTGGAGCGCGCCAACTCCAATTGCAGTTCCAAAGCGTGAAAGTGCGAGCGGTACAACACGGCCATATCACGGGGCGCCACCGCCCCGGAGTCGATCAGGCGGCGCACCTTTTCAATCACATAGCGCGCCTGATGCCCTCCATCGGCTAGCTGCGCCAGGACCGGCTTGACCTCGGCCGGACGGGTCGCACGCAACACTTTCTGATACTGTTCGGGATTGCCGGCGATAACCTGATTGGCGACATTCAAAATGCTGGGCGTGCTGCGGTAGTTTTCCTCCAGCGTGACCACCAGTGCCTCCGGATGGCGCTTTTCAAACGACAGGATGTTCTGCACCTCCGCCCCGCGCCATGAATAGATGCTCTGGAAATCGTCGCCCACCACCAGCAGATTGCCATGCTGTGCCGCAATCTGGTCGACAAAGCCTGCTTGTAGTTTATTGGTGTCCTGATACTCGTCCACCAGTACATATTGCATCTGCTCTTGATAGGCGTGCGCCACGTTTTCGTGTTCGTGCAGCAGACGCAGGCCATTGACCAGCAAGTCGTCAAAATCCATCGCGTTGAGCCCGCGCTTGCGTTCCTCATAGCGGGCGTGGACCTTCAGCACACCGTCGAGATCAACGCTATGCGTGCCAAAATGGTCCTGCACGGTTTCCTCGATGTCGGCACCGCGGTTGGCCGCCAGTCCGTACACGCTGGAGAGCACCCGCGGCTTGGGGAATTTTTTATCCTTGAGGCCCAACTCGCTAATACACTGCTTAATCAGCCGCAGGGAATCGTCCTGGTCGAGAATGGTAAAATCCGGTCCGTAGCCCAGCAGGGGCGCATGGCGACGCAACATGCGGTTGGCCGCATGGTGAAAGGTCCCGCCCCAGAGACCGCCAACATCCCCGCCGACCAGGTGCGCGGCCCGCTCCAGCATTTCCCGCGCCGCGCGGTTGGTGAAGGTCAAAAGCAGAATCCGTCGCGGATCAATGCCTTTCTCCAACACCAGCCATGCCACCCGGTGCGTCAGCGTGCGGGTCTTCCCCGTGCCCGCTGCGGCAATGACCAGCACGGGGCCGTCGGGCGCTGTCACCGCGCGCCGTTGCGATTCGTTCAGTTGGCGGGTGGGATCAAAGACCATCGGTGCTCAGGATTCCGCTTGGGACGTCAGAGCTGGCGCGTCTGCCACCATGTGGGCCAGTGTTTGGTCACCAAAGCCCTGGACCAGGCCAGATTCGAGCCGGGCCATGGTCTCCTTGAGCGAATCATCCAGTTGAAGGTTCACGTCCACCTCCGGATGCCCCCCCCCTTCGCGCAGCAACTCTGTCACCAATGTTTGAATGCGAAGGGTGTCCGGGGCGCGCATCAACACATAACTGCCCTGGTCGTTCGCCACGGGTGCCAAATAGCCCCGACGCACCAGCAAGGCCACCATCGCATTGATCAGGCGGATGGGTGCCCGGTTCTGGCGGGAAAACATCGAGATATTAAAAACGCCCTGGCCGCTCTCCATGACCTGGCCCGCGCGGCGCAGCACCAGCAGCGCCACTAGAATCCGTGAACGCATGCTGGCGGAGTCCGCCGCGCTCTCCAGTTGAAAGGTGTCGGAGTTTTGCATCGCAAACGTGAACTCTGCGCCCAGCAATAGAATCACCCATGTCACATACATCCAGAGCAGGAATACCGGCACCGCCGCAAACGCGCCATAGATGATGTTGTAGCGGGCGACCCCCGTCTGCATGATCGCAAATACCCGCACCCAGCCCAGAAAGACCAGCGTCGTAATGAAACTGCTGACGACGGAAGCGCGCGGCCGGACCTGCGTGTTGGGCACAAAGATATAGAGAAAAAATATCGCCAGCCACATGATGCCGAACGAGGCCAGGTTTTGGACCCACGCATTGGGATCAAATCCAAGGATTTCAGGAAATTTTTGACTGATGGCCAGTTGGGCCTTCAGTCCGCCAGCCACGCCGATCAGCAGCGGCACCAACACCAGCACGCTGGTGTAGTTGGTGATTTGCCGCAATAAACTGCGATTCTTATCCACCCCCCAAACCCGGTTAAAACTCTTTTCCACATTCACCAGGACCAGGACTGCCGTCAGTACAAAGATGACCAAACCAATCCAACCCAGCGCCGAGAAATTGGTATTATTGACGATGGAAAAGACATGCGTTACGAACACCTGAAACTGCTCGGGCATTCCTTCGATCCATTCCATCTGTGAAATTCTGATCAACTGGTCTTCGCCCATCCCCAATCCGCGCGCCAACGCAAAGCCCACCGCCAAAATCGGCACCAGAGAGGTCAGGGTCACGAAGGTCAGCGAAGAAGCGTGGACCATCAAGTCATCGTCCACGTAGCCGCGGAACAGCAGATGCCCCACGCGCACCAGACGCGCGATAAAGCCCGTGCGGCCTTTTTCGCTCCCCGGCAGGTTCCACACATCACGCAGGACAAATGCCCGAACTTTTTCAAATCGTTCACGTAGGTTCATTCTATTTGCCTTTCCCGTCCGGGGCACCACTGCTGCTGCCACACCGGGTTGCTTCACCTGTGGTGTGTAGCAAATTATTGTGCGTTTGCCATCCCCAAACTGTCGCCGGGCACTGAAAAAAGCGTATCTGCAATTTGGTATAAAATTATTTACCATCCTCAAAGCTCGGCTCACCGGGGACGGTTCGCCCCACCGGGGACGGAAATCTGCGTCATGGGTGGGGCGAATCGTCCCGATGAGCCGTTCCTAAAGGGCATCGCAGATGAGCCCCGTGGGAAATGCGTTGCGACGATTTAGGTGGGCTCGCGAGTGGAACGCTAAGGAGCCCGCCAAGTTAAAACTGCACTGAGGGGGCCGTTGCCGCGTCTTTGTCGGCCTCGAAGGACGAGCGTGGCGTGAAGTTCGCAAGCCGTGCCACCAGGGCCGCGGGCATCCGGCGGATGGTTGTGTTGTAGTCTTGCACTGCGTTGTTGTAGCGCTGACGCTCCACATTGATGCGGTTTTCCGTTCCCGCCAATTCGTCCTGCAACGCAATGAAATTTTGGTTGGCCTTCAGCTCTGGATAGCTTTCCACCACGACCATCAGACGGCCCAAAGCGCCCTCGAGCAGCGAGGCAACTCCCGCCTTTGCTGCCGGTGTCTGGGCTTCGCCCCACTGGCTGCGCAGCCGGGTCACTTCTTCAAGCAAGCCCTTTTCATGCTCAGCGTAGCCTTTGACCGTATTGACCAAATTTGGAATCAGATCAAAGCGTCGCTGTAGCACCGATTCGACATTGCCCCACGCCTTGTTGACCGCCTCATCCTGCGTGACAATGCCGTTATACAATCCCATCCACGTCAGGGCCAGCACCACCACACCAATTACGGCCGCCAGACCCGCTAACATACAACCCTTATTCATCATGTGCTCCTTGTTGCTGTTTATTCCACATCACCAACCCCGACTCGCGCCACCCCCGCCTGAGCG
>JAQUJC010000044.1 GCA_028681135.1 Kiritimatiellia bacterium | reverse complement strand
TCCGCTGTGGTGGATCGCTGCCGAGCCGAGTTGTTCCATGCTTCAAAACCAGCCATTGGTTAAACAGCCACCGGCCTCAACGAGGCCGACTACAACGAATCCGGAAATGCCCTAAGGCGCAGCTGGAATCTTGATGCGGTAGTTGCGGGCATTGGGCAGTGCGTTGGTGTCCACCCAGGTCGTCGGGTCATTGGTACTCACGATGGTCTCCGCATGATGCCACTCGTTGGTACTGATCAACAGACCGTCCAACACCTCGATCGCGTAGGTGCGGCCAGGGACGGACTGGAAGGTCAACTCGACGGTATTCGATGAAAGCACTACCTTGTTCTCCCAGCCGATATAGCTGCCCGGGGAGTTGGGGTCGGTGCTGGCGACCCATTCACTATAGTTCGGGAATCCGTCACCATCCCAATCGCCATCGGGACCGTTGGTGGTTGTGCCCATCGTGAGCAGTTCCCAATCGTCGGGCATGCCGTCGGCATCGGCGTCCCACGGCACGGTGATGACGACGGCGGCATTGGTTGTGTCGGTGCCGTCGTCGGCGGTGAAGGTGGTGGTGGTGTAAACCACATCAGTGGTGCGCCCCCCCTGGCTTAGGGCGGTCACGTGCCACGAGAAGATGCCGGTATTCGGGTCAAATGTGGCCAGTTTGGAACCGCCGACGGGCAGATTAGTGACGGAAAGCGTCGTGGAGGGGCTATCGTAGTCAATGGCCGCAACCGTGAAGGTGGATGTCGCGCCCACGGGCATGACGTAGGGGCTTTCGGGAGTGAACTCCAGCACCGGCGGCTCATTGGCCTCCAAAATCGAAGACGCCAATTCGATGGTGAAGGCCAGCGTATTGGTGCCCACCACCTCGACTTGGCGAGTCTGGGCCTGGTTGCGCATGTTGACCGTGTTCCAGGTGTTGGACATATCTGTGGCGGTTGTATTGATGCTGCCGGTGGCAACTGCCAACTTGACCGTGCTGGCCAAACTGGCCGATGGCTTGAAGGTGGATACCGCCAGCGAAGAGGTCCCGTCCGCTTCTTCGGCCAGGTTCCGCTGACCGGTGCGCAGCAGGGCATCCAGGTCGGGCGAGAGACCGTTGCGGACCCGAAGCGTCATGCCGGGCATGGCATAAGACACCGCAAAGACATTGGTCGAGGCACTCGCCAGCGAGATGGTCTTGCGGATGCCCGCATTGGAAAACGTCACCGAGTTGGCGGTGGAGGAAAACGCATGAAGCGGGTTCACGCGGTTGGTTGATCCATCCCACCAATCCTTGAGCGCCGAGGTGCGAGTGGCCCCCACCCCGCCGCCACTCACATTTTGGACGCCTTCGTCTTCGGTGCCTGAGTCCGGCATCGAGACGAAATTCCCGATCATCTGGACGACGTTGGCGCCGGTCTTGAGCCACGCGCCAACCATGCGCCCGCCGCTGCGTTCGAAGATCGCCATCACCGCATTGTTACGCAGGATGATTTCATCCTCGCCGTCGAGATCGACATCGGCACTCACGACTTCGGTGGTCGTCAGCGCGCGCCTGGCCCAGTTGTCCACGGCGGCATAGAGCACGGCCCTGCGCGTCTGGCCCTGAGCCTTCCAGGCAAAGCCCTGCAAGCCCTGCCAGCCAGCCGCCGGGTACATGTAGTCGCCGAAGCTCCAGCGCGTCAAGCTACTGTTGGTTTCGTTGTGGAAGGCGGTTTCGAAGGTGGAAGCAAACAGCGTCTGCTGCGCCAGCCGCCGAACATCCGCGTTGGTGATGCCCTGAACGGTTTTCCACGCATTGGACAGAATGCCATTGGTCATGGAGCCGTAGACGGCGCCCGATGGAAGGGTGGTGCCGATGCGCACCTCGAAGAGCTTCGGGGCGAGGCCTTCGTGGCGGTCGGAGCCGTAATACCAGTTGTCGTAGTCCGCGTTGCTGGCGTGGTGCACCCAGTCCTGGGACTGGATCGCGTTGGTGGCAACTAGATTGCGCTCGACTGCTTCGCCATCCAACGCCTCATCCAGCGCAATAACCTGAATCCAGGGGTGATTGGCCATCCAGCGCAGGTTGGCGTCGTAGGCGTCGGCATTGGCAGTGGCGGACAAATCCTCCCACATGTAGAAAATAGTGGAAATCTGGTCCGCGCCCGAACGCGCCCGGCGATTGAAGAGCTGGCGCAATTCCGTCGGCAAGCCGCTGTCGGTATTCACGTAGCGGTAGTTGTTGGCCGCAGTGGCGATAATGAAGGTGTCGATGGACGGCCAAGGGTCGGCGTCTCCAAGCCATAGGCGGTTGATCTTGTAAGCGTTATTGCCCAGCGCCTCTTCGCGTCCGTACCACTCCAACAGGTGCGGCGTCTGATCGAGGATGGTGGCGCGATAGCCCAGGTTGGTCTTGACCTGCTTGAGGACCTCTACATCCGCCACGCGCTCGGGAATCCAGAAGACATTGGTCGAGACCACGCCACTGGTGGACGACCCGCCATAGATTTCATTCAACGCCTCCGTCGCCAACTCCACGTTGGCGAGGTTATACACCGCATCAAAGTACGGAAGAATGTGGTCGGAGAACGTGCTGCCCAGCAGACGGAACGTGCCCGCCGCCACACCCGCGCGGATTTGCTCGTTGAGCCCCGGGCCGGAATACCATGTGTTCGACGTGCCCACCTTGGCCCACTCCAGCGCCATGGCCAGCGTCGGCGTGATGTGCAGATTGAGCGCCGCGTTGGAATAGATGTTGTGGATTTTGACCGGTCGCTGATAGCCCGCACCGGAACCGTTGTCCACGATGTTTTGGATGGTGACGGCCGGCTCGACCGCCTGATTGCCGTGCGCCAGCATCGCCACCTTGGCGTGCTGACCCATGTTGTTCCACACGTTGCTGCCGGCCGTGCGGCCCACGCAGGTCGAATAGTAGCCGTTGGCGGCAATATAGTCGTAGTCCTGATAGTAGTCCGAGCACAGCCAGTCATCGCCGATGGTGTCGGTGAAGTCGTTGAGGCCGCCCTTGTCGCCGCTGCCCCCGTCATCGCCCGTGAAGTCACTGGTGGTGTACACCTGGAATTTCAAAATATCCGGATTGCCATTCCAGCCCGCCGTCACCAGCGCCGCGCGGTTAATACTCCACGCCACGGCATCCAACTCAGAGTTGAAATAGGCCCCTTGGAAGGCACTCGGGACCGCCTCCACACCGGCGGCAGCCAAGTTGCCACCAATATCGGTCGTGTTGTTATTGCCATCCTGATCAACATAGACCACGCCATCAGCGCTGTCATAGACCCCGATGCAGGCATTCCACTTCATCAGACTGCCGGCATTGACCTGGTCGGGCAGGTTCACCTCGCCCGTTCCATAGTCCCCGAAGTTGATGGCCACATAGATATTCAGGGCGCTTTCCTCGGCATTGGCCTTCAGATCATCGAAGTCCACCCGGAAATAGAGCTTTCCATCGGCGGCACCCCCGTCGCGGAAATAGAACGCCACCATGTCGCGCGAGCTGTCGAACCCATCTCCGCGGCGATAGATGTCAGAGGAGTTGCCGCCCTGGTTGTAGTTGTCCAGCGCAATCAGGTCGTCCAGCGTCCAATCCATAAACTCGCGATAATAGGTCTTGCCGTTAATCACGCCGATGACCGGCCCCTGGCCAATGGTGATGGCGCCCTCGCCGCCCGGGTCTGCGATGGAATCCGCCACGGTCGGGTCCGTGCCATTCTGGTATTCCAACAGGTTAACGTAAGGCTGTTCTACGCTTTCGCCATCGAGATAGGTATCGCCATCGGGGTTGCCATCGGCACCATTGTCCGGATTCCCGGCCAACCCTGTCCGTAAGCTGATAATGCCGTTGTCCAGCGGATCAAGGCCGTAGCGCACTTCCCAGCCATCTGGCAGTCCGTCGCCATCGGTATCCGCCGTCAACGGACAGGTCTCCAGGAAAACCGCATTGGAATATGCGGCCCACAGGGCGGGCCGATCGATAACGCGTGATCCCGGCTGCACTTTCGGCACGCTGGCATTGGCGAGCAGACTGGTGACATTCCCCGCCCCATCCGCCAATCCCACGTCCAGATAGCCATTGAAGTTCTTATCCTCGCCGTAGCCATCGCTCAACCCATCGCCATCGCTATCGGCGACATTGGGCGATGTTTCCAGCCATTGTTCACCGCTATTGATGACGCCATCGGGCCAGTTGCGCTCGAGGTAGGGATCCCAATCCGGCGGCAGCGGGTCCCCATCGCCATCCACCCAGCCGTTGCGGTTGGCGTCTTCGATGCTGTCGGGAATGCCGTCGTAATCGGTATCGGGATTATTGGGATCGGTGACTGAGCCCTGAACGAGCTTGGTCCGGTCCGCGCCGGTGCCGGCGCCATCAACGCCCTTGACCTTACCTATATTGTCCAGCGTGTTGTAAAACGGCGGATCGAGATCGGGGCGGAAATTGGGGAATCCATCGCCATTGGTGTCGGTATTCGTGGCCGTGCCGACGGCAGGCCAGCGATAGCCCAACTCCAACCCGTCCGGCAGACCATCGCCATCGGTGTCCGGGCTGTTTTCCATGGTTTTACCGCGGGCAAAGTAATTAAACACCTCGCCTTGGATCCAATATTCGGGGGCACTGCCCGGCAGGGGAAACGCTGAAATTTCGTTGGTATTCACGATGCCGTCGTCGTCCCAGTCCGCATCGTTGGTATTTGCGGTAGACACCAGTTCGCGAAACTGGACCGTGGCGTTGCGGGTGGCGGAATTGACGCTGGAACTCAATTCGGTGCCATTGGTATCCGCCCAAACCGTCGCCGTGAAGCGGTAGGCACCGGCATTGGTGACGGTCCAGACGTGGTTCCAGGTCAGGCTGTCGCCATTGGTGGCGACATTTGCCAGCACCACGTCGCCCACGTAATCCGTCGGACTGTTGAATTGAATGGCCAGATTGGTGGCGTTGGCATCGGTCAGCACCACGATGGGCGTTTGCCGCAGCGCCGAATTGGTGGCCAACACCGAGGGCGGCACATCCTCCATCTGGATGATGTATTTGGCCCCGTCGCTATCGGTCTCGGGTGGCGTGGTGATGATCAGCGTCGGCAGCAGCGGGCCGCGATGCCGCACCAGTCGCACCGCGGCCTTGTCGAACGTGCCGTAGCCGTTGCTGTTGGTGAATTCCACGCGCACACCGTAGAGCCAATCGTCCTGGCCATTGTAGACGTTGGGCATCCTGAACTTCAGAAGATTCAGGCCTTCGCCTTCACTCCCCCATGTCCATTCGTGCGAGAAATCCAGATCGTCGGCGCTCACCAGCTCACCGCGATTGGTTGAGCCATTGTCAGAAGCATTCACATAGACCTTGACCCGGTCAAAAATGCCCTGATCTGACAGCCCAGTGGCCATGTGAGCCGTGTAGCGCAGTTGGAATTCCCAGCCCGCCTCAACCATTGCGCCGTCGGCTTCGGGCCATTCAAAGAAGAACTCTTCCGCCGGCCCCCGGGTGTTCAGGGTGCGGACAAGTTCGGTGTAGTGCTCAGCCGCGGCATTGTCGTTCGTCGGGTGGACCGTGGACCAGTTTGTGCTAGCGGTGCTCGACCATTCGCGCAGGCGGACGCGAATGGTGGCGGTCCCCGTGGCCGGAATGCGTGCATAGTTGAAGCGCCAAATCTGGGGATAAGCCGTGTCTTCGGCCATGTCCTCGGTCCAGGCCCCCACGGTCGAGGCCTGCGCCCAAACCACCTGGCCCGACACCATGCCGTTGCCGGCGCCATCGTTGTCGGCATTGCTGTCGGTGATGTGATACCACACCTCGCGCACGGTCGGATCGGTGCGCACGATGAACCCGTATTCGCTGCCGTAATACGTCTCGCCGTCGCCCGCCGGATACTGGATATAGCCCTGCGGGGTTTCCGTATCCAGATAGAATGTCTGGCGGAAGGTGTTGAAGACTGCCGCGCCATCGTTGCGACCCAAAAATGCCTTGGCCGTGATCAAGTGGAAGCCATCGGCCAGCCCATTGGTGGTCCAACTGTTGTAGTTGTTGTGCTTGTGGAAGGATTTGGTCTTCAGGTTCTGATTGGTCGTCGCCCACTCGCCCAACATGAGGGTCTTCTTGGTCACCCGATCTGCGTCGCCCGGCCAGACCACTTCCCAGTCCTCGCCCGAGCCGTCGGCACCCTGTTTGCGCGCTGCGCCAATCTTGTAGCGCAACACGGCCCCATTGGCCGGTTTGGGAAACTCAAATTTCCACCAACTGTTGGCGGCACTTTCCACGTTGTATTTCCAGGCCCCGGCGGCTGCCCGGGTCGCGACGTTGGCACCAGCCCCGGCCGCGCCTTCCGGCCAATCCATTCCATTGGTCGTGTAGTAGAGGTGGGTAATCGTTCCGCCGACTTTGGGCGTCTTGGCCCAGACCACCACGGAGGTTGCGGTCAGATAGTACTGATTGGTGGCCGCAAAACTTTCACTGCCGCCGGGGAAGGCCCCGTCCACCGCGATATCGTTGACATAATAATTGTGGTTGGACGTCCCCCCCGCCTGCCAGTTCCAAAACCGCAGCTTGGTGGCGGGCGCCGCCAGGGTCCAGGTGTAGTTGTTGGTGCCGTTGAGCGTCACCGTCAAGTTCGTTGCGCTCGTGAACGCCAGCCTGGCTGATTGCGCCGTACTCCTCCACCCGATCCCCGTGCTGTTGGTCACGCCATTCCCGCGCAACTCATAGGATGACGTCGTGTCCCCCACGTAAATCAACTGCAGCACATCCTGCCCATCCGCATCCACGAGTGCCCAGCCCAAGCTTTTGTCGGTGGCAATCCAATTGTGCTGGTAGTCGAAGGTATTGGTCTGCCCGGCACCCAGCGCCGAGGGGAACGTGGCGACATATTGGACAAAACCGGTTGTGCCGGCCCACATGCCGATGGCATCCGCGCCGATGTTGTTGTTGTACTCGCCGGTGCCGTTGAAATACACGCCGCCATCACTGGTCGAGAATGCGCCGTAAGTCGTGGCATTGGCGTAGGTCACGGGACCGAACGCGGCGCCGCTGCCGTTGGTCTGGCCATCCGTCATGGCGGCGGGGTTATGATAGACCCAATCCAATTCCCCGTAGGTCGTGCCGTGGCCGTTGGTCGTTTCCGGCGGGAAGTTGGTCATATTGGCCTGGCCGATGGTCACCTGGTAGCTGGTCGCCCCCTGGGTGCCGATCCGGCAGTTGGCCGTGTTGGCTGCCGCAAACTTCTCCGGCCAGATGCGCTGGATAAAATTGACGCCTTCATAACCGAGGTACTGATCAAGGCTGAGGGCCGGGGGATTGTCGCGCCAATCGCCGTCGCCATTGTGCTTGAGTCCGTTGAGATCCATACCGCCATCAAGGCGCATCAGCACATTATAGGCCGAGCCGTCCACCCGTGCATCAAACACGACATTGGTGCCCTGGGTGATGCGCGGAATGGCCTCACGATAGGTATAGGGGGGCGGTGTTACGCCGGTCGGATAACCCCGATTGTCATAATTGTGGGGATTGAATTCCGCATCGCCGTCGGGCCCGTCCTTGCGTTCCACCCAAAGGGTGTCCGCCAGTTGCCCGTTGTCGTAGATCGAGACCACGTCGCCAGGCCACAGGCTGCTGGGGTCCGGATTCTTGTAGCCCCAGACTGAATAGCTGTTGGGGGGCTGGTTTACGTTGTACAGGTCGTTGGCAAATACGTAATCCGCCGCCGGCCCACCGTCCTTGAAGTAGCACTGGTAGGTGCGGACATAGTTGTAGAGGTAGGCACCGGCCGGGAAGGTGCCTGGGGTGGGGATGGTGCGCCAGCCTTCCTCGCCCCAATTGGAATTGAACACCGTCAGCATCGTATTATAGGGGAACCCGCCCCCGCGTTCCCAGGCGATGACCGATCCGTCCCAATGCGTGTCCATTCCATCCTGATCGTGGCGCGCCATGTTCTCGTGGATTTTCAGTAGTTCAGGAATGTGGGTCTGCTCCCACTGACCGAGAAACGCCGTGCTCGCCCAGCGCGGGAAGGCCCCGCCGCTGCCAGAGAGCGTTTCCGCATGGCGATTGCCGTCGGTGTAGAGCAAGCCGAGACCCTGGCGCAGAAAATAATAAGCATGCTGCAGCTCTTTGCGGTCCACGTAGTCGTTGTCGTGACTCTGCGCGTGCATGACGCCAACGTAGGGCGAAAATCCACCCGCGCCGGCAGTGTCATAGCCCGTCAGATCGCCCGCGCTGAACCGCCAATTGAGCTGGTTGCGCAGGTCGTTGTCCACCAGACGCATCCCGGCCGAGACATAGCCATCGTAGCCCGGCGGCTGGCCCAAGTGCTCGCCGAACAATAGCGCGTCGTCGCGCGGAATTTCCGTGTTGAAGTTGCTGTCGCGGTGGTTGGAGTCGCTGTAGCCGTGGGTATGATTGAACTGCCACTGAATTTGCCCCAGATACCCGGCATCGCTGGCGTCATCGCCAAATGCCCCAAAGAAATAGTCCGGCACGTGCTTGACGGCGTCGAGGCGGAATCCGTCAGCTTTGGTGGTGTCCATCATCCAGCGCGCATTACGGCACAGATAAGCGCCGACATCTTCCTTATAGTAGTCAGGATTCTCCGCGATCACCTGTTCCGTGATCGATGTGCTGTTGAAACCAACGTGCCCCTGCGTGGGATGCCAGTCATAAAATTCGGGATTCTGGGGATGGCGTACAATGGACGGCTTGTCGTGCCAATCGCCCTCATTGTACCCGAAGTTCTGATTCGGCGTCTCATGAGCAATGTCCAGCAAATCCGACAGCCCCAGGTGCAGTACCTGCCAGGCATCGTTCCAATCGCGGGTGTTATCCCATTTGCGGTAAAACCCATCGGACGTCTTACGCAAGTGGAAATCTTCCGCCACCATGCCGGGAAACACGTCGGTCGGCGTGGTTTCATTATAGCCCGGGACATCATAGGCGCGGTGATTCATGATGTTGTCAAAATATACCCGGATGCCGAAACGGTGGCACAACTCGACGAGGTTATGCAAATCAGCCTTGGTGCCATAGCGCGTGGCAATCGTCCCGCGCTGGTTGACATTCCCCAAATCAAACGGATCGAACAAATCGTAGCCCACCGAATAGCCCCCATTGGCCTTCGATGGCGGCGGCAGCCACAGACTCGAATAGCCCGCCTCGGCCAACTCCGGAACCTTCGCCGCAATTTCATTCCAACTGGCATTGAAATACTGCAGCATGGCCTCCCCCCATACCAACCCCGGCCATAACAAGGCCAGCCCGACCCCCAAGCCAAGCCACCTCCGCCTACCTGCCCAATTTCGCCTTGGCTTCATATTCGTGTACTCCTCAGGTGCCCACACCCCGCGTAGCCGCTGGTCAAGGGGACGTAACCAATTCTAAATCTGTCAAGTGAACCTACCACCGGGACGGAATCCGCTCAAGTCAAAACGTTACACCTGGCGTCCCATGCAAAACGTCGGCCAAAACGGCCGGAAGGAAGCCCGCCCCGCCTGAATAGCGCATAGTATTCACCTCTGGAGGGCCGATCGCCCTGTCGTCCGGCTTCAATACAGTGTTTTCAAATACGACATTTCTCCCGCATTTACTCTTGTATGTGAGAACGGTCCACCCTATAGTTCTAAGGGAGCATCCGGGAAGGATGGTTGCATCATGAGAAAAATCCTCATTCGAAGTCTGGTTTTCTGCAGTCTGCTTCTGGTCACCACCGGGGCATTTGTCGGCTGGCGGGCCCTGGGTGTCTACCGGACCACTCATGGTGGATTCCAGCATTTGCGCTATCTGCTCGAATCCGGGGAAACCTTGGAGGGCACCCCCGCCGACGATGTGCTTTCCGACTCCTATCTGTTGTCGCTCTTTGGCGAAAATCCCGAACTGGTGGACCGGCTCAAAGCCGTCATCGACCTCGGTATGGCGACCGATGCCAACCTCAAGCTCGGCCAAGTATCCGCCATGGTGGTCACCTATAATAAGGACGAGTCCGGCGCTGTGCTGAATCCTGCCATCTATGCCGTTGGCGGATTCCCAGACCCCCAAAGCCGACGGCTGGGGTTTCACTCCACCGGCTATATGAGCCAGGAAATCGACCGCTCGCTGTGGCTGTCCGGCAATGCCGTTATGAACCTGCTCGGGCGCGACATCATCGTGTTTTGCGAGCAAGACAAGGCCGAAGAACACATGGCCCTGCTCTATGATCTGTTGCAGGGCAATATCCTGCCCCTCGCCCAACGGATTGTTGGCCCCCCCCTGCATTATGCCATCGTATTCCCCGACCCCAAGGAACTGGCCCCGCCCAATCTGCGCAATAATCTGCAAACCGTCATCATCAAAGGCGAAATGGGCGGGGATTACGGGAAAACTGAAACCATCTTTGTCACCCCGAACCAACGCGCCGCTACTCAGTCCTATGTCATCTTTAAGGACATGGTCGCGCTGGCACGCATGGTCTTCCATGACCAGTTTTCCGGATACATCAAGGATATGCCCTGGGGCAAGATGAATGACACGTGGTGGGCGGTCGAATATGTGGAACTCATTGACGACATGGCCCTCGTCCAGGATCAGGTGCTGATCGTGGCCCGAATGGAATATGACCGGGTCAAAAACAACGCTTTGCTCAAGACCGTTGAACGTATTGGCCGCGATATCGCCATGCAAAAATCCTACCTGCTAGCCGGTGAACTGCCCTGGGAATTTGCTTATCGCAACAAGGAGAGTCCCAGCGGCGGCTACTGGAGCGCTCCCCACCGCTGGGGTCCAGAATGGCCGTTGGGCCGCCAGGGCATTCCTACCGCCAACTCGATGGCGGCCAGCGGCGAGCGCGAACGCCTGTCAACTGGACCGACAACGCCCCCCTCGGCCGCTACCCCTGAGACCCCCTCCCCCCCCCCTTCCGCTTCTGAGCCGACCATCTGACGTCCATGATATATCACCCATTGTCTTTCAAACGCCAAACGGCTATCACCCTCATGTCCTGCTGCCTGCTGGTGGCTGGCCATGCGTACGGACGTGATTTCACCGTCCGCACCCTCTCTGAACCCGGTCAGGATGCCCGGCATCCGTCTATTGGGGACACCGGGCTCGTGGCCTGGCAAGGGTATTTGGATCAAGACGACGGGGTCGCAACTTCACGCCGCTCCGATATCTTTGTCTTTCGGGATGGGACCATCACTAATGCAACGGGGATGGCCCCCCAGTTGTCCAACCGTAATGAACGCCCACAGGTCATTGGCGAGTCCGTCCTGTTTACGGCGGTGTTCAAGCCAAAAGCTGGCGGGGGCTTCCCGTTTGAACTCTCTATTCCCTCGAAATCGGACAACATGCGCGAACTGGAAAGCGATTATCCCACTTTGTTCGATCCCCCAGGCTCTGCGGTGGAAGCGGATGCGGCCGAACTGGATGCGCCCTCAGAGCCCGCCCCCCCCCCGGGGGCCGCCGATGACGCCGCATCCAAAGAGGCGTCCATGCAACATCAAATGTGGCGGAGTTCTGGCGGCAGTTTTGATATCGCCCACTTGCGCCCCGACAATACCCTTGAGCGCATAACCCCCGGCACCCGCCATTTCAGCACCCCGGTCATGTCCACAGCCGGCATGGCCTTTCAAGTGGCCCGCGGCTGGCCCTATGGGTATGAAATCCTGTGTTGGAAACCCGGTGATAACGCCCTCACTCAGCTCTCTACCAACTACTATTATGCCCTGGGCCCCCACATTCATGGTAACGAGTTGGTCTTTCAGGCGTGGGATGGCCACGATTACGAAATCTATCATTATCGGTTTGATACCGGCGAAATCAAACAGCTCACCAACAACCAGTTCGACGATACCCACCCCGTCGTCTGGGACGGGGAAGTTGCCTGGATCGCCCACCCCACCATCAATGCCGAAATTTTTCACTACCGCGACGGCGTTATCCGCAAAATCTCCGACACCTCCCAGGACAACGGCCCGCCGTCCATCTGGCAGGGACGCGTCGTTTGGCAGGGCTATGACGATACCGACCTTGAAATCTATTACTTCGATGGCCGCCGCACCATCAAACTCACCAGCAATACCTGGGACGATGTCAATCCCGTCATCCGCGATGGCCTCATCGTCTGGATGAGCTATGTCGATAACAGCGATGCCGAAATCATGGCCCTGGATCTGGGCGACAACATCACTGTCCAACTCACTAACGATGACTGGGAAGATTCCGGCCCCCGTACGGCAGGCGAAAAAGTGGTCTGGTATACTCTGACCCCCGAAGGTGCCAAGGTTCAAATCGCCGAACCTGACACCCCCCGCCCCGAGGCAATTCCATAGCCGACGACGCTCCGTAACGACTCGCGGTTGACAAACGCTCCCCCATCTCCTAGATTTCAACATTGTTTTCGGCGGGATAGCTCAGTTGGCAGAGCGGAGGACTCATAAGCCTTAGGTCGCCGGTTCGACCCCGGCTCCCGCCACCACCCCAAACCCCCTGGAGCAATTAGGGTCAGCCCTTAAAATATAACTAATGAAACTGTTAGTTATATTTTAAGGGCTGACCCCAAGAGCCACTCTCCCCCTGTTCTCATGAAGCACGCACATTCCCGCAAGGCGGATTTTGATTTTGCTTGGCCGACGGCACCCTTGAATATCGTGCTGGTGCAGCCGGAAATCCCTCCCAATACCGGCAATATTGCACGGTTGTGCGCCGCTACCGGCACCCGGCTGCATTTAGTTAAACCCCTGGGCTTCTCCATCAGCAACCCGCACCTGCGTCGCGCGGGGCTGGACTACTGGGATGCTGTTCACGTCCAGACCCATCCCGATTGGGCCGCCTGTGGCTGCGCGCTGGGCACATCCCGGCGCTTCTTCTACAGCACCGGCAGCCCGCGCCTCTACACCCAGGTCGCCTACCAACCGGGCGACGCCCTCATCTTTGGCTGCGAAACCCGCGGCCTGCCAGAAGACCTGCTCGCCGCCCATCCCGAATCGGTTCTGGGTATCCCCATCCTCACCGATCATGTCCGCTCCCTTAATCTCTCCAGCGCCGTGGCCGTCGTGGCCTACGAAGCCCTGCGCCAACTGAACATCAGGCCTACTCGGGGTCAGCCCTTAAAATATAACTAATGGGTTCATTAGTTATATTTTAAGGGCTGACCCCGTGAGGTGCCCAGTCGTTGGTATCGAGCAGCAAGGTCACGGGCCCATCATTGACGAGTTCCACTTCCATGTTGGTGCGAAAAATGCCGGTTTCCACCCCTAGGCCCAGTTCACGCAGGCGCGCGGTGACATGTTCATAGAGCCGTGCGGCGTGCTCCGGGGGCGCAGCGGCGAGATAACTGGGGCGGTTTCCCTTGCGGACAGTACCCAACAGGGTGAATTGGCTCACCAGCAGGATGCGCGCACCGGGTACCGAGTCAATCGGCATATTCATCCGGCCGTCGGCATCATCGAAGATGCGCAATTTAAAAATTTTGTCAGCCAATTGGAGTGCCTCAGCCTCACCGTCGCTGCGCGCCACCCCGAGCAGCACAACAAAGCCTGTTCCGATCTGGCCCACCCGCTCTCCGGCGCTGCGCACTTCGGCGCGCGTCACTCGCTGTACAACCGCCTTCACTCAACTATAATGCGTTTGGTGTCACCAGCAATTCGATCGTCCCCTCCCCAACCGAAACGCCATCCAAATTGCGTAAAATGCGCGATTCATTTTTAAGCTGCCGCAACAAGTTTCCCCGTGTGGCGGCATAGAGACGCCCCAAAATTCCGGGCAACGGCAGATGCCCTGCTCGCGCGCCGATCACCACCAAACGGGAGCCTTTCGGCTTGGCTATGACCTGCGTGGTGAGGGTAAACGGTCCGCGTTGAACCGACACAAATGCTTCCGCACGACCGCCCATGAAGCGCACGCCGATGTCATCCAGGTGAGCCCCCTTGCCAGCCGCGGGCTGGTTTGCCAACAGTTCACGGCAATAGGCGTTCATCTCGGCTTCGGTCAATACCTGACTGGCGGGCAAGTCGTTATTCAAAGCATTGATGAGCAGTTCGCCTTTCATGCGGTAACGACGGGCATCCATTTCGTCGCCCGTGGTGCGCGTCATGCCGCCCGGCCAGATTGCGAGCAGCACCACCGCAAAAAGCGCCAGAACCAGGGCGATTTTGAAACTCATACGCACTCGGTCGGCTGCCGTCGGTTGACCTGCGCGCAATATCTGTTGTTCTGCGGCCTCAAAATCAAGTTTCGCGCCACATTTCTTACAATGAACCAGCGGCAGGGAGTTGAGTTCACCACACTGCTGGCACCGAATCGTCATGTCATTGTTTCCCATGGCCACTCCTTATTTATGCTGATTGGTCCACCGTGGATTTGGCGTTGTCTTTTTTGCTCTCGTTTGCCTTGGCCGCTTTCCCGGAGCCGGCCGGAGCCGGGCAAGACGATGGCGACTGCTTTTTTTTGTAGTCGGTCTCGTAAAAGCCAGTTCCTTTGAAAATGATGCCAGCGCCGCCCGACACCACCCGCGCCACCCGGCCCCGACACTTGGGGCAGGTCTTCACGGGGGCGGCCATAATGGATTGGAACTTTTCAAAGTGGTGACCGCATCGGCGGCATTCATATTCATAAGTCGGCATATCGATCTCCTGAATTCACGTGGGCATACCTCTACCCGATTGTTGCATCGCAGATAGTGGGTCAATCTATCACAGGCTGCTTTCAAAAGGCAAAAAATACCTTTGCGGTGCCGCGGGCACATTGACTCCAACCCAATATCACGAATCGTGGAGCCCGGAGGGGAAGGCACTGTCGTGTCCGCAATCAAAAAGCCATTGAAACTGCCCCCCCCCCCGAGGTGATCTATTGTTGTTCAAGTAGCGTGGGGCGCTCTCCCGTGTGGGAAAGCGCTAGGGTTACTATCCGTAGGCAACCGAAGGCACCTGGAAAAAACGCTGCTCACCGTTACGGATTACGGGGCATCGGGCCAGGAGACTATCAAACGGTAGAAATAGAGCCCACATTCAGTAGGAGCGAAAATGGTGCAGGTGTTGATCGGCGCGGTGGCGGCCACATTATCCACATGCTGGGTATAAGGCCCAAGTGCATTGGTGGCCCGCCAGATCGAATAGACGCGGCCGGTAACGCTCGGCCAGCTCAACACCAAATTGCCGGTGTTCGTGTTTACCACCATCGTTTCCACCGCCAGCACGTCGTTGGGATCACTCGGGCTCGTTCCGGCGATGCTTTCGCTGTAGTCGTCCACCCCGTCACCGTCGCTGTCGACATCGGGCGATGGACCCGAATCCGAGCCATTCACGATGACATCGTCCAGGGCGATATTGCCGCTGGTCTTGTTCCAGGTGAAGCGCAGTTGCGCGACCGTGTCCGCGATCGCCAGGGAATGCACCGTGCCGACGTTGACGGGGTTGGTGATGACCGCGAGCGTGCTCCAGCCGCCGATATATTGCTCCACGTCGAGAGTGCCCACGCTGTTGGTGCCGCTGCTCGGATTGGCCTTGATCCAGAACTGAAGGTTGATGCCGCCGGAGAAGGTGGGACTCACGATATATTCCCCGTCGGACCCAAACTTCACCGCGGGGCTGTCCCGACCGGAACTGGCGGCACTCGAATAGGAATCCACACCGCCGAACGTCCAGCCGGCGGGCTCGAGGGGGGCTTCATCAAACGGCTCGTCCAGGATCGTGCCGGGCACGGGCCCCGAACCGGCGGCCACCTCAATGTCCACCGTGTCGCTGGCAGTGGCCGTCCGCAGATAGTTCGTGCCGCGGACGGTGATGGTATTGACGCCGGTGGTGAGGGAGACGGCGATGGACCAAGTGCTGCCCGTGGCGACGGAACCCCGGCCGCCGGTCAGGGTGTTCGTCCAGGAAAGCGAGCCGGCCACGGCGGCATTGTTCGTTCCCTCCACCCAGATGTATTCCGTACCCGCCGCCACCGTCTGGCTGGTGGTCGTGATGTCCACCACCGGTGCGTCTGACGGGGCATCGCCGAAGAAATCGAGCGTGTTGGCGAGCAGGGATTCGCGGGTGGTTTCGCTGAAGATGGTTTCAAACGGGAAGCCCAGCGTGACGAGTTGATAGGTGTTGCTGTAGGCCAGCCCGGCCACGGTCGTCGCGCTGGATGACGTGCCGTAGACCAATGCGGGCAGCGATGAAGGAGAGCCGCGAGCCAACAACCGGTCTGGATACGAGGCCTTATAGAGCGTTCCGGTTCCGGCATAATCGAAGGCAAAGGTACCCAGCCCGTCGAACACGCCGCCGGTGCGGGCGGTGACAGTGCCTGTTAAGGCATCGTCTGACCCAAACGCCGTCCTCAGGACATTGGTTGCAAACAGCTTGTCCGGGGCCGCGCCCTGACTGTCCAGGTCCCACACCAGCTCCGTGCCGGACACAAACAGGTTGCCGCCGCCTGACAGGAAGGCGGAGACCGCGGCCTGCTCCGTCGAAGTGAACGTCTCGTCCGCGGTGGACTCGCGCCCGAGAATCCAATAGGCCGCGTGATAGTCCGTCAGGACCGTGTCGCCGTCCTCGACCGATTCGTTCGCGCAGGAGTCGAAGTAGCGCCCGGCGGCGGCGATGGCCTCGCCGTGCTGAATTACGTAATCGTGCGAGTTGATGCGCCGCTGGATCACCCGGGTGACGTTGCCGTTGATGTTGTTGGTGACGTACTGCGTGGGCGAGATCCTACGCTCGTTGCGGTCGAACCCGTTCACCACCAGATGGGGCGCGAACCCCGAAGGCGACACCCGCACCCCCACGGTCTCCGACGGCAGCGATTCGCCGCCCGTGTTCGTGGCGCAGACCTGGAAGTAATAGATGCGCCCCTCCGGCATGCCGGTCAGCGTGAGATTCGAAGACGTCCCGCCGGACACCTCAACCGGGTTGCCGAAACCGAGGCCGTTGGTCGAGCGATAGACCACGAACCCCGTGGCCGCATCGCCGCTGGCCCCGTTGGGAACCGGTGCGCGCCAGCGGATGGTCACAGTCCCCACCCCGTCGTTCACCGCGCCGACATGCGTCGGCGGATCGGGCAGCAGAACCGGGGAAACAACGGCCGGGTTGTTTGTGGTCAGATGTTTGACAATCGCCTGATACGATGACATCGCCATCACACGGCGGGCAGAGGGGCACTTCAGCAAATTGGCGTCGTCGGCGTTGTCGTGGAAGGCCGTCTCGATGATGGTGGAGTTCATCTCGCTGGAAATCGCTCCGTAAATTTCACCATACATCGACCCGTACAAGTTACCCGAGTTGTTCGCATAGCCATCAGGAAACCACACCCCGTTGTCACCATAGGCCAGGTCGCTGGCCAGTTCATTGGCCAGCATCGTGGCATAGTCCTTCTGGCGATTTTGGGCGACTGTCCCGGATCCGTAGCGCGTGTCATAGAGCCCCATCGGGCCGCGGCCGGCTCCCGACCCGGCGTTGGAGTGAAATCCGAGATAGACGCGATCGAAAAATCCACCGTCGGCCTCCCGGTTCATTTCCACAGCCATCCGGTTGGGCGCCCCCACGTTGTCGCTGTTGTCGCTGTAGCCGGCCAGATCATAGAGTGTGGAACTCATCCCCTGCCCGGTCATCGCCTGCACCCAGTAGCGAGACCCCTCCAGTTCGCGGGGCAGCTTTGAGACACCTGAACCGCGATCAATATCCCCCATCCCGTTCCCAAAACGGATCGCATCGGCAATCACGACATCTGTGGACAGGTAGCCGCCCGGCGCATGGTTGGAGATATTCACGCTGCCATTGGTGCCGGCCTCGAAATAGTACGTGCCCAGCCAGACCCAGCCGAGGCCGACACGGCGATGATTCACACGCACATCGGTCACGCCGCCGGAGTGGTACACCCGGTAAAGCTGTTTGACGCGGTCGGACCCGCTGCGCGTCCAGGCATAAACCGGATAGAAGCCCGCCGCCGGGATGTCCGGACGGTAGATGGCCCAGGCGGTTGTGCCGGTTTCATTGATATAGGCATAGCGGTACGGCGTCGCGCCCGCATCCCCGTAAAACACGGGTGAGGAGCTGTCATTCCATGAACCGCCGAATGTCACGCTGGCGGCATCGGTGTTGTCGAGCACCACTTCGTTGGTCTGGTGGCCCAGAGGGCGCATCGGCACCACCGTGGCCCCAGCCTTGAAGCAGTAGTCCGCAAAATAATTGAGTTGGTCGATGTTGCCGATGTCTTCGACTACGCCATTGACCAGCGGTCGACCGAAAATCCAGGAACCCGTGTCGCCGATCGCCCCGTGCCCGCCGCTGGTGTAGACGATGATGTCGCTCAGCCCGCCCTCCGGCTGGCTGGCCGCGGTTTCCTCCAGTGTGGCGTCGTCCGGTGGGGCGGACAGGCCCGTACCCTTGGTGAGAACGGTTCCGTTATATCCAACCGCCACAAACTGCCCGTTGCTGTAGACCAGTCCGCGCAGGAACGTCGTCGTACTGGATGTTTCGGCAACCCAGGTTTCGCCGTCCGTTGATCCCCAGATCACCCCGTCCTGGCCAACCGCGGCAAATTGCCCGTCACCGTAGGCCACGCGGTACAGATTGACACTGGCCGCAGGAAGATTGTTGGACTGCCGGGTCCAGGTGATGCCATCCGGCGACGTGACGATGCCCGAGCCCAGGCCCACCGACACATAGACGCCATTGCCATGCGCGGCATCCAGCAGCCAACTGGGCGCATTGGACGTGCGCGCGGTCCAGGTGAGGCCATCGGCAGAGGTCAACAGCACCCCGCCCTCGCCCACGGCGACAAACAACCCGTCCGCATACAGAACCCCCTGGAGGGTGACGGCGGTCCCGGAGGTCTGCGCGCTCCAGGTCGTGCCGTCCGGCGAACGCAAAATGGTGCCGGACGCGCCCACGGCCACATGCACCCCGTTGCCATAGGCAATGCCACGCAACATGTGGCTGGTCGGGGTCGTTCGCGAGGTCCAAGACTCCCCATCCGGAGACATCAGGATGCGCCCCGTATCCCCCACCGCCACCCAGGTGTCACTTGCACCGCACACGTTCAGCAGCAGGTCGGCGACCCCGCTGGTTTGCGCGGTCCAGTCGATTCCATCGGCCGAGGTGCGAATCAATCCACCCGCCCCCACAACGGCATAAGATTCGCCGCTGGCCCCCGCGCCATACAGCGATTCGGCCGTGCCGGATACCTGCTCCGTCCAGGCTTGGCCTTCCAAGGTGAATTTCTCGCCGATCAACTCCCACAGCTCGGTGCGGCCTCCGTCGTATCCCAGCGCCCAGATGCCGATGCCGCCGATTCCCTTGGCGTTCACCATGTCGTACTTCAGGCCGAGGCTCTCTTCATCGTCGTACCAGCACTGATGAATGACCGATGCATTGGTATAGACAAAGTAGGGCACGGATCCATCGGCATCCCACTGCCGCCCGCGCACCGGCGCGCTGGTGAAGGTTTCGGCATAGGTCTGCGAGTCGCCCCCCCCCAGCGTGGCGGCCCCGGGGGTCGCGCTGGCGGTCGGCCAATCGTATCCGTAATAAGGACTGGCCAGCAGCAGCTTCTCAGCGCTGATCCCGGCTGCCAGGTAGTCATCAATAGATTTCTCTACACAATAGGCGCCCCACTGAGTGCTGCTCGAAAGCGGGGCCACGGGCCCCGCATCCGTACTGGTGCTCCAGTGATAGTCGTACCCCATGATGAGGGCATAATCCAGGAACCCGTCGTACGCCGCCACGTCGAAGGCATTGCCCCAATCCACCGCCGGCAGGGCGATCGACACCTCCGACCCCGGGATATCCTGATGGAAACGAACCGTCAGGTTGCTCAGGAATGTGGTCAAGTAGGTCTGCGAAGCTCCGCCCACGCTTTCAAAGTCGATATTGACCCCGTCACCGTTTCTGTTCGACACCACCGTCACCAGCGAGTGAATCAGGTTGGCGGTACTGGCGGAGTTGGTCAGCAGGGTCTGCACGTTTGCCGACCCGAACAGGGTGGCCGTCAGCACCACCTTCGTTCCGCGGGACTGCGCCCACGCGATGGCCGGGGTGGTGTCCCAGGACCGCAACGTGGTGTACGACCCGTTGGTGGGATTCACCTCATAGGAGAAGTAAGCCAAGGTATCCAGTTTCGAATAGTCATAATTCTGATAAGACGTGCCCATCCAATAGGGATGCCATCCCACGACCCGCTTGCGCAGGGCTCCGGCCTCTTTAGCTGCACGCAAGGGTGCCAGCGGCTCCCGACCGGCCAGGGCGTCGAATTCCGCCTCGGTCGTCAACTCCAGCGCATCATATTGCTCCTGCTGGATCTGGTGGATGCTGCGATAACCTTTTGCCTGTGGGCTTGACCTTGTGACAGTCCGTTGTGGGGTCTCGGTGAAATTCTGATCCACCGGGTTCTCCACCGTCCAGTTGACGCTTTCATCCAACTCGTCCAGCTCGGCCGCCCCCAGCCCCACGCAACCCACCCCCAACCACATACATACGGTCCAGAACCGGACCCAATTTCCCATGAAGTTCATATGCGATTGATTCTCCCAAGACCACACCTTGGCCGTCAATGGGAATTCATGGATTACCCAAATTATTCCCTCTTTTCGCAGTTGAAAGGGCGGCTCAGTTCCACGCATCGGCGGCGCGTCACTACGCGTCAAACGCCTCGCGCAGACGGCGGCGAAGGGTGGTGTTGCGGCGGCGGGCTTCCGCGTTGCGAACCGCCAGCGCCACGGCCTTCTCCGTCCCCACTACCACCACCAGCGTTTTGCCGCGTGTGATGCCAGTATACAGCAGGTTGCGCTGCAACATCACATAATGCTGCGTATGCACCGGCAGGACAACGCAGGGATATTCACTGCCCTGGCTCTTGTGGACTGTCACCGCATACGCTGGCGTCAATTCATCCAGCTCTTGGAAGTCATAGGCCACTTTGCGGTCGTCGTAGCGGACCACGACCTCCTGATCGGTCGCATCCACCCGCTCAATCCGTCCCACATCGCCGTTGAATACGTCCTTGTCGTAGTCATTCTCCGTCTGCATGACCCGGTCGCCCTCGCGAAATTTCCACCCGAAGCGCTCCACATCGCGTCCCTGCGGATTGAGCGCCGCCTGCATGGCGGCATTTAGATGTCGCGCGCCCAGATCGCCCTTTTGCATCGGGGTGAGAATCTGTATATCCTCCATCGCATGGAGTCGGAAGCGGCGGGGAATCGCCTCGCAGAGCAGTTTTCGGATCAGCTCCACGCCGCGCTCCGGCGTCTCCGCCTTCACGAAATAAAAATCCCCGCCCCCCTCCATCCCTTCGTCTTTGCCCGGCAGATGCGGCATCTGCCCGGCATTGATCCGGTGGGCATTGCGGACAATCCCACTGCCGGCATCCTGGCGAAATATCTCGGTCAAACGGAAGACCGGCAAGGTCCGCGACTCGATGATGTCGCGCAAAACGCAGCCTGGGCCCACCGACGGCAACTGGTCGACATCGCCCACCAGCACCAGCAGCCCCCCCTTGGGCATGGCTCGGAACAAATGCACCGCCAACTGAATGTCGATCATGCTCGACTCGTCCACAATCAACACATCGGTTTCCAGCGGATTACGCGCGTCGTGGCGGAACCGCCCGGTCCCTGGCTCAAACGCTAGCAGGCGATGGATCGTCTTGGCCTCCATGCCGGACAGTTCGCTCATTCGCTTTGCGGCGCGACCAGTGGGGGCACAGAGCATCAGGCGCAGCTTTTTAGCGGCCAGCACTTTGACCAGCGAGTGCACCAGCGTGGTTTTGCCAACCCCGGGACCGCCCGTAATGACCAGAATTTTGTGCTTAAAGGCGCCAAAAAACGCCTCTTTCTGTCCTGCGGCTAAGTCCATGCCCAGCTTCTGCTGCACCCATTCCGCGGCGACCGGCAAATCGATTTGGGGACACGGATGCCGCCCCTTGGCGATATCGGCCAGACGCCCCGCCACTTCACGTTCGGCCAAGTCCAAGGCGGCCAGATAGACCCACGCCTCATTGTCCTCGCCCGCGCCCACCATGAGCTGTCCGTTTTCCACTTCGATTTGCAACGCCTCCTCCAGAGTCCCCAGTGGAATCTCCAACATATCCGCAGTCTTAGACAGCAGCGCATCGCGCGGGTAGGCGCAATGCCCCTGGTTTGACAATTCAAGCAAAATGTAAGTCAGACCCGCACGCGCGCGCAACACCGACTCTTTCTCGATTCCCAGTCGCGCGGCAATTTGATCTGCCGTCTGGAAGCCGATGCCATGGATGTCGCGTGCCAGGCAGTAGGGGTCCAGGCGCACCTTGTTGATCGCCTCCTCGCCGTAGGCCTTGTAAATGCGGAAAGCCCGCCCCGTGCTGACCCCATTGGCAAACAGGAAGGTCATGATCTCGCGAACGGTTTTCTGGGCTTTCCAGGACTCTTTGATCTGCTGGCGGCGCTTCGTACCGATACCCTCCACCCGCTCGAGTTCCGCAGAGCGGCTTTCGATCACGTCGAGCACCCCCAGGCCGAAGGTGTCCACCAGCTTCTTGGCATACACCGGGCCGATGCCTTTGATCAGCCCCGAGCCCAGAAACTTCTCGATACCCTCCAAAGAGTTTGGCACCACCGCTTCCAGATGCTCCGCCTGAAACTGCCGTCCATGCTTGCGGTCAATGATCCACTTCCCCTTGGCCTTAATCCATTCGCCCACGTCAATACGCGGCACCTTGCCAATCACCGCCACCGTCCCCCGGAATCCCCGCGCCTTGACTTTTAAGACGCAAAATCCCGTCTCGTCGCTGTGGAACGTAATCAGCTCCACCAGTCCTTCGAGGGATTCGTCCTGCAACCGCTCCATGGCTCCCGGCAATTTCATACGCCCCAGAGTACAGAAATCTCGACCGTCGGGAAACCCTTTGATTGCGTCGGACAAGAACTATGCCACCCCCTTCAACCGGGCCGCAATGCCGAGGCACAGGTGCAGGGTATCCGCGAAGCTGACATAGGCCAGCAAGGCTTTGGCGTGACGCTGGAGACCGGCTTCCGACCAATGAAATCACAGAAAGTTAGCCGACGCGAAGATCGGCCCTCCACGTTCCAGCCTTCTGGAGGGACGGGCTCTGTCCCGTCCGGTTTTTCCGGAAAGGCCGACACGGAGGTCGGCCCTCCATCACATCACCGCCACGCCAAAGGAAACACCTCGCCTTGGAATGGCCAATCGTCCGGCATTTTGGCTAATCCCTGACGAACCGAATTCATCCGCACATAGGACCATTTCTCGTCGTAATGCTCCCGCGAACGCATTTGCGTGTCCCAGAAATCGCGTTGCCACAGCTTGAATGGATTTGAATTCCCGGTTCCTGAAGGGACGGGCTCTGTCCCGTCCAGGATTTTCCGGAAAGGCCGACACGGAGGTCGGCCCTCCACGTTCCGGCCTTCTGGAGGGACGCCCTCCGTGGCGTCCGGGTTTTCCCCCAATCCGGTCCGAACGGAGGCGGACCCTCCAAGACCCACCGGCCATTGGACCGCGATCCGGCTTTTCCAGAATTCGACCCATTGACGCAAATTCGGCATTGGGATGCGCCCCGGCGCGCAGAACAAATGAACGTGGTCTGGCATAAGGACATAACGCCCCACGCGCCAGTAATCCGCCGCTTGCCAGACCTCGCGGCAAAGCCGGTGAACGGTGTCGCACGCCAGCACGGGGTGGCGGTCTTGGGTGCAAACTGTCACAAGCACGATCACCGGGTCGTTGAACCGTTCGATGGGCGGATGGTGCGCGGGTCGATGGCGGGATGGAGGCGGTGGGTCGTTCAAGGTTCCCTATCCGGTTTTATAAATCCCCGGTTTCTGGAGGAATGGGCTCTGTCCCGCCCGATCCCGGCCGACGCGGAGGTCGGCCCTCCAGACTTCCCCGTTCCGGCCTGGTATTCCCCCGGCGGATTTCCCACGGTTGGGGACAACAGCCCCTGCTGGCGCGCCAATTCCATGAACCACTTCTGCATCTCCACCAGACCGCTGGTGGTGCGCGGTGTGCCATAGCGCACTCCAATATCCGCCAGCGCATCCATACCGTCCAAGTCCATGCGATCATCCATGGCACGCAACTCCTCGCAGCGAATGCGTTCCAGCTCCGGCCCGGCGTGCTGCCAGCTCTCCACGTAAAGGCGGTATTGCTCTTTTTCCGCTTCGTTCATCGCGTGTCTTTCACTAGGGCTCGAAAACGCGCAACGATCTCCGGCGCTTCCTTCAGCTCGCACAGCGGCGTCAGCAAGCGCAAAATACGAGGTATATCCAGCTTGCGTGTCTGGCGGATCAATACGCCTTCGACATCCAACCAGTCCTTGGGACGGTCCGCAAATGCCTTGGACACCACCAAATCCTCTGCGGAGCAAGTTGTCAACCGGCAGCCTTCGGCAAACTCGAACTCCGTTGCCCGTTGTAGAATTTTTTCCTCGAATGGGAAACCCGCCAAGGCCACGTCAATACCCACGCCATTTGCCGCCGTCAGCAGGAGAACACGATTACGCAAAGCCTGATTGAATGGATCCAGCCCACGCCCCGCAAAATTGTCCAACAACGTCTTCACGAACGATTCTTCGCCCCCTAATTCGGTCAGCAGCGTAAGGTCAACATCCTGAGTCGTGCGTGGCTCCCCCCAGCGCATGATTGCCAGTCCTCCGATGATGCAATAGGACCACCCTTGAGCGGTGATAAAGTCCGCTATTTCCTTGGCCGCCTGGAACAATGCATTCACGGGGCGGTTCATGCTTTCTGCCACTTTTCCATGTCATGATTGTACCCTAAATGGAAGGGACCAATCAAGCATTCAACCCCTTGCAATCGCCAACCGGGCGTACGCCAAAAATCTTCACGGACCCGTTCGGGGCCTGTTTTGTAGAGGCGCAGTTTACTGCGACCGGGCTGATCCAGTAAAGTGGCGCTGTGGGCACTTGGTCTCTGAACAGGGATCGAGCAAGCTCGACCCCTACATCTCACAAACTCACATCCTGCCTGCATTATGTTGTACGCCCTAGCCAGCCACCCCCGCCCCCAAGAAAACCCTCCCCATTGGTTATTTTCGTGAAATTCGCGTTTTTCGTAGTGAAATGGCTGTTTATGTTTTGATTTTCAGCTTTGCAAACCCGCGCTTTCCGCTCTTGAGGATCATGCCGTCCTGGGGGGACACCTCGAAGCGGAAATCTGTAATTTTTTCATCGTTCATGCGCACGGCACCCGCCTGCACCAAACGGCGGGCTTCGCTGGTGCTCGCGGCCAGCCCAGCCTTGACCATCAGCGTCAGGATGCCGATGGCCTCGGCTGGCACAGCCACGTCAGGTATGTCAGAGGGAAGCTGATGCCGGGAGAATACGCGGGCAAACTCCGCGCTGGACTCGGCGGCGGCTTCCGCCCCGTGAAATTTTTCCACGATGCGCCGCCCCAGCTCGTCCTTCACGTCGCGCGGATGGCGCGCACCCGAGGCGACCGCGGCCTTCAACGCCGCAATCTCTGGCTCCGGCAGGCAGAGGACCAGCGAGAAATAGCGCCACATTAGCTCGTCGCTCACGCTCATGGTCTTGCCAAAGGTGTCGCCGGGGGTATCGTTCACGGCGATGTAGTTACCGAGGCTCTTGCTCATTTTGTTGACGCCGTCGAGACCTTCGAGGAGCGGCATCGTCAGGACAATCTGCGGCTCCTGGCCGTGGGCCTTCTGAATTTCGCGGCCCAGCAGCAGATTGAAGAGCTGGTCGGTGCCGCCCAGTTCCACATCGGCCTTCACCATCACCGAATCATAGGCCTGCACGAGCGGATAGAGAAACTCCACCAGCGAAATGGGTTGATTGGCCGCGTAGCGCTTTGAAAAATCGTCGCGCGCCAGCAACTGTGCCACCGTCACCTGCGCGCTCAGACGTATGACTTGTTCGAAGCCCATCGGCCCGAACCACTCGGAATTAAAACGCACCTCGGTCCGCGCCGGATCGAGAATTTTGAACATTTGGTCCTGATAACTTTTGGCATTTTCCAGCACCTGCGCCTTCGACAACTGCGGGCGCGTGGCCGATTTGCCCGACGGATCGCCAATCATGCCCGTAAAATCGCCGATGATGAAGACCACCGTATGGCCACACGCCTGAAAATCGCGCAGCTTGTTGAGCACCACACAGTGGCCCAGATGCAGGTCCGGCGCGGATGGGTCCGCGCCCAGCTTGATGCGCAACGGTGTCTGCGTGTCAATGGACGTCGCCAAGCGCGTCTTCAATTCCTCCGCACTGTGCAGATCGACGCCGCGCGCGGTGATCTGCGCGAATTGTTCTTCAAGCGTCATCATAAACCGCTCAGTCGACATCCACGTTCCAGCCGTGGGTGTCGGGCTGTTGCCCATACTGGATGCCCTGCACCGCCTGATAGAGTTTTTCCAGAACAGGGCCGCACCCGGTTTCCGGTCCGGTCTTGTAGACCTTGCCGGCCCGCTCGACCTGATACACCGGCGTAATCACCACCGCGGTACCGCACGCCGCCACCTCTGCAAACTCCGAGATTTCCTCAAAGGCGATGGGCCGCGACTCGACGGGAATGCCCAGGTCTTTGGCAATTTGCTGTAGCGACATATTTGTAATACTCGGCAGGATGGACGGAGACTTCACGGTCACATAGGTCCCGTCTTTGGTGATCGCCAGGAAGTTACTCGTCGAAAACTCATCGATCCATTTATGTTCCTTGGCATCGAGATACAACTCCACGGGGTAGCCGGCCTTTTGGGCTTGCATGTGCGGGTAAAGGCTCACGGCATAGTTGCCGGCAACCTTGACATGGCCGGTGCCCTGCGGCGCCGCCCGGTCATAGTCGTCCAGCACCAGCGCCTTCACCGCCTGCAGTCCGCCCTTGTAGTATGGCCCCACCGGCGTCACCAGCACGATGAAGGTATATTCGTCCGCCGGCGCCACGCCAATCTGCGCCCCGCTGCCGATCAGCAACGGACGCACATATAGCGATCCACCTGTCCCATAAGGCGGGACATAGTCGAGATTCGCCTTCACCACCCGCTTGCACGCGTCCACAAACATTGCTTCGGGCACTTCGGCCATGCACGTGCGCCGCGCCGTCATCGCCATGCGTTTCGCGTTTTCTTGGGGACGGAACAGGCTGACGTTGCCATCTTTGCGTCGAAAGGCTTTCAGACCTTCAAAGGCGGCCTGACCGTAATGCAGGGCGGTTGCCGCAATATGAATATTGAGATACGGCGATTCGACCAGTTCCCCGTCGCTCCACGCGCCGTCTTTCCAGACATAGCGAATGTGGCAATTGGTATCTAAAAATGCGAATCCCAGGCTGTTCCAATCAATTGGCTTCATGAACGGCTCCTCTTACATTCCGCGCAGCGTCTGCGTCATCGACGGACTTGCGAGCAAATCCTGCGCCACCCGACGCGCAATCACTTCAATTTCTTCATCCGACAAAATGCCCGCCGCATTGGCCACCGACTGCGTTGGTGCTTGTGCGCCGCTGGCCTTGGCATCTGCGGGCACCCCCATGGCCGCCGCCTGACACATGGTCACCGCCGCCACGCCCACAATATCGGCGGCGCTGCACCCGCGTGACAAATCGTTTACAGGCTTAGCCAGCCCCTGCAAGACCGGCCCCAGGGCCATTGCCCCCCACAGGCGTTCGACCAACTTCACCGCGATATTGCCCGCCTGCAAGTCAGGAAAAATCAGGATATTGGCGGCACCCTTCAGCGGGCTATCGGGCGCTTTTTGCAGCGCCACCTGCGGCACAATGGCCGCATCCGTCTGCAACTCGCCATCCACCACCAATTCGGGGTCGACGGTTGTGGCCAACTCCCGCGCCAACTGAGTGGCCCTGGCCACCTTATCGACTAACTCATGCTGGGCGCTGCCGCGCGTAGAAAAGCTCAACAGCGCCAGTCGCGGCACCGTTCCGATCAAGGCCCGATGCGTTTTCGCCGTCGACATCGCAATCTCGGCCAATTGCTCTGCCGTCGGATTCGGATTCACGCCGCAATCAGCAAACAACAGCGTGCTCTCGCCAGCCGTTGTCGGCGTCTGCAAGCGCAACAAAAAGCAACTACTCGCCGTCTGGATACCCGGCGCCGTGCCCACGCAATGAAAGGCCGCCCGCAACATGTCCGGGGTCGAGGCAATGCTACCAGCCACCATGCCCGACGCATAGCCGGTTTCGATCATGATGGCACCCACGTACAGCCGGTTTTTCAAAGCGGTACGCGCCTGCTCCTCCGTCAAGCCCTTGCTCGCCCGCTTGCGATGATAGGCCGCCACCAATTCGTCCTGGCACGGGGGATTGGAGGGATCAATGATTTCAAATCCGGATGGGATCACCCCTGCCGCCGCACAGGCCTGCTGGGCTTCAGCCGGGGTCGCCAGCACGGATACCTTCGCAAAACCGAGGCGAACGATTTCCGCCGCCGCCTTCATCACCCGCGGGTCTTGGCCCTCCGGCAACACCACGCTGCCATTGTACGCCTTAGCCTTTTCAATCAACAATTCCATAGACCGGCCATGCTACCCCCCCCCCCCCCCCCCCGTCCAGCAAAACCAGCATTTGCCGTCCCATCCCCGGCGTTACTCCCGGGTTCATGCATAGCCGACCTTTTTTTAAGCAAAACCCAAGGCCGACAGGCAAGAGACACAAAGAACAGCAATGAGACTCTTCTTTGCAATATCATTCATCATGCACCTTACATTTTTCCATCATCCATGATCAGCCAAAGCCGGAGACGATCGGCTATCAGAATGTGGTTCGCCCCCACCTGAATCATTCCGACCGAGGGCCAGGGTGTATACATCTTTCCATCCGGCATGCGGAATGACGGGGACTCTTCCCACTGATAGGCTCTCATTGAAATTCGACCCCACGGGTGGGCTGTCCAGAGCCAATCTCCTCGGGCAAGAAAAGGCGCCCCCCCCCCACCTTTTCTTTGTTCAACGGGCATGACATCAGGCCGGGGTTGATCCAACCCAAGGCTTTGAATCAGTTGCTTTTCAAAAACGCCCGTTCCTCCCCTGGCCCCCCCGTATATAATATCCGCGGTCACTGCTGTCCGGTTTAATTTCAGGGGACACACAGATTAGCCCTGTTATATCGATACGGGATGCACCTCTGAACTTTTTTCCATTTCAACTTGAGGCGTTCTTTTGCACGGTTCTGATCGCCCGCC
>JAQUJC010000095.1 GCA_028681135.1 Kiritimatiellia bacterium | reverse complement strand
TCCAGCTGCGCCTTAGGGCATTTCCGGATTCGTTGTAGTCGGCCTCGTTGAGGCCGGTGGCTGTTTAACCAATGGCTGGTTTTGAAGCATGGAACAACTCGGCTCGGCAGCGATCCACCACAGCGGATAGGCAACCTCGCCCTACCCAAAACCGGAATCACAGGGCGTTGGTAGGGCGAACCCTCCGGGTGAGCCGCGGCTGTTTAGAGTTTGGACACGGCTACCCTATAATGTCGTCAACGCCTGTGCAATGTGTGCCGCCACACGGGCATTGTTTTCCAGCAGCGCCGCGTTGGCGGTGCGGCTATCGTCGTGGGTCAGTTCGCTGACGCGCGCCAGCAGGAACGGCGTGACCTCTTTGCCCCGGATGCCATTGGCCTCCGCTTCCTGCAAGGCTTGGGCAATGGCTTTTTCCGCCACCTCCGCGGGGAGTTCATCCTTCTCGGGGATGGGGGTGGCCACCAAGGTGCCCGTCCGGAATCCCAGCGTGTGGCGTGCGCGGATGATGGCGGCGACTTCGTCCGGGGACTCGCAGCGCAGGTCGAGTGGCAGGCCGGAACTCCGGGTGTAAAAGGCAGGGAACTCCGAGCAGTGATAACCGATGACCGGCACGCCATGCGTTTCGAGCACTTCCAGCGTCAGGGGCAGGTCCAGAATGGCCTTGGCTCCAGCGCATACGACTGTCACCGGGGTCTGAGGCAGTTCCAGTAAATCGGCGCTGACGTCAAAGGGGTGGCCCCGGTGCACGCCGCCAATGCCCCCCGTGGCAAATACCTGGATGCCCGCCATCTGCGCGACAATCATCGTGCCGGCGACGGTGGTCGCGCCATCGCCCTGTTGGGCGAGCACAATCGGTAAATCCCGCCGGCTGCATTTGCGGACATCCTGGGCTTGGGCCAGATACGCCAACTGATCTGGCGTCAACCCCACCGTAATCTGTCCCTTTAACACCGCAATCGTGGCCGGGACAGCCCCGACATCCCGGACCGCCTGTTCCATACGGCTGGCCACATCCTGGTTCACGGGGTAGGGCAATCCATGCGTAATCAGTGTACTCTCCAACGCGACAACCGGCCGGTTATGCTCTAGCGCATCCAGAACGTCCGGATGAAAGTGCAATAGGGTTTTGTTCATGGTCATCGCTCACGCTCCCGTTTGGAATGGACCGACAAGCTAACCAAGGGAGCGGGGGATGACAATGTTCAATATCGATCCAAACGACGAAATGCCTGCCACGCTTACCACGCCACAGGCAGGGCCGTCAGTATGGAGGAAGGCCCCGTTTTTCCACACTGTGGAAAAGTTTTTTCCACAGCGTGGAAAACAGGTAGGATGCGGCGTATGTGGAACAAGTCTCCAGCGTGGTGGGTGGTAGGCGTCTGCTGGCTGGCGCTGTCGGTCTCGGCGTGGGCCGAGGCGGTTGAGTTGACGCTGGAAGAGGCCATTGAACAGGCGCTGGAGCATAACCGAGAGATTGCCAAGGGGGCCCTGGATGTGCAGGGCTACCAGGTGGCGCGGCAGGAGGCGCAGGAGGCGGTTCGCGGTTTCCAGGTGGTGCCGGAGGGGGCGGCGGGAATGGGGTCCACGAGCGATGACTGGCGCACCGGGGTGCGGGCCGAGGCCACCGGGCCGGTCGGAACGCGCGTGGCCCTGGCCGCCACCATCCGGTCTGTCGAATGGGATAAGCAGCCGGATATCCGCCGCGGCGAGGTGCGGGCCGAAATTTCTCAACCGCTGTTGCGCCAGTTTGGGTCTCTCGTTCGTAATGAACCAGTGGTGGCCGCGAGTGATAGGCTGTTGGCCGCCCGGCGCGCGTGGGAGCGTGACCGCTCCAGTCTGGTACTGCGTGTGGTCGTCCTCTACGAAGGGCTGATCTACCGCCGACGGCAAATCGATAGCGACGAGGCTTTTGCCGCACGCATGGAGAAACTCTGGGCGCTGGCCGATGCACGCGAACATCAGGGACGGGCCACCCGAACGGAAGTCTTACGCATGGACTTTCAACGGGGCGAGGCGGCCGCGCGCCTCGCCACCAGCCGCTCACGGCTGGAAATCGAATTTCAGGAATTTGCCAATCTGTTGGGCCTGCCGCTGGAAACCGTCTTCCGCCTGGTTCCGCCCCCGCTGTTGGACCTTGAGCTTCAGGCGCCCGACCGGGCATTGGCGGTGGCGTTGAGCGAACGGCCCGACTATGCCCAGGCTTTGCAGGATATTGATACTGGCGAGCGTCAGGTGCGCCTGGCGCGGCGTAATCTGCTGCCCGATTTGCGTCTGTCGGCGCACCAAACCGTCTATGGCGAGGGGGAGGACTGGGACGATGCCGGCCGCCTGGATCAGGATGACTGGTTTATCGGGCTGGTGGCGGATGTGAATCTGAACCGACGCGAAACGCGTTTGGCCTTGGCGCGCAACCAACTCGATGCCGAGGGGCGGCGGCAGGTCGCCGCGATTGTACGTCACCGATTGGCGTTGGAGGTCAATTCGGCGCAAGCGGCGTATCAACGCGCGCGGGCCGAACTGGACCTCGCGCGGCGTAACCGTGAGCTTGCGGTTAATCGCGCGGAGCTGGCGCGGGTGCTGTTCGAGGCCGGCCGGGGCAGCGGCAATTCCGTGTCGGATGCCGAAGCCGACCTGATGGGTGCCGAGCTGGCAGAACTGGCGGCCTGGCAGGAGGCCTCGGTTTCGGCCTATCGCCTGTTGCATGTCTTGGGCACGTTGCTGCCCACCCCCCGCGAGTTGCTGCAAACGAAAGAAGGAAGACCCCATGAAGAATAGTGCGGGATGGTTGGCCATAATGGGCGTGCTGCTGCTGGGGGGCTGTGGCCCGGGCGCGGAAGCCCCGCGCCGGGTGAAGGTGGTACGGGGCGATATCCAGATGATGGTGCCCTTTCATGGCGAGCTGGAGGCGCGGCATGTGGAGCGTATCGGCGTCGGAGTGCAGGGGTCGGCCGTTCTGGCCGAACTGGTCGAGGAGGGCGCCCGCGTGGAGGCCGGAGACCGCCTGGCACGGTTCGATGCCACCCAGATCGAGCAGGATATCGCACGGCAGGAAAATGAGCTGGTGCGCGCGCGGCAGGAACTCGAGAGCCTTGAAAAAGCCGAGTTGCCCCTGGAACTGCTGGAGTTGGAAAGCAAGCGGGCCGACATTCAGGCTGAGATCGAAGCCGAGGCGCAGTTTTTAGAGTCGGCGCGGGGCTTGATGGCGCGGGGCTTGATGGCGGAAACCGAGGTGCAGCAGCAGGAGCAGAAGCTTGCGGCACTGCGCGAGCGAGGCCGCCAATGGGATACGCGGATGACGTTGACCCGGGAGCATCTACATGCCGCACGCTTGGCAAAGGCGCGCGCGGCGCTGGAGGCGGCCGAGCGTCAGCGGGATTTCACCGCCCGCCAGTTGGCGCTGTGCGAGGTTCGCGCACCGGTGGGGGGCGTCGCCACGCGGGTGCCCCTGCCGGTGGGCGGGGAGTATCGCACGGCGCATGTCGGCGATAGGCTGTTTCATAATCAGGTGTTTCTGTGTCTGCCCGACCCGACCGAGCATGTGGTCCGCGGCTATATTGGCGAGGCGGAGTTGCCACAGGTGCGGCCCGGTAGCCGGGTCACAGCCGTCCCCGCGGCATTTCCTCAGGTCCACTTGTCCGGGCACGTCGAGACGGTGGGGGGGATGGCCCAGACGCGCCCCGATCAGCCCGTGTGGCGTAAATTTTTTCCGGTGGTGATTGCGCTGGACCCCCTGGACGATTCCCTGCCGGTAGGTCTTTCTGTCCGCGCGGAGATTCTGGCCGGGGAGGCCACCGATGTCCTGCTCCTGCCCCGCGAGGCTGTCGAGTGGCGCGGCACAGAGGCCATCGTCCGCCGCGTGCATCCCCATGGCGGTATCGACGACATCCCCATCGAAACCGGCCTGGCGGATGCCGCTCGGGTCCAGATTGTGTCCGGGTTAGCTGCGGGCGATTCTGTCGTGCTGCCCTGAGCCATGACCCAGCTGGCATCAGATATCTGGACCGGTTTGCGAACAGTTCCCGCGCGGGCCGGACTGGTGTTGTTTAGCCTGTTCATCGGGTTGTTTGCGGCCACGGTTCTGATCTCGGCGCAGGAGGCCTTGCGGCGTCAGGCACGAGAACTTGTGGAGGATTTTGGCGCCGACTCCTTCGCACTGGTGCGGTCTGATGTGGCGGATGGGATGCCCTGGGAGCGCGAACGCGTGGCCTTCTTCCGCGCTGCGCTGGGCGACGCCGCCATCGTGAGCGGACTCCAGCAGCTCGTTGCTCCGCGCGGGATAGACGTCACCGTGGTCGCCGGCGATGGCGAACTGGCGCGCGTACGGGATTGGCGCTTCACGGCTGGCCGAGGACTCGATGCTGCGGATATTCGCCAGGGCGCGCGTCATGCTGTGGCGTCGGAGGCCCTTTGCCAGCAGGTTGGATGGCGCGTCGGTGAACTGATTCTGATCGGCCAAGAGTCATTCCGGTTGGTGGGGTGCCTCGAGGCCGAAGGGGGGGGGTGGCCCTTGGCGACCGGGCCGGCCATTCTGATTCCCTATTCCCTGGATGCCGTGGATACCGGTCCGACCCCCGCGCGCTACCAGGTCGGGGCCATCTGGTTCCGGGCGGCGGGGGGCATGGATGTTGAACGCTTGCATCGGCGTGTGGCAGCCCTGTTGAATCAACCCGGGATGGGCCGTCAAGATGTGGAATGGGTCACGCCCGAATCGCTGTTGCAGGGGATTCGCCATTGGCAGCAAATGGTGACCTGGACGGCAGGATCGAGCAGCGCGCTGGGGCTGCTCTTGGGTGCTGTTACATTGGCCGGGATGCTGTTGACCGGCGTCCGCGAGCGTATCCCTGAAATTGGCTTGCGCCGGGCGCTGGGCGCCCGGCGACGAGACATCGCGGGGCTGTTCGTGGCGGAATCGCTGGTGCTGACCATCGCGGCGGCCCTCGCGGCAATCGGTACCGCGGAACTGATCTTGAACGGGTTGGGGGAGCGCTTTCCACTGCCCACCTATTTGGGATGGGAGACCCGCTTGTTGCCATTGGTGTTGGCGGTGCTGCTCGCTCTGCTGTGTTCCATCGGCCCGGCCATTGTTGCCGCCCGCCTGCCGCCGGCCGAAGCGCTGCGCAATGAATAGATAATAGCTCAACCGCTGAACAGCCGTCAGGCTGAAGCGTCCCATGGACGCCGGAGGCGCTGGCACTATCCTGCCCGCATTCCTGCAGCGACGTCTAGCCAGACCCAACAACGGAGTTTTCCATAGCATGACGCCACCGACAAAACGTCGGAACCAGAATGTGGGCTATTTTTCATGCGACGAGAAGTTCGGGCGTTTTAATTTGCCAATGAGATCGGAACTCGCAGCGTGCTCCTTGAGGGCATTCAACCTGCCCCAAAAGGTCAAGAAGCAACGAAAGCGCGGCGTTGGGAGCAATGATCCTTGTCTGAATCGTTCTTTTCGTCTTATAAACCATGGCGTCGGCAGCGCGGAAGATGTTCCATCCAGTTGCTTTCAGCAGTACCACGTTGAATACGCTCTTTTTTCCGCGCACCCGCAACTTCCCAAGTTCCATTCGCCTCTTCAATCCACTGTTGGTTCCTTCAATGCCTGCTCGAAGGCGATAGGTGTGCCGCCACTCTTCGGTCTTTTCCGCAGAACGTCTCGAGGCCAGACGTTTCTGCGCATCGGTTGTCGGAAACCGGTTTTTCTTCGGCGCAGGTCCGCGTACGGGGGCCACCAAATCGATGTCTTTATCCTCGCAGAGCTGCTGGTTATCATCACTTCCGTAAAGCGTATCGGCCAGAATCTTGTCAGGTTTGAGGTCGGCTTGCTCCAGTTGATCGACCACAAGCGGGAGCGCGTCGCCGTCTTCGTCGGCGGCGGTTTGTGGGATGGCGCAGGTGATCAGTTGCACCGGATTATCCGGATGGCAGGTCTCGGAAAGCTGAACCTGATACCCTTTGCCCTTGTGTCCGTCGTAGGTGGCATCCGGATCGGAGGGGTTCTGCATCGTGCGTCCGCCGGTCTTCTTGCGCAGAGCGACTTTCCCACCAACCATTTTGCATTGTTCAGAGAACACCCGGACCATGGCCTTGTAGCTGCTCATGCTTGTGATCCGTTCATGTCCAGCAAATCGGTCGATGAGCATCAAAAGGTCTTCGGCTACCCGTTGGCGCAGTTGCGCGCGCGCATTGCCCTCCGGCGGTGTCTGGCTGAACAGCCGCTTGTCCGAGGCCATGCAGCGTTCACGGACCTGGGCATCCAGCAGAGCATACTCGTTGTTCTGGTGCCGCTTGAGCTGAATCAGAAAACGTCGGATGCATACGGCCATCAATTGCGTCCGACTGAGTATAGCCATGTCGCTGAACAGGTGCGTCGAATCCAGGCGTTGCTTGTCCACTTCGATTTGCAACTCTTCGGCCAATGTCTTCGTCACCCGCTCGAACACATCCTGTGCCAGTTCCCGTTCGCGAAACAGCCGTTGGTAGCGTTCCACCGTCCGGTACGAAAGTTCCACCGCCTGGTGACCGACGTTCAGCGCATATTGAACCGAAAGATCGAACATGTAGGCATCGGCCGCTTCTTGCGAAGTCCAGCCGCGCATCTCAGTGATCACGACCAACCCGGCCATGGAATAGAGTTCTTTGCTCAGTCGGCCCGTGTCGCCGGAAAATTCCGTGGCCAACTCGTCCGCCGGCATGACCGCCAGCAGGCTGCGTCGGAAGATGCCTTGCCAGCCCTGATCAAGACGGTCATAGCCAACCCGGCTAAAATTCTGGCGCTCGGGGTCAAACAAGCTGTTTTGTCGAGGGTCAATCTTATGTTTCATAATAGCTGCATTCCATTGCTGATCATGCTGTTACAATACGCGAGGCAATGGAGGAAGTCAAGTGTAAAATTAACATATTTCTCTCCGCAACAGATAATTACAACAACAAACGCCTTTTGTCGGTGGCACCATAGCATGGAAAAATCGCCAAAAACTTTTCCATAGCATGACGCCACCGACAAAACGTCGGAACCAGAATGTGGGCTATTTTTCATGCGACGAGAAGTTCGGGCGTTTTAATTTGCCAATGAGATCGGAACTCGCAGCGTGCTCCTTGAGGGC
>JAQUJC010000043.1 GCA_028681135.1 Kiritimatiellia bacterium | reverse complement strand
AGGTGCCCCCCGGCCCGCCGGTCATGGCCACCGTCGTTGCCGAGGTCTACGGCCGCCCCGACCAGCCCTACGCCGACCTGATCGCCGCGGCCACGGCGCTCCGCGACCGCCTCGCTCAGGAAGAAGGCGTCGTCGAAGCCGATATCTCGGCCGAGGATAATCAACAGAAGCTCTTCTTCCGCGTAGACCGTGAAAAAGCCGGTCTCAATGGCATTTCCACGGAAGACATTGTCGGCACACTGCGCATTGCTCTCGCCGGGATGCCGGCAGGCGTGGTCCATGCCCCTCGCGAGCAAAACGAGCTACCCATCATGCTGCGCCTGCCGCGCGAGAAACGCTCCGACCCCGAGCGCCTCCTGACGGTCCAGGTCAAAGGCCGCATGGGCCAGAGCGTCCAGCTCGGTGAACTCGGCACATTCGAAGACGATGTGGTCGATCCCACGATCATGCACAAGAACATGGAGCGGGTGGTCTACGTCACCGCCGAAATGGCCGGCCGCGGCCCGGCCTATGCCGTGCTGTCGCAGCAGGCCGAGTTAAAGGAAGCCCCGCTCCCCGCTGGCATCAACGCCGTATGGACTGGCGAAGGAGAGTGGAAGATCACCGTCGACGTCTTCCGCGATCTGGGCATCGCCTTCTCCGCCGCGCTCCTGGCCATCTATGTGCTGCTGGTATACGAGACCGGCTCTTATCTGCTGCCCATCGTCATCATGCTCTCGATTCCTCTGACGCTGATCGGCATCATGCCCGGCTTCTGGCTGCTGAATCTCCTGACCGGGCAAACGATCGGGGGATATGCCGACCCGGTCTTTTTCACCGCCACCGCCATGATCGGCATGATCGCACTCGGCGGGATCGTGCAGCGCAACGCCATCATTCTGATCGACTTCATCCGCAGCACGTCCCAACGCGGACAACCGCTGCAAGCAGCCATCATCGAGGCCGGCGCGGTGCGTCTGCGCCCGATCTTCCTCACCGCCGGCACCACCCTACTCGGGGCGTGGCCCATCACGATGGACCCCATTTTCAGCGGTCTGGCCTGGTCCATCATCTTCGGCCTGTTTGTGTCTACGGCCTTCACCCTGATCGTGATACCGGTGGCCTATGGCCTGCTATACAACAAAACCAACACGGAGGGCTGATCCATGAAAATGCTAATGACCATCTGTCCCGAACACCGACGCGAAGAAATCTGTAAGCTGATCTCTCAGTCTGGGATTCACACCTACAGCGTCATTCCCAATGTCTTAGGTAAAGGCACGACCGGCAAGCACCTTGGGACCCACACCTGGCCCGGCAAGTCCGACCTCGTCTTCACGGTGGTACCCACGGCAGAGATAGAAAAGCTCATCGCCGCCCTCAAGAACTACCATGATAGTCTCTACGAAAGCGAAGGCCTCCGTGTCTTTGCCCTCCCCGTTGAGGCGATTTTTTAACCCGCCGACAGGCAACGAAACGTCATTTATAATTGGATATCGAATAGAACATCTCCTTCAAAGGCTACCCCATGACCCCCCTACTTAAAACCATCCTTGGCACCGCCGTTGGTGCCGCCGTCGGCTTCCTCATCTATCGCTTCATTGGCTGCCGCACCGGCACCTGCCCCCTCAATTCGAACCCCTGGATTTCGATGATCGTCTGGGGGGCAGTGGGGTTCTTGATTGCATCTGCTAAATAATCATCCTATTATTGCTAAATGTTTAACGATAATTAACAACCCCAAACGAAAGGACCTCTCATGGAAATCCAAAACGTCACTCCCACCTCACTGCCGCGTATCGGCGACAAAGCCCCTTCATTCAAGGCAGTCACCACACAAGGCGAGATCGACTTTCCCAAACAGTACGCGGGGAATTGGGTGATTCTCTTTAGTCACCCGGCAGACTTTACGCCGGTGTGCACCTCGGAGTTCATCTCCTTTGCCGTCATGGAAAAGCAGTTTGCCGACGCCAACTGCAAGCTCGTCGGCCTCTCGGTCGACGGCCTTTACAGCCACATCGCCTGGCTGCGGACCATCAAGGAAAAAATCAGCTATAAGGGCCACTCGAATGTCGAGGTGAACTTCCCCCTGATTGAAGACATCACCATGAATGTCGCCAAGGCCTACGGCATGATCCAGCCCAACGAGAATGCCACCCAGGCCGTTCGCGCGGTGTTCTACATTGATCCCAAGGGCATCGTACGCGCCATGGTGTACTACCCGCTGAGCCTCGGCCGCAACTTCGACGAGATGTACCGCGCGCTGATCGCCATGCAGGCGGCCGATGCCTTTGGTGTCGCCACCCCCGCCGATTGGCGCCCCGGTGACGATGTCATCATCAGCCCCGCAGGCACCTGCGGCGGCGCCAAGAACCGCATGGATGGCAAGGAAGACATGGTCTGCCAGGACTGGTTCTTCTGCGAACGCAAACTGTCCAAGGAGAAGGTCCTCAGCGCTGTGCTGAAGAAAAAGACCGCCAGCAAGCGCAAGAAGGCGCCCGCCACACGCAAGAAAGCAACCCCCAAGCGGAAGAAATAGGTCCCGCTCCGTTCCGCGGGCCGACCGGTCACCGGCGGCCCGCGGCCCCCCCCCCCTTTAGGATAAGGAATAGCCATGACTGTAGAAAACGGAGTCCGTATCTTTGCCGGAACGATGATTCTGATTTCGGTCGCCCTCGTCTATTTTATCAGCCCCTGGTGGCTGCTCTTCACCGCATTCATCGGCATTCAACTCATCCAATCCGCTTTCACCGGCTTCTGTCCCCCCTCGTTTGTTCTCCGGAAGCTCGGTTTTAAGGATGACGCATCCTGTAAATCTTGTTAACCCTGTCAAAAAAACAAAAGAACCATCACGAAAGGAACGCAACCATGAGCGCAGGAATCATTGAACTCACCGCCAACAACTTCGACGACGAAACCAAGACCGGGATTGTCCTGATCGACTTCTGGGCCCCCTGGTGCGGACCCTGCCGCATGCAGACCCCGATCCTCGAACAGATCGCCGGCAAGGTCGAGGACACAAAAATTGCCAAGCTCAACGTGGATGACGCGCCCACAGTCGCCGCCAAATTCAACGTCATGAGCATCCCCACGCTGCTCATCCTCAAGGACGGCGAAGCGGTCAATCAGTTCGTCGGCGTCCAACAGGCCGACACCCTCGTGGCCGCCCTCCAAGCCGCCAAGTAATCCCCCCCCCCCTCGGCTGTCCCGCATCGGGAGAGCCGTTTTTGTGAGGACCCCCCATGCCCGATATCGCCTTTCAGGACAGCTATCCCGAGGACTACAGCCACTGCTACGGCTGCGGGCGGCTCAATGCCCACGGCCTACAGTTAAAGAGCTATTGGGATGGCGATGAAACCCAGGCGGTTTTTCAGCCCCAGCCCTGGCATACCGCCGTGCCCGGCTTTGTCTACGGGGGCTTGATCGCCTCCCTGATCGATTGCCACGGCACCGCGACGGCAGCCGCTGCGGCCTGCCGAGCAGAGGGCCGGGAAATGGGGTCGGAGCCGCCCATGCGTTTCGTGACCGCCGCGCTCCATGTGGATTACCTGCGCCCCACCCCGCTGGGCGGCCCGTTGACCCTCCGCGGCCGCGTTGAAGAAATCAAAAGCCGCAAAGGGATCGTGGCCGTCACCGTCAGCGCCAACGGCAACATCTGTGCCCAAGGCCGCGTCGTCGCCGTCAAACTCCCCCCCACCATGCTCCCTGGCGCAGACTAAATCCGGGAGGGAGAACAAGGGGACAGGGAACGCTACGGATTTCGCCAATTTCACGGATGGGAAAATGAGGGCGAACCATCTCACGCAAAACTCGCCACGCCCACCAAGGGGAGAGGAAGGGGGGGATATCAATATCCAATATCCAATATTCAATATTCAACTTCCAAGTGAAGGTGCGGTGTCTCATCCGCGAAATCCGTAGCTTCTTCTCTGACTTTTCCGCTCCCTCTCCCGGACGGCACAGGGGATTCAATTTTCAATATCCAATATCCAATATTCAATTTGCAAGGGGATGGGCATTTGTAGGCCGGGGTTACATCCCCGGCGGGGTCCGCGCCAGCCGTACAAGGCTGGCCTACAAGGGAAGGGAGGGGATTCAATTTTCAATAATCAATATTCAATATTCAACTTCCAAGTGAAGGCGCGGTGTCTCATCCGCGAAATCCGTAGCTTCTTCTCTGACTTTTCCGCTCCCTCTCCCGGACGGCACAGGGGCTCCGCCACAGCGGACAGGCTGTCCTTCCAGAAATCCTATTCGTGTCCATCAGTGTCCATCCGTGTTTATCCTTGGTTGGCTGCCCCCCCCTTCGGTCATGGTGAGCGCAGTCGAACCATCTCGGCTTTGCCCAACGACCCGCCTGCGGAACTACGCGGAGATCCCTCGACAGGCTCGGGATGACAGCCGAGACTGGCCCATCTTTATCCGCGCCATCAGTGTAATCCATGGTGGTCTTAATCCCTTTGGTTGCGGCCATGCCGCGCTATGTCCATTCGTGTCCATCTGGGGTGGTCTGTTTCCTTTTCTTTTCCTTGGCGCGCCTTTTGTCGTTTTTCTTCTCCGTTATTTTTTCATGAGTTCCGATTCATCCCTTGGCAGTCCGGCTGCTCGATTATGCGGCCTTCTGGAGGGCTTTAACAAGAAGGCCGAGGAGGGCCAGAGCAGCGAGGCCGAGAGCGGTACTAAAAACAAGGGGCCGAGAGAGGAATTCGCCGAAGTCGAACGGCTTTAAAGAGGGGTCGCTGGCGACGGGCTCGGCGAGTTCCCACAGGTCGGGGGGAATGCCTTGGGCCAGAGCGGCGCGAATTGCATAGATATCGTAGGCGGGAGCAGGAAGCTTGTCATGGCCATAGGCGAGGTAGTAGCGGGCGGCGGCGGGGTCCGCCAGCCAGAGCAGGCGGTAAACGGGGCCCGAGGGGTGGACGGCGAGCACATCAAGAGGCGGATTGTCGTGATTCTGAATGACAAGCCGGATTTCTGCGGCGCGCTGTTCGGGACAGTTGATGCCCATGGCGTTGGTCGCGAGGCCGGAGACATCAATGCGGGTGAAGGCACCTTCACTGATGGTGCGCCATGTGGACTGTCCGTGAGAAAGGACGGGAATCTGAACGAGGGCCGTGCGCCGGAAGTTACGGGCGGTGGTTTCGAGTTCAAGGCGGGTGATGGGGGCAAAGTCGGTTTGGATGACAATTTCTGTAGTCTGATCTTTGGTATTTTGCGTGACGACACGATCGGCGGACGGCCAGTCCTGGAGAAGGAGTTCGTCTTTGGCAAGGACCGTTTCTTCGCGCCAGAACGAAACACCGTCGATTCGGAATGGAGTCTGGAGGAGATCGAAAGCCCGGCTTTGATCTTGTCCATTGGCTTGCACGAGACGGATGAGGGGTTGGGCACGTTCTTCCGAGGCATTGCCAATTTCGAGGATGAAGTGGCGGTACTCGTTGGGCGGCAGCGGGATTTCGGTGCGCCGGATATCCATGTAGCGGGCGTAATCGTAAATCTGGGCATCCTCGACTAGCGTTTCCCAGTGTTGACCATCGGTGCTGCCTTGAATGCGAACGGTACGGATAAAGTCGCGCAGGGGTGTGCGGATATCGATGCCCGCGGGCGGGAGTGCGTTCGTTGCGAGATCAAAATGGGCTTCGATGCGGTTGCCAGGGAGTTCCTGGAGTGCGGTCACGCGGGCACCAACGGAATGGCGAGTGCGGCGCTCTTTGGTGGTGTAGAGGGGCTCGATGAGTCGCGGGAGTTCCCGGTCGGCACCATCAAAGAGACGCAAGTCGGGCAACCCGGGGCGGGTGGCCGCAAAAATCGGGGCATCAAGGCGCACCTGAACCAGGCGCGGGGCGGCAAGCGGCTCGCCCAGGATGGCGCGGGTGCTGGCGAAGTCGGTCGGCACGGCAGCAAAAAGAATGACCGGGAAGAGAAGTGAAACTACGAAATACGCAAAAGGCGCGAAACGGGAGAAAAAGCGGGAAGATACAATAATATTTTTCATTGGAGATCTCTGGATCCTATTGATGAATTATTTTCGCGTGATTCGCGCATTTCGCAGTTACTTCTTTTCGGGGATGTCCGGGGCCTGGAAGCGGGCACTGTGACGGAGGTAGAGGAGCGCGGCGATGAACAGAAGAATACCCAGCACGATGAAGGCCACAATGCGATAGAGGGAGTCGAGATTGGCAAGATCGAAAAAGAAAACCTTGCCGACGACGACCGCGAACAGAGCAAGTCCAGCATAGCGGAGTCCGCGCACGCCGCGGTGCAGCCCAACAAGGAGCAACGCCAGAGCGTAGAGGGCCCAGAGGAGGGTGAGCCCGCCAGCACGCATCCCGGGAATGAACCGGTGCAAGGCGCTATTGAGTTCAAAGGTGAGGAACAGGAAGATCAGTACCAGCGCACTGATGCCGGACGTAATGGCAACGATGCAGGTATTCGCCTCATCGCCGCGCAGACGAGCGTAGAGAAGCGCGAGCAGACCGATGCAGAGGCCGACATCCATAGCGCGGATACCGGCCAGGACGGGATTCCAGTCGCGCAGGTAGCAGAGCGTATCGATCTCGGGGTTCCATTGAACCGCATCCACCAATAGGAGTTTGGCGACAAACAGGGCCGCAAAGATCGTGAGCAGAAAGCGGAGCGCGACCGACCCGTTGCGCTGGAAAAGCCAGAGCAGAAACGCGCCGAGCACAAACCAGAGCAGCGACATGGAGGGAAACACGAGGGGCGCGTAAAAGAAAGAAAATGTCCGGTAGAGTTCGATGTGCAGGCACAGGAACAACAGCGCGATGGCAAGGGTGCCGACGATGATGAGCGCGGACTGTCCGCCAAGTTCGGCAGGCAGGTCGTTAGCACGTGCTACTTTCATGGAGGGAACGATGGCGGGAGGCTTCCGGAGGAGGAACCAGGCACCGCCGAGGGCGGCAATGGGCGCACCGATGGTCAGGAGGTGGCTGCCCAGAATGGGGAGATAGGTCGACCAAACGAGATCCGCCGGAAGATCCCCGGCGTATTGGCGGCCGAGGTCGTTGAAAATTAGACGACCGATGGCAAGGGCGTAGGCGCCGAGAGAGAGGCCGCGCAGAAAACGACTGTCCAGCTTGCCAGCAAGCCACAGCATCACGAGACCTTGGAGCGACCAACTCAGAGTGATCCATTCTTTCGCAACTGCAAGGGGGGGCGTGAGGACAATAAAGAATGCCGCGAGAGCAATGAAGGCCATCAGCAAGCCGCGATCCTGACGGTGCGCCGCGAGGAATCGATAGACGAGGATAACGTAGAACGCCGCGAGAGCCAGGGTGAGCACGGCAACCATGCGGGTGGAATAGGCGGTGGCAACAACGCCATGGCCGAGCGCAAAGAAGGCGGCACCGTTGGCCATCGTACCGAGAACTTCCAGCAGCGTGGCTTTTTCGCCGCTGACGAGATTGTAGAGAAACATCGCGGCGGTGAAGAGCAAGAAGAAGCCGGTCAGAAACGGCAGCACGACGACAAAATCGGCCGCAACGTAATCCCGGGAGATGGTCAGGGCCGCGAGGGCATAGGTGAGAAGCATGGCGAGATAGTTCAGCAGCGGCCAGTGGCGACGGCGCGAGATGCCAAGGACGCCGATACCGAGCAAGAGCAAATAGCCAAAGAGGCCAACGAAGTTCTTCTCGCCGGTGTTCAGCAGCAGGGGCGTACCATAGCCGCCGAGAATGCCGAGCACGGCGACAAGCAGCGAGTTAAAGCGGGCGGAGAACAGGCCCGCACAGACCGTGACAAGCGCCATGAGGGCAAAGGCGGGCAAGGCGCCAATGAGATGGTAGAACGAATAGGAGGCGAAAACACTGAAGTAAAGAACCGCGACCCCGCCGCCGAGCAGGCCTTGGCCAAGCAAATGATAGGCTTTGCCAAGCAATCGCGTGCCAACACCAAGCATGATTAGACCGGTAAAGGTGCTGAGCACGACCCGGGCATGCGGCCCCAGAAAACCGTGATCGATGGAGTACTTCAGGAAAAAGCCGATGCCAATGACAAAAATGACAACCGCAAGACGCAGGAGCCAGGTGGTGGCGACCGCGAATTCCCACGAGATGCCCTTGGGCTGAAATTCCTCGTTGATGATGATCCAGTTCCAGATGCGCCGCAATGCGCGCAGGGTTTTCTGCTGGAGCAGTGAGGGGGGCCGCGGAGCTGGCGGGGGAGAAGAACCCGGAGGCGCAACACGGGGAGCGCTGGCAGATGGAATTGGCACGGGGCGCGATGCCGGAGGCGGCGGAGGAACGGCAGGGGCAGAGGGCTGGGAAGCTGGAATACTGGGGGTAGGAACCGAAGTCGGAGCGGCAGGCGGCGTGACTTTCGGGGTCGGAGCAGTGGCCGTGAAGCGATCCAGACGCGCATGGAGACTGTTAAGGAGAGAGCTTTGCCGGTCTTGGCGATTGCGTATCTTGTGAAGCAGGACGAGGGTCCAGACAGGAAAACCAAGGAGAATGAAAAGTGCCAATGCGCCGATCCAGAGTTCTGCCATGGTCTTGCTCCTTCACCGGAGGCCGTCAGGCGGCGGCAATTCCAGCAGCCAAAACAATACGGCAGGCACCGGGACGGAACAAGAGCAAAAGCCCCTTATAAGGGTTGGGGAAGCTCTCCCATTCCACTGATGTATATTCCGTTTTCCCCGGTTTCCCCCGATGCCCTACGTCGCCGTTTCTTCGGCTTCTTGCTTACGGCGCAGGCGATTGATCACCTTGACCATCATGAAGATCGCAAATGCCACGATCAGGAAATCCACCACGTTCTGAATAAACATCCCGTAGTTCAGCGTCACTGCCGCCACATCCGCCCCGGCCGCATCCACCGTGGCTTCTTTCATCGTCAACGCCAAATCTTTGACATCCACCTGCCCCAGCAGCATTCCGATCGGCGGCATGATCACATCCGCCACCAGTGAATTGACGATTTTCCCAAACGCCCCGCCAATGATAATCCCCACCGCCATGTCGATCATGTTGCCTTTGACGGCAAACTCCTGAAACTCTTTTGCTAGGCTCATGTCGTGTCCTCTTTTTGTTTTCATTATAGCCTATTTTTTGCAAACGGCTGTTTTTTCTACACCTTCCCGCCACGGCGACCAGTTCTTTCTCTGCTCCTGCGCCTCCTGCGCGCCCATGCCCCGCCTCCCCCAAAAAATACCGCCCCCCTCCGGCAAGATGCCAGGGGGAGCGGGGGGGGGCCATAGTCATCGGCTATGGCGGTATTGTTGGGGCAGCGCGCCTCAGGTTTCCCCTTCGCCGCGCGCCATTATAACCTTCCCGGTACGCACCAGCTCCACAATTTTGAACTTGCGCAACAGTTCCACCATCGCATCGATCTTCTGCGAACCGCCGGTCGCCTCCAGCACCATCGATGTTTCGGTCAGATCCACCGTTTTGGCCCGGAAGTGATCGGCAATTTGCAGGACGTTGCCCCGCTGCTCGCTATTGACCGCCACCTTGACCAGGGCGAGTTCGCGCGCGACCACTTCTTCATCGCTATGCTCCCGGCACGCCATGATATCCACCAGCTTGGAGCACTGCATAATAATCTGCTCCAGCCCCGCACGATCGCCCTTGGCCGTAATGGTCATGCGCGAAAAGTCTTCCGTCGTCCCCGGCGATACCACCAGGCTTTCAATGTTGAATCCCCGACGGGAAAACGCCTGGGCAATGCGCACCAGCGCGCCCGGACGGTTGGCCACAAAAATGCTCAGGTTATGAGTTGCCAATGTCGTTGTCATGTTTTGTCTCCCAGTTCTCCGGTGGATGCGGCGGATTTTGCACTGCGACGGCCCGCAGGACGTCCCTTTTTCTTCTTGGGATGCCCCAGCACGGTATCCTCCAGCGGCTTACCGGGCGGCACCATCGGATACACCTCTTCGTGCTTCACCACTTCGACATTCACCAGCACTGGCCCGCTGTGTTCCATGGCCCGTTTGAGCACCTTGGGAATGTCTGCCGCACGCTTCAGGTTCAACCCCAGGATGCCGAATGCCTTGGCCAATTGCACAAAGTCGGGATTCCCTTCCAGATCCACACCGCTATAGCGCTCGTCATAGAACATATCCTGCCACTGCCGCACCATTCCCAGATAGTGGTTGTTCATCAAGAATATCTTGATGGGCAGTTTATGGATCGCCGCGGTGGCCAATTCGGACATCGTCATCTGGAATCCGCCATCGCCCACGATCGCCACCACCGCTTCGTCCGGGCGGCCAAACTGCGCGCCAATCGCCGCAGGCAGGCCGAAACCCATCGTGCCGGCCCCCCCCGAGCTGATGAATTGCCACGGCTTGTCGCATTTGTAAAACTGCCAGGCCCACATCTGGTGCTGGCCCACATCCGTTGCGATGATCGCCTGGCCTTCGGTCAGCTTGCTCAAGGCATCAATGACCTGCGGCGAATGCAAGCCGCCCTTCTTCGCAAAGCTCAAGGGCCATTTTTTCTTATAGCCGGCCACCGTCTTACACCAGTCCTCTGTATCGCCCTTTTGCAGCAAGGGCAACAGGTCCTGCAACACTGTTTTAGCATCGCCCTGGCAGCGAATTTCCGGTTTAACCAGCTTACCGAACTCGGCCGGGTCAATATCGATATGGATTTTCACCGCGTTGCGGCAAAACATACTCGGCACCCCCAGAATACGGTCATCCAGGCGCGCGCCCACCGACATCATCAGGTCGCATTCCACCAACGCGCGATTGGCATAAGCCGTGCCGTGCATCCCCAGGCCTTCGAGACTCAGCGGGTGCGAATCCGGAAAGACCCCCTTGCCCAGCAACGTCGAGGTCACCGGGATTTGCATGGTCTCGGCCAAGGTCAGCAATTCCTCTTCGGCGCGCGAGATCACTGCGCCATGCCCCGCCACGATCACGGGGCGACGGCTCGCCACCAGTGCCGTAGCGATCTGGTGGAGCGTCTCGGGCGTATAGCCTTTGGACTGCGGATGGTAGCCGGGCAGATTCATCTCCGCATCCAGCCCCGTGATACACGGTTCCATCCCCACATCCTTGGGCACATCGATCAGCACTGGACCGGGACGCCCCGTGGTGGCAATATGATACGCCTCGCGCAGCACCCGCGGAATGTCGTTGGCGTCCTTTACCAAGTAACTATGCTTCACGATCGGCATCGTCAGGTTGAAAATGTCTGCTTCCTGGAATCCATCCTTCCCCAACATGCTGCGCACGCTTTGGCCGGTAATGACGATCATCGGCACCGAATCCATATAGGCCGTCATGATCCCCGTCACCGTATTCCCTGCGCCGGGTCCGCTCGTCACCAACACCGCCGCCGGCTTGCCCGTCGCCCGCGCATAGCCATCGGCCATGTGTGCCGCGCCTTGCTCATGGCGCACCAGCACAAATTTCATCTTCTTGCGCACCTTGTACAGCGCATCATACAGCGGAATCGCCGCGCCCCCCGGTATCCCAAAGGCCACATCGATCCCAATCTTCTCTAAACTTAATATCAGCGCTTCCGCGCCATTCATCTGGTGCTCACTCATGCCATGCCTCCGAATCTGTCACTTTCACAAACTTGACTACATAATCCTCCTTTTTTGGGCTTGTGCAAGTCATATTGTCACTTTTTGTGATATTTTTTTCATTTTGAATGGAAAATTTCGATTAAATGGCTATTTTTAGGCGTTTTTTTGCTGTTTTTGGCTAATTTTTCCAAATTTCATCGCAACATGACCCTTTTTTTCGTTTTTTCTATCTGCCCGCCAAATGCCTCCCCCCAAAAAAACCTGAATGGGGGATGCGCCGATCGCCGCCCATGTTTCCTCATTCTTTGTGTCCCCGATTGCTCTGGGGTGAAGTCGGCGGCAACTTTTGCACTCTCCCGAGTGTTTCATCATTTCCACAGCTCCCCATGTGACGCTATACTCCCCGCCATGAAAGACACCGTCTCGCACCAGGCCATCGAGTATCTGAACTATCTGAAAGAGCAAGGCATCAGCCATGTGCCCCGCACGGTGAAGCGCCAGGCCCCGCCGCCGCGGCCCCAACCCGCTTCACGTTCTACAGCCGCCCAATCCCCCCCCCACACACCCGGACAAATGCCTCCAAACGGCGCCGATGCCCTCCCCAAACCCGCGCTCTCGATTCCCGCCGCCCTACAACCGATCGCAAACGAAATTGCGGCCTGCCACCGTTGTCCGCTAGCCGCCACCCGTACCTACACCGTCCCCGGGCAGGGCCCTCTCCAGCCCGATATCCTGTTCGTGGGCGAAGGCCCCGGCGCGGATGAAGATGCCCAGGGCATTGCGTTTATTGGCCGCGCCGGCAAATTGCTCACCAAAATGATCACCGCCATGGGCTACACCCGCGAAGAGGTGTTTCTCGGCAACATCGTCAAATGCCGCCCCCCTGGCAATCGTGCCCCCACCCGCGAGGAAATGGCCGACTGCATCCCCTATCTCAAGCAGCAAATTGCCATTATTCAGCCCAAAACCATCATCTGCATGGGCGCTACCGCCGCGCGAGGCCTGGTTCAGGAAACCCTGCCCATCGGCAAAGCCCGCGGTCACTGGCGCGAATTCGAGGGCATTCCCGTCATGCTCACCTTCCATCCGGCCTATCTGTTACGCGATCCCAGAAAGAAAAAGGACTGCTGGGCCGATCTCAAAGCAGTCCTCACGCGTCTGGATAAAGCCCCCCCGAAATAGACCGTCTCGTCACACCCACACGAGCGTTACGAATTGAGAAGAGATGCCCCCCCCCTCCCCCTCCTTGCGGACAAAAGGAGCCATTGCGCTCCTCATCGTTGCCAGCCTCGCTGCACTGGTCCTGATTTTTGTCTTTGATCCAGCCACTCATTCGTTTTATCCCGCCTGTCCCTTGCACACCCTCACGGGCCTGGAATGCCCGACCTGCGGCGCCCTTCGAGCGGCCCACCTGCTGCTGCATGGAGACATTCGCGCCGCCTTTGCCCTGAATCCCTTCCTGTTCTTCGCCGTGCCGTGCGTGGCCCTGTTGGCTTTGCCTCGTAAGACGCCGCTGCCCCGTTGGATGCCTTGGGCTGCCCTGGCCGCCCTCTTTCTTTGGTTCCTCTGGCGCATCGCCTAACTGCTTGCCTCCTATTCTCTAAACCCATATTCCCACGTGAGACCCGCTTGCCCATTTCCCGGTTTTGCCCCGGTGTGCTTAGGGCTGCGCAGTCAACCTAACCTTCCCCGGGGCAAGCCCGGGGGATTCCCTACAGGCAACCTTTGTCCCCCTTTCCTGAGCATTTGCAGGCCGGGGTTACATCCCCGGCGGGGTCCGCGCCAGCCGTACAAGGCTGGCCTACAAGGGGAGGGAGGGAATTCAATTTTCAATATCCAATTTGCAAGGGTTTCTCATCCGCGAAATCCGTAGCTTCTTCTCTGGCTTTTTTTTCTCCCAATCCTGCGCGCCCAGCGGGCGCACCTACAGGGATCCTGTGTATCAGGAAAACAGGAAACCCATGAAAACAGGAAAGGGCAGGCGTTTTCCACGCTATGGAAAACTTTTTGGCGATTTTTCCACGCTATGGAAAACTGCTGTCCGCCTGCCGTGGATGCCCACGCCCGACCTTTCATTTTGTCTGGCATCCGCCATGCTCTCATGGGGCTGAGCCTGCTCCGATGCACTTCCATCCTTGTCAAACCGGGGCCAAGACCCCATCATTCTGATGGTTAAGAAACGAGGTGTCGCCATGATTAAAAACATCCTCTTCGGTGTCGATGGTTCCGCGTATGGCGAGGTTGCCCGTGAATACGCGATTGATCTCGCCCTCCGACTGAATGCCCAACTCGAAGCTGTCCATATTGTTGATTCACGCTTGCTCGATTTCCCGCTTATCGCGCCCCAGACCGGCCTGATCACCTGGAATCCCGGCGTCCTCAACGGTCTGCAGGAAGCCCTGAAAACCAGCGGCGAAAAGCTGTTGTGCGAAACGGCGGAACGCGGCAAAGCGGCGGGCATCAGCATGGTCACGACGCTTGAATTCGGCCACCCCGCTCAGGTTCTGAGCGAGATTCAAACTCGGGCAGAATTGGTCGTCCTCGGCCGTCAAGGCGAACATTCCAGCAGCAGCGCCGAGTTCACCGGTTCGACTATGGAGCGCCTGATTCGCCGCGCCAGCCGCCCCTGCCTCGTCACGCCTCGAGCGTTCCAGCCCATCACCAAAATATTGGTGGGCATCGATGGATCACCCGCTGGCGGACGCGCCTTGCACGAAGCCGTTGAACTCGCCAACGGCCTGCATATCCCCTTGGTTATTCTCGCCGTGGCCGAACGCGAACGCGATTTGCCCCAGGCGCAAAAGAATACGCTGCAAGCCCACAGCCTCGCCCGTGCCCACGAGTGCGCCGCCGCCACCCTGACCGCCGTCGGCCCCCCGGCCCCCCGCCTGCTGGAGACGGCCGCAGAAACCGACTGCAGTCTGCTGGCACTGGGTTCCCACGGTCATGGATGGATCTATGACCGGCTCATCGGCAGCACCGCCGCCCACGTCACCTCCCGCGCCCCCATCCCCGTCCTCTTGGTGCATTAACCCGATCAGGTGTTGGATCATAGGTGCTGGTTGGGGGTCAACCCATTCAACGCAATAGACGCAAGGAAGACAAAAAGAACCCAAGCGCCGGACGGCTGTTCTACCGGGAAAAATCCAACCGCCAACGTGGGGTGTTCTATTGCTGCAGCACGCGGCTCCTGTCGTGTGTCTCGCGTGTCTCCCCCAATCCTATTGTTTCACACCCCTAAAACCGCTAAAATTGTGCTCATGGACTCGCTTCTGTTCATTTTTGATCTCGATGGCACCTTGATTGATTCGCGGGCCGATCTGGCGGCGGCCACTAATCAGATGCGCGCGCAACACGATTTGCCGCCCTTGCCAGAGGAAAAGGTGGTCACCTATGTCGGGGATGGCGTGCGTCAACTCGCCATCCGCGCGCTTGAAGGCGCGCCGGTTGACCCCGATTTGGCTGCGGCCCAAATTGGGGCGGCCTATGCCGAGCATCTCATCAATTTCACGCAGCCCTATCCTGGCGTGAGCGACGGCTTGCGCGCATTGCATGCCGCTGGCCACACCCTGGCGCTAGCCACTAATAAGCCCGCGCCCCATGCGCGACGACTTCTTGAGCATTTTGAGTGGGCCCCCCTGTTCGCTGTGCTCCTGGGCGGGGGCGATACCCCCGAACTCAAACCCTCGCCCCTCCCCCTGCAAGTCGCCATGCAGCACACCGGTCATTCTACCGCGAATACCTGGATGGTGGGTGATCACCACACCGATCTCCAAGCCGCCCGGCGCGCCGGCGTCCGCTCCATTTTTCTCGAATCCGGTTTTGGCCACTCGGCCAGCGAAACCCCCGATCGGGTGTTCCCCGACTTCCGCGCTTTTGTGGCCGCTTTTCTTCCCGAACCCATTCAATAAAGCTGGTCATCACCACTGGAATTTGATGGGATGCTGTCCCCCGGATGGATGCTCACATGCAGTGGTATTATATTCTGAACGACCAGCGTCATGGCCCGGTGGAAGAACTCGAAATCCTCCGCCTGACCCGCGAGGGCACCCTCGGTCCAGACGACCTCGTCTGGAATTCCTCCTTGGGCAAAGACTGGGCTCCGGCTTCGCAGTTTTTTTTCTTCCATTCCCTTGCTCCCTCTCCTTCCACCTCATCGGATCCATCCCGCCCCACCGGTTTGATCTCCAACGCCTTGCTCATGCGCCAGGCGCGCTTTGCGTTGCGCGGTCGCTGGGCTATCGCTATCGGGGCGACCCTGCTCTACGGTGTGATTACCCAGGGCCTCAACTTTATTTCAGATGTTGGCCCGGCCAGTTGGAAAGTGGTTGGCTTCATCCTCAATCTGCTGGCGGCGATCCTGATTTCCGCCCCCATGGCATTGGGCTGGGCGCGCTTCTTTCTCCAAATTGGTCGCCGCCAGACCCCTGATTTGAAACGACTGTTTGACGGATTCAAGCTCTTTGGCAAAACGATTGGCACTTCCATTCTTGTTGGACTGTTTCTCTCCCTGGCACTCCTCCCGACTATTTTTGTCGGCATCCTGGGAGCTGTCGCGGTGGGGGCGTTGCAGAATCATCCCTTCCTGCCGTTGGCTATTGTGCTGGTGATCCTGCTGCTGCTGACCTCGCTGGTCCCCATCATTCTGGTTATACTCAATTATTCGCAGGCCTTTTTTATTCTATCGGATAATCCCCGATTCTCCCCCTCCACAGCCCTCTCGCACAGCCGTGCCATCATGCGTGGCTTCCGTTGGAAATATTTCTGCCTGGGGTGGCGCTTCTTTGGGTGGATGCTGCTGGGCATCCTGACCTGCGGCATTGGGCTGCTGTGGGTCTCGCCCTATATGGTCACCAGCCAAGCGTTGTTTTACGACGACATCCGGATTCCGACGGAGGCCACCTCGTGAATCTATCCGCCGTCGTCATGATAGCCCTGTTTGATACGACCTTTGGCAAGGCCTTGGCCGCCAATCTACTCGCCTGGGTGCTGAGCATCGCGATGGGCGTGGCCGTTGTCTTTGTTGGCTTCGCTGTGGCGGGGCTTCTAGTGGCCCTGAGCACATAGGCTACACCAGATCGGCAAAGACCGTGTCGCTCACAAATAACGCGTCTTCCGCCAGACGCACCCGGTTCGGTTCTGCCACCAGCAACCCGTCGGCCGCCAGTCGCGCGATCTCCGGGCCCCGCAACTCATCGTAGTCGAATCCCGTTACGGCGACAAAATCCTCCCGACGCCAACCGGCCAGCCGACGCAAGCCCATCACCAGCGTTTCACAGGCCTTGGTTCGCGGTTCAAGCTGCTCATCAAAGGCGCGCTTCCACACCGGCAACTCCGACGTATTTCCCCAGCGCCGGCCCTGCCAATGTGAATGTGCGCCTGGGCCAATCCCGATATAGTCCCCGCCCGCCCAATACAACCCGTTGTGACGGCATTCGCAGCCGGGACGGGCAAAATTGGATATCTCGTAATGAGTGAACCCGGCTGCCGTCAGTCGCTGGCGCGCCCAATCAAACTGCTCGCGCTGTTCCGCTTCGTCCACCGTCAGTTGCCCCGCCGTTACTTCACTTGCAAACGGGGTGCCCGGTTCGATTTCCAGACAATAGCACGACAAGTGGTCGGGCCCCAGCGCCAGCGCCGCCTCGATATCCGCGCAAAAGGAGTCCCGCGTAACACCCGGCACGCCATAGATCAAATCCAGGCTGATGTTGTCGAATCCTGCTGCCCGCGCCAACTCGACGCTGTCGCGGATATCGTTAGCGGTATGAATTCGTCCCAATCTGTGCAGCGTGGCATCGGTGAACGATTGCGCCCCAATCGACAGGCGGTTCACGCCCGCCGTGCGCAATGCCGCGGCCTTTTCCGTGGTTAGCGTGCCGGGATTCACCTCCACCGTCCACTCGCTCAAGGCATCGGGAGGGGCGTTATGACCATCAGGCGCTGAGCCCCCAAGCTGACGCACTTGTTCCAGCAGCCACAGCAGGTCCTGAACCGGCAGGGCGGTGGGGGTGCCGCCACCAATGAAAACCGTTGCCGGTGCAAATCCTGTTGGCAGGGTTTCCCACTCCCGCGCAATGCCCTCGCGCCAGTCGCGCACCCGGTGGGGCGCTACCGGACCCGAATAAAATGCGCAATAGGCGCATTTTCGCACACAAAACGGCACATGAATATAGAGGCCCGGACCCATGCCGCGTCGCGGCGTCAACCCACGCCCAAGTCGCGCAATTCGCTCAAGATGCGCTCGGCCTCTTCTGTATCCAAGAGTGTGATGGCAAAGCCCACATGGACGAGCACATAATCGCCCACCTTAGCTTCGGGCAGATAGGCCAGCGCGACATCCTGCCGCGCGCCGTCCACATCCACCGTTCCCCGGCGGTCAAACCCTTCGCCGTCCGTAATCGCCACTATACGGGCTGGAATTGCCAGACACATCGACTCAGAACTCCGGTTCCGGCGGGGGCATCCCACCCGAGCCTGGATTCACCTGGCCGACCCGTAGCGGAAAGCGAATTTTCAAATCGCCATCCAGCAACACCTCGACCCAGTGAGTGCCGGCCTCGTGAAATTCCAGGTTCATGAACAGTTCCACGTTGGTGGCCGTGGCTTCCCCATTTGGTAATTTCACTGGAATCTTGCGCCCCTCGGCCACGATGGTCTCCATATCGGGACGCAAGATTTGTGTGTGCTGCATAAACTCCCCCTCCCCCGAACACCAGCGCGTCACCAAAAAGAGTCGCGGATGCCGAAACGGAAACTGCGGACTGCCCAAGGAATCGAACAGACCAATCAAAATGAACTTGCCGGTCCGTTCCTGACGGACGTCATCGCACAACAACGAAGATTGTAGATCGGGCAACATGGCCATGCGTGGCCTTCCTTTCTTTGCGGAGAGGCCCAGGGCCTTCCCAACGATCCCACCATACTCGCCTAGGGCATTTCTGTCACATGTTATCCGATCATCCAACCGCGGGTCTTGAGCCTTTCCGAAGCGATGGTCCCCGCCCGTGTCCATCGGTAGTCATCCGGTTTTTCCCGATGGATAGCGGCTGTCGGTTAGGGCACGCGTTCGATCTTGATCAGGTTGCTGACGCCCGCCTTTCCCGGTGGGAACCCGGCAGTGCATACGACCGTATCGCCGGGCTGAGCCAGACCCGTTTCTTTGGCGCCCCGGTGTAATTCCTCGAACAAACGAGTCAATAAATCCACCTGGGGAATCAGCATGGGACGTACTCCGCGGACCAGCGCCAACCGCCGAAAGACCTCGGCGTCCATCGTCCCGGCCAAGATTGGACGGCCGGGGCGGACCTGGGCGGCGAGCCGGGCGGTCGTACCCGACTGCGTGGCAATCAGCAGGGCTTTGGCATCAATGGTTTCCGCCAGGCCGCAGGCCGCTCGCGCCAAGGCCTCGGACTCATTGCGGGTACGGACTAGGTGCAAACGCTGTCCCCATCCTTCCTGGTCATAGGCTTTCTCGGCCTCTGTCGCGATTCGCGCCATGGTGCGCACCGCTTCAACCGGATAGAGGCCCACGGCAGTCTCTTCCGACAACATGACGGCGTCGGAGCCTTCCAACACGGCATTGGTTACATCCGTCACTTCTGCTCGCGCCGGTCGCGGTGCGTCAGTCATGCTTTTGAGCATCTGGGTGGCGGTGATCACGGGTTTGCCGGCAAAATTAGCCTTTTCAATAATCAGTCGTTGCGCCGTTGGCACCTTCTCGGGCGGAATATCCACGCCCAGATCTCCGCGCGCCACCATGACCCCGTCCACGGCGGCAACAATTCCATCCAGCTCTGCGAGCGCTTCATGCTTTTCGATCTTGGCAATAATGGGGCGCGTCTGACCCAGCGCGCGCATGGCCTCCCGCGCAATTTCGATATCCGCCGCCGAGCGCACAAACGACAGCGCTACATAATCCACCCCCTGCGCGATCCCAAACGCCAAGTCGGCATGATCTTTGGCCGTTAAAATCGGCGCACGAATGCTCCGCGATGGCAGATTGATGCCTTTGTGGCTGCTAAGCTGTCCACCCAGAATCACGTGGCAGCGGATATCGTCATCCACCACCGCTTCCACTCGCAGCTCCAGTTCGCCATCCGCCAACAACAGTGTATCGCCCACGTGCACATCCCGGGGCAAGTCGCGATAGGTCACGCTCACTTCCCGCTCATCGCCCGGCACATCGCGCGCCGTCAGGGTAAACGTATCCCCCGGCTTCAACTCCACCGGGCCATTCGCAAAGATGCCCATGCGGATTTTGGGGCCAGCCAAATCTTGCAAGATGGCAATCGCCAGATGTTTCTCCGCCGCGATTTCCCGGATCAGGGCAATTTTTTGTCCATGTTCTTCCTGGGTGCCATGCGAGAAGTTCAAGCGCACCACATTCATGCCGGCATCCATCAACTGCCCCAACTTGTCGCGGCTGTCGGAGGCTGGCCCAATCGTGCATACAATTTTTGTGTTTCTCATCGTTTCACCGTTGTTGTTGTGTCCATCACAATCCTTACTATGGCATGATTTGTTCCAACCATTCCAACCATCTGTTTTTGTCTTGGAAATCGGCTGCCACCCGCTCGGCGCCAGCCGCCAGCAAATCCGACTCGGAGTATCGTCCCGAGGCCACCCCCAGCACCGGGATACCCAACGCCCGGCCCGCCGCCACATCAAAGGGTGTATCGCCAATCAGGCAGATGCGCCCCGCCTGCGCCGAGTGCCCCGCGCTCTGCGCGGCGTCAAGCGCCGTACGGGCGATTCGTTCCCGCTGCGCATGCTCATCGCCAAAGCCCCCAAACCCAAAATAGCCATCCAGGCGAATACTCCCAAGCTTGAGATAGGCACACGCGCGAATATTGCCCGTCACCAGGCCCAACACGGCACCCGCCTCCGCCAGTATTGTGACCAGGTCCCCCGCTCCTGCAATTTCGCGTGCCGGCCCTCTTGCCAGCAATGCCTGCAATTCCTCCGTCACATAGGCAAAAATCTGCCGGATGGCAACTTCGCAGAAGTGCACCCCCCGCACCTCCATCACCTGGTCCAGCACATTGCGGTCTGTATTGCCCGCGAAGGACACATACGCCAACTCGTCGGCGACGCCGGTCGCCCGAGCCAGTCCCCGCCGAAACGCCTCACATCCCAGTCCGCCCGTATCCAGCAGCGTGCCATCAATATCGAACAAGATCATCCAGGCTGGGGGGGGTGTTGTCATTAATGCACCCCACCTTACCTGATCTTCGCCGCTTTTCATCTTTTATTGTCTGCGAGCCGTCTCCGCCCCAGCGCCCATGGGAGCATCCTCCGCGCCCTCTTCAAACCGCGGGTTGCCCCGGACTTTCGGCCATGATAGAGTTCCCCCTTTGGTAGTAGAGTCATCACCACCGGATTTTCATGACCATGAACCCTAAACAACCGAACCCGTCCAAAGAGCCGTCAGGAAAGCGCCGTCCCTCCCCCATGCCCATGCGCGCCCTCATGGTGTGGTTTCTGCTTTTGGTGTTGTTCATCACCATTTATCAGTTAGTGAGCCAGCGCTCCTCAAAATCCGCCGCCATTCCCTATAATCCTGATTTCATGGTTCTTCTACAAGATGGGAGCATCAATAAGGCCGAGGTGGTCATGGAAGCCTCGGGGCAGCAATATATCCGGGGGGAACTCAAAGACATTGATCCCGTCACCGGCGACCCGCAACCGTTTCGGGTCGAAGCCCCGGTAACCGAAGATCTTGTACAGCTTCTCACCGATGCCAAAGTGCCCTTTGAATTCAAAAACCCCAATCCCTTCCTCTGGCAGTTTTTGTCGGCCACGGTTCCGTTTCTGCTCGTCATTGGTCTGATCTATTTCCTCTTCTACCGCAATATGAGCCGCGGTGCTGGCGGAGCATTCAACTTTGGCAAGTCCCGCGCCCGACTCATGTCGCGTGATACCAATAAAATAACCTTCAAAGATGTCGCCGGGATCGACGAAGCCCACGAAGAGGTTCAGGAAATTATCGAATTTCTGCGCGACCCCAAGCGATTCCAGCGTCTGGGCGGACGCATCCCCAAAGGCGTCTTGCTCGTCGGTTCTCCCGGTACCGGCAAAACGCTGCTTGCTCGCGCGATTGCCGGCGAAGCCCAGGTGCCCTTTTTCACAATTTCCGGTTCTGACTTTGTGGAAATGTTTGTGGGCGTCGGTGCCTCGCGTGTGCGCGACATGTTTGAGCAGGGCAAGAAGAGCGCGCCCTGCATTATTTTCATCGATGAAATTGACGCGGTCGGCCGCTCACGCTTTTCCGGCATTGGCGGCGGCCATGACGAACGCGAGCAGACGCTCAATGCCCTGCTGGTTGAAATGGATGGCTTCGACACCCAGGAAGGCGTCATCATCATTGCTGCCACCAACCGCCCGGATGTTCTCGACCCCGCTCTGCTTCGTCCCGGGCGCTTTGACCGCCAAATTGTGGTCGACTTGCCCAACCTTGAGGGACGTGAAGCCATCCTGAAAATCCATGCCCGAAAAGTGAAGCTCGATGGGGCCGTCGAGTTGCGCAATATCGCCCGCGGGACGCCCGGATTTTCCGGCGCCGATCTGGCCAATCTCATGAACGAAGCCGCTCTGCTGGCGGCCCGCCGAGGCGCCAGCGCCATCGCCGAAAAAGATCTCGAAGAGGCTCGCGACAAGGTCCGCTGGGGTCGGGAACGGCGCTCGCGCGTGCTCGACGACAAGGAAAAGCGTCTCACCGCCTGCCACGAGGCCGGCCATGCCATCGTTCTTGCCCTCACCCCTGAAACCGAGCCCCTGCATAAAGTGACCATCATTCCGCGCGGCCGCGCGCTAGGCGCCACCTTCCAACTCCCTGAAAAAGACCGCTACACCGAAGGGCGCCGCCGCCTGCTCGGCATGATTACGGGCGCCATGGGCGGACGGGTCGCCGAAGAAGTCTGCTTTGGCGAAATTACGACCGGCGCCGCCTCCGACATCAAACAAGCCACCCACCTCGCCCGCATGATGGTCACCGAATGGGGCATGAGTGATCTCTTGGGCTTCCAGCACTTCGGGACTCGCGAGGAATTGCTCTTCCTCGGACGTGAAGTCAACAAGTCCAACGACATTTCCGAGGACACCGCGCGCAAGATCGATATCGAGATCAAACGCATTCTGGATGAGTGCTATCAGCAGGCGCTCGATACGCTCACCCACAACCGTGAAAAACTCGATACGCTCACCCAACTGCTCATTGAACGCGAAACCCTCGATGGGCGCGATGTCGATGACGTCCTCAAGCATGGGCGCATTCGTTCCGCCGCTGAACGCAAAGCCGATGCCGACGATGCTGATGCTACGGATACTCCCGAAAAGCCAGAGGTCGCCACGACCGCCAAGGCCGTTGAGTCGTCCCCTGCTTCCCTGCCAGAAACAGACGCCCCCCCCGCCGACCCGCCGCGCCCTCCCCCCCCCTCCCCGCCGGCCTGACCTGCCGGTTTTCAGACCATGGACTATCTGGCCCGTTTTTTCCCGCGCGATGGGCACGAGTCTGCCGCATCCACGCTGTGGAACACGGCGGCTGATTTTTCCACAGTGTGGAAACTTTTTTTCCACAGTGTGGAAAAAGCTCCCGCCTCTCCACACGTAACGCTGCGCACGCCTCGCGCGCCCATCCTGATGGGCATTCTCAATCTTACCCCGGATTCGTTTTCCGATGGCGGTCATTTTCTTGATCCCGCCGCTGCGCTGGATCAAGCGCTAGCCATCGAAGCCGACGGGGCGGACTTGATCGATGTTGGTGCCGAATCCACCCGTCCCGGCCATCACCGTATATCCGCGACCGAGGAACTGCGGCGCCTGCTCCCCGTCCTGGATCGGTTGGCCGACACATTACACATTCCCATTTCTGTTGATACCAGCAAGGCCGCCGTGGCCCAGGCCGCCTTTGACCACGGCGCAGTTCTGCTGAATGATGTGGCCGCCCTTTCCCGGCCGGGCATGGCCGAGTTTGCCCGCCAGGGCGATTTTCCTGTAGTGCTGATGCATGGGGTGGCCCATGTTCTGCCCGAGGACGACCCCCAGCCCTCCGCTACCATTGCCGCCTGGCTGGCCACGCGCATTCACGACCTGCAAATTGATCCGCAGCGCATCGTGATCGATCCCGGTATTGGGTTTGGCATCACCCGCGCCCAGGACGCCGCCATTTTGGAGAATCTCGCCCCCCTGGTCGCGCTGGGCTATCCGCTTTTGATGGGTCTGTCCCGCAAACGTATCGTGCGCATCCTCCATCCCGACCGGGACCGCGACGACGCCAGCGCCCAGATGGCCCACCATGCCTGGCAAAACGGTGCGGCCATCCTGCGCCTGCATGAACTGAAGCCTATTCAACGTAAAAGAACAGCCTGAAGGCTGGACTACATACTCCCCTCCGCACTCTTATCGTTTGTAGTACACGCTTCAGCGTGTTCTGCCTCTATCACATGCTTGCCCCCCCTATCCCTATCAGCTACCTTATCATTCCTCATGAGCCCGTTCCCCGTCAGCCCCGCAAAAAAAGCCCAGTTACTCAAGCGAATGACCCGGCTGGGCATCCGCGAAACCGATCTGGAGGAAAAGTTTATTCGCGGGGGCGGCCCGGGCGGACAAAAAGTCAACAAGACGTCATCCACGGTCTATCTGCGCCACATTCCCACGGGACTGGAGGTCAAATGCGCGCGCGAGCGCTCGCAGTCCATGAACCGGTTCCTGGCCCGGCGCGAGCTGTGTGAGAAAATGGCGGAAAAAGTCCGCGGTGAAAAATCGAAACGGCAGCAGGAGCGCGAAAAAATTCGCCGCCAAAAACGCCGTCGGTCCCGTCGCCAAACCGCGATCATGCTCGACGCCAAGAAAAAGCATGGGGCTAAAAAAGCGTTGAGAAAAAAGCCTGAGCCCGACGACTAGAGCACATTACTTTATTTTATAGCCGTAATTGCAGAGCAGAACAGTTCGGCTCGGCAGGGACGCCTCGCCCTACCCAAAGCCGGATTCACATGCCTTGGGTAGGGCGAACCCTCCGGGTGAGCCGCGGCTGTTCAGCGTCTGGGAATGCCTACACTCTAGTATAATGTGCTCTAGCACACAGCCCTCTCTAGCGACCGGCCTACTGGCCTACTGGGTTCGCACCATGTCTGCGCCAAGCGCGCGCAGCCGGGCATCGATGCGTTCGTAGCCGCGGTCAACCATCTCGGCTTGCTCAATGATCGTCTGGCCGTCGGCGCACAACGCGGCAATAACCAGCGCCATCCCGGCACGAATGTCGGGGCTGGTAATGTGTTGCGCTCGTAACCGGGCGGGGCCACTTACCAAGACGCGGTGCGGATCGCATTGCACCAGTTTGGCGCCCATTTCCAGCAGACGGTCCACAAAATAGAGGCGGCTCTCAAAGAGTTTTTCAAAGAATAGGATTTCGCCGCGCGTTTGCGTGGCGAGGACCAACGCGACGCTCAACAGGTCCGAGGGGATGGCCGGCCAGATGCCGTCTTCCATCTTGGGGATGGCGTCGCCCAGATCGCGGCGCACCCGCAACTTCTGCCGGGCGGGCAGGTGCAGGAGGCCGTCGTTAACCGTCCACGTCACCCCGAGCCTGGAAAAGGTCCGTTGCATGACCTGGAGCGTGATGGCATCTGGCAGCTCGCGGACGGTGAGCGCTCCGCCCGTTACGGCAGCGGCGGCGATAAAACTACCGATTTCAACGTAATCGGGTCTAACCCGGTGGCGCGCGCCACTCAGCTCTGACACCCCGTCGACTTCGAGGCGGTTGGTGCCAATGCCGGAAATCTGGGCACCCATTTTGACCAACAGCGCACTCAAATCCTGCACATGCGGTTCGCAGGCTGCATTAAAAATGACGGTTTGTCCAGGTGCCAGGACCGCCGCCATCAGAATATTCTCGGTGGCGGTAACGCTGGCTTCATCCAGCAGGAGGTCCGCGCCACGGAAGGCGCGCGTCCGCCGCAAACAGAATGTATCCGCCTTCCAATCCATGCGAATGCCAAACTGGGCCAACCCTTCGAAATGGGTATCCAAACGGCGGCGCCCGATCACATCGCCACCGGGCGGATAGAGGGTGGCGGTGCCGTGCCGGGCCGATAACGGCCCCGCCAGCAGGATGGAACTACGCACGCGCCCGCATAAGGCCGGATCGAGCGCCGTCTTGTGCAGCCCCTTGGCGCAAAGAGTGACGGTGTGACCCCGGCGCACCACCTCCACGCCGAGATCGGCCAAAAGCCGCAGCATATTTTCCACATCGAGAATGTCCGGTACATTGGTCAGCACCAGGGGATGATCGGTCAGAACACAGGCGGCCAGCATGGGCAACACCGCATTCTTATTGCCCAGCGGACGAAAGGTCCCGCCAATCGTGTTTCGACCTTGGATGATGAATTGCGCCATAGGGGGGGCCAGACTGTCTATTCGACCGTGACGCTTTTGGCCAGGTTACGTGGTTTGTCGATGTCCGCACCCCGCAGTTTGGCGTTGTAGTAGGCGAAGAGTTGCAGGGCGACCACATTGATCAGCGGCGAGAATTCTTCGATGGTTTCGGGCACCCGAATCAGGTCCTGGGCGATAGACGTCAGGGAATTGTCGGATTCCGCGACGACCGCAATGATGCGCCCCTTGCGGGCCTGGACTTCCTTGAGGTTCGAAATCATTTTGCCGTAAACCTCGTCGGCAGTCGGCGTGCACAGGCAGACCACCGGCAGGAACTCGTTGATGAGGGCGATGGGCCCATGCTTCATTTCGCCTGCCGCATAGCCTTCGGCGTGCTGGTAGGAGATTTCCTTGTTTTTGAGCGCCCCCTCCATGGCGATCGGATAGTTGAACCGACGCCCCAGATACAGCGCGTTGTAGCACTCGTAATAGTTTTGCGAAATGCCCCGAATGTCATCCTGGCGTTCCAGCACGCGGTGGATGCTGTTGGGAATCTGCGCGAGTTCGGCGGTTAACTTCTTTTCGCGGGAAGCATCCAGGTTGCCGCGCAGACGCCCCAAGTGAATCGCCAGCAGGGTAAACGCCATGAGTTGCGCCGTGAAGGTCTTGGTGGAAGCTACGCCAATTTCCAGACCGGCTTGGGTCAGCAGCACAGCATCGCTCTCGCGCAGCAGAGTGCTGCCCGCGACGTTGCAGAGGCTTAGAATTGGACAGCCCATTTCGCGGGCAAGACGGACGGATGCCAGGGTGTCGGCGGTCTCACCGGACTGGGAGACGGCGACAACCAAGGTGCGGTCCGGCAAGCAGGGTCGCCGATAGCGAAACTCACTGCCAAGATCGGTTTCGCATGGGATCCCCGTCCAACGTTCGAGCAGCAGCCGTCCGTAGAGCCCCGCATAATGGGCCGTGCCACAGCTCACAATCAAAATCCGCTGGAGACGCTCCGCGTGCGTTTCGATCCAGGTGCCGACCGGCCCCAGGTCCACCGCGCCGGATGTGTCCACATGCGTTTCCAGCAGGGTGCGCAAGACCCGGGGCTGCTCATGGATTTCTTTGAGCATGAAAGTTTCAAACCCAGCGCGTCCGGTGGCTTCGGCGTGCAGCGTAACAGGTTGGACCTGCGGGTCGACGGGGGTGCCATCCCGTGTCGACAGAGTCACACCCGAGGGACGCACTTCGGCCACCTCGCCGTCGTTAAGGTAGATGACCTGCTTGACCCGATTACGGATGGCCGGCACATCGCTGGCGATGAACTGCTCGCCATCGCCCACGCCGATGATCAGCGGGCTGCCGCAGCGAGCGGCATAGATAACATCCGGTTGAGCGCGAAACACAATTCCCAGCGCATACGCTCCTGTGACTTGACGCAGGGCCTCACGGATGGCCTCGGCCGGTGTTGTGCCCTCTGTCTTGAGAAGGTCTTCGATCAGATGTGGAAGAACCTCTGTGTCAGTCTGCGATCGAAATACATGCCCCTTGGCCTCCAACGCGCTGCGCAGGGCGACATCGTTTTCAATGATGCCATTATGCACCACGGCCAGTGTCCCGGTGCAATCCGGATGCGGATGTGAATTCACTTCCGAGGGTTCGCCGTGCGTGGCCCAGCGCGTATGCCCAATGCCCAACCCGCCCACCAGCGGCTCGGCTTCAAGGGTCTCCTCCAGGTGCGACAGACGTCCCACCCGCTTGCAGATGCTCAGAGCGCCATCTCGGCCGCACACCGCCACCCCCGCCGAATCATAGCCGCGATATTCCAGGCGCTTGAGCCCGTCAATTAACAGCGGAACCGCATTCTTTGGCCCCACATATCCCACAATGCCGCACATAGTTGCCTCTACTCCGCACTCATGTTGCCCACCACCAACAGACAAAAAAGACCGGGATCACACCAAGGTGCCCGGTCTTGTCATGTGGCAGAAAATTCGATCAGGGACCGACGATTTCAATGTCTGCACTGTTGGTCAAGGCAGGATTGAAATTGATGTTCTTCAACTGATTGGCACCCCGCAACGAAAATGCGGAACCACCTTTTTGAACCACGACCATGCCGTCTTGGCGAAAGGGATCCTGAGATTCGCTCAACGTGATATTGCCTTCCGATTCAGGCAGGGCCGTTATCTCAGCGTTTTGGGTAAACAAAAACGGTACGCCTTCCGTAACCGAATCCAACCCCAAAACCAATTTCCACGCATTGTTGGAATCATCCAAATCGTCCATTTTCTCGGCCCGTCCCAGTCCGCGCGCCGTAAAGAAGGATGGGGGGACCTGAAGGACTTCCCGCTCAGCCAAATCCTGAAAATATTCGGACGATGTTCCAAAGTCGCCGCTCTTGGGCCACGAGGAGGAAGATCCGGAAAACACCACGTCTTCCATTTGCCCGGCAAAAACCGACTTGTAGATGTTGCCACCATTGGAAACCGTTTGAGTCAAGGCTGCATTGACCAACGCACGATTGACCGCAGGCACCAGGATGGCCGCAAGCATGGCAATGATGGCGATAACCACCAACAGTTCGATCAGGGTAAAACCAAAGACGTGTCGCTTCATGAATTTTCTCTCCCTTATATTATGAGAATCTATCGGTATCATACGCTTTTCTTTATCCCCGTCAACTGTTTCTATCGAGAAATGAATATAAATCTGGTTGGGGTCAAGCAGGGAAATAGCCATGCACCAGCAGGGCAATCACGATGCCCAGCAGGGCCCCCATCAGCACTTCTAGGCGGGTATGGCCCAGGAATTCCACCAGTTTCTCGGGAGAGACTTTGTGATGGCGATAAAAATCTTCCGCGATCTGGTTAAGCAGTCGCGCTTGGGCCCCGGCGGCATACCGCACGCTTTGCGCATCGATCATGATCAAGGCAAGCAGTCCGGTCGCCACTGCAAACACCGAGGACCCAAACCCGGAACACAGGCCCACCGATGTCGCGCAGGCCGCAGCGGACGCCGTGTGGGAGCTGGGCATGCCCCCCAATCGGAAAAAGAAGCCATAATCGAATTTACGTTCCCGCACAATAAAGTTAAGCAACTTGATTAGCTGGGCCACCAGCCACCCCGCGACCGCGGCCACCAGGGGAAGATTATGAAAGATATCTCGGAACATGGGTGACTACTTTACGCAGCCCCCGCCGCTAGCGCAATCCGAATGTCCGAAAATTACTCTTTTCCAGGTGCGTCCTATCAGTATCCCCCCCCCTCCCCCTGTATGGGACGCACGACGAAAAACGGATAAGATGACGCGTTGAAGTGGTGGGGTCGAGCTTGCTCGATCCCTGCTCGCGGAGGCCAAAGGCCAAGGGTGCCGAAATGTTCGAGAAAGAGTCGGGATGCCCCTACAAAACAGGCGCAGGATGGAACCTTGAAGATAATTTTTCGCGCGCTGCCTCTGCGATCTCCCGTTGTTTACTATTGCCCTTCCCATGAGATTCATGGTTTTATGCTTGGGACAACCAATTCGCATCAGGAATTGGAATTCGCCA